>JAJUJA010000127.1 GCA_029267355.1 Elusimicrobiota bacterium | reverse complement strand
CCGCCTGTTAAATTGTCCAGTATGGCTTTATAGAAGGTTTCCTGTTTAACCATGGTAATATTCTATCAAAAATTGCCTTTCAGCAGCGATAAAATCCCGTCGGATGTTATCTGAACTGCTATCGCCAGAAGTATAAAGGCGGAGATTTTTGTTAGGGAGTCTCTCATCTCTTCGTCCATCCTCACGATTATATTCTGGGAAAACCTGTAAAACAAAAATATGCTGATGCAGGCAGCCAGTATGCCGGCCACCGTTCCAAGAGAGGAAAAAATTATTTTGGTTGAATTTAAGGGCTCTCTGGGGGCAAGGCTCAGGGTAACAGCTATGGACCCCGGTCCTGCGGTCACCGGCAGGGTAATGGGATAAAAAGCGTTTCTAATGCCGAGGTCATTGTAAGATTTCAGCTTTTTTTCTCTGTTTTCTGAAAGCATTTTCCAAGCAGTGTTGAAAAGTATAAGACCGCCAGAGATTCTTATTACGGGTATTGAAATGCCGAGTATCTTCATAAGCCATGAGCCGAACAAAAAAACTGAGGCGAGCAAATAGAAAGAGTACTTGCCTACCAGGAAGGCGGTTTTCTGTCTTTCCTTGACGGTAAAACCGGAAGTCATCTCCCAGAAAACGGGGCTCATTGCCGGAGGGTTTAATATCGGGAATAAAGCCAGAAAAGCTATGGCCGCGGAATTAAAAGCTTCATGCATTAACAAATTATATAAAATATCCCGGAGGAGGCGGTATGGCCAGAATAAAATTTTGCGGAGCGGCCGGAGAGGTGACGGGATCAAAACATTTGATCATGACCGGAAAAGGAAATTTGCTTCTTGATTGCGGGCTTTTTCAGGGAAAAAGGGCCGAAGCGCGCGAGAAAAATCTGAAGTTTCCTTTTGATATAAGCGCAATTGATGCGGTAGCGCTTTCTCATGCGCATATAGACCATACAGGAGCCTTGCCATTGCTGACCAAAAACGGATATAAAAAACCCGTTTATTGCAGCTCAATAACTTCCCATCTTTCAGAGATAATGCTTAAGGACAGCGCCAGGCTTCAGGAAAATGACGCGGAGTTTTTTAATAAAATCAATAAGGATGAAAAAATTGCGCCTCTATATACCGAGGAGGATGCACTTAAGGCTATTTCTCTTTTGAGAAAAAAAGATTCGCCATTCAAGCCTTTTGAAAATATGAAGGTTTCTCTTTATGAAGCCGGACATGTTTTGGGGTCCTGCCAGATCTTTGCGGAAACTGAGGGTGTGAAAATTCTTTACAGCGGAGATGTCGGTAGACAGAGTCAGCTTTTGCTGAATCCTCCCTGCTTTCCGTCAGAGACGGATTATCTTGTCATAGAAAGCACATACGGCGATAGAGAACACCCCGAAGTTGAAGATGCCAAGGAGGTTTTGGCCGAGATCATAAATTCTGCATTTAAGAAAAAATCAAAGGTGATAATACCCGGTTTTTCTCTTGAAAGGACGCAGGAGATAATATATATACTGGATAATCTTAAAAACGAAGGAAGTATTCCGGCAATTCCTGTATATGTTGACAGCCCTATGAGCTGTGAAATAACAAAAATTTTCAATGAAATGAAATTTACCGGAAATTTTTCAAAATCTTTTTTGGAATATGCCCGCCTTGATAAAGACCCATTCGGGTATGAATACATAAACTATATCTCGGAAAAAAGGGATTCTCAGAAACTCAATGATGCCGCAGGCCCTATGCTGATTATTTCAGCTTCGGGAATGTGCGAAGGGGGCAGAATCCTTCATCATCTTAGAAACAGCATTGAAAATGAGAACGACATTCTGCTTCTTGTAGGTTTTCAGGCGCAGGGCACACTGGGCCGTCGGCTTAAAGAAGGGGAAAAAGAAGTTAAGATATTCGGGCTTAAGCATGAAGTTTTTATGGAAGTAAGATCTTTGGAATTTTTCTCGGCCCATGCCGGAAAAAGCGACCTTGTATCATATGTCAGGAAAGTAAATCCTAAAAAGGGCATTTTTCTCGTCCACGGAGAAAACTCTCAGAGGGAAGGGTTGTCTCAGGCTCTTAAAAAGGAAGGTTTTAACGATATAAGGCTGCCTGAGCACGGTCAGGAATACGAGCTGTAACGGTGCTTTCAGCCCTGTGCATCTGCGACAATTTTCTGATTTTTGAAGGCGACCTTTGAGGTTTTATTTTTTACAAAATAGAAGTAGGCTTCTGATTTTTCTATGTCAACAAGAACGGGAAAAACGGTTTTCTGCTTCGGCGCAAGCTCTTTATCGT
>JAJUJA010000029.1 GCA_029267355.1 Elusimicrobiota bacterium | reverse complement strand
CCTATTTCTGTTTGCCCGTTCGCCCGATGTCCTGAGAAATAAAAACGGCTATAATTTTATTATGAAGGAAAAAATTCCGGTTAAATTCACAAGAGTGAAAATTCTCGGAGCTAGATGGTTAAAGGATTTCAGGGATTTTTATAAGGACTGCCTTGCTCCTTCAATTATAAAAACTTCAAATGTGGATTATTTTGCGGCTTATTTCGGGAAAATTATGGTGGGACATGCCGCCCTTGTATTTGAAAACAATAGATATCTGCTGGAAGGCTTAAGAGTCCGCCCTGAATTCAGGGAGATGGGAATAGGCACGGAGCTTACCAGGCTCAGACTGGCCAGGGCAGTTGAAAAAGGCGCAAAAAAGGTTTTTTACAGGGCAGTTGACAAAAATCTTGTCTCAATCTGCTGCCACATGAAATTCGGCTTCAAAAAGGTCTGTAAACGCGGCGAAAAGTGCAAAATAGGCGAAGTCGTGTGGTATGAACTGGATCTTACTGATAAAAAAACTGTTGAAAAAGTTTTGAATCTTCAGTTTAGATAAATTTCAAAAAAAACAGTCTTCCATGTTTTTTTTATCCCCAAAAGTTCTTTCACGAATTTTTTGGCTGATTTGCTGCTGTGTCTGATGTATATTATCTGGTTCATATGTCCTTCCAAATATATTCTACAATTTTTGTAAAATGGATTTATGAGAATTTCAGACATATTTTCCTCATTTTCGCATAAAAACTACCGCTATTACTTTACTGGTCAGGGGTTCTCTCTGATAGGCACGTGGATGCAAAGCACCGCCATGGGATGGCTGGTTTACAGAATAAGCGGCTCTTCGGCCAAACTTGGCGCGGTGGGCTTTGCGACAATGATGCCTGCTTTGCTTTTCGGTTATGTAGCAGGGATATACGCTGACAGGATTGAAAGAAAAAAAGGCCTTTATCTTACTCAGTTTCTTTCCATGCTTTGCGCTCTAGCCGTATTCTGGCTGTCTTTTACGGGAAAGATAAAAATTTCCCATATCATGTTTATAGGTTTTATCTCTGGCGTGGCAGGGGCTTTTGATATGCCTTTAAGGCAGAGTTTTGTCATAGAAATGGTCGGCAGAGACAGCCTTTCAAATGCCCTGGCTCTCAATTCTATAATGTTTAACGCTTCCAGAATGATAGGGCCCGCTTTGGCCGGATTCATCATAAAGTATTCCTCGGAAACTCTTTGTTTTTTCATAAACTTTGCTTCCTATATCTTTATAATGGCGGCTCTGGCATATATACGTCCCTATAAGATAGAGAGAAAAAGAGCCGAAACTGATGTTTTTTCGGATCTTAAAAGCGGCATAGACTATATATGGAATACTGAGTATATAAGATATCCTCTTTCTTTTCTTATGCTTTTGAGCTTTGTGATAATGCCTGTTATAACCTTACTTCCCGTTTATGTCAAACACCTCGGGGGAGATTCGAGAATTTTGGGTGCTTTTATGTCAATGATAGGATTTGGTGCCATTGTTTCAGGCTTGCAGATGGCCGGTAAAAAAGAAAATCGTTCAATGGTTCTTACGATATCAAGGTATTCACTGCTTTACGGAATGGCTGTTCTGCTTTTGTCTTTTTCAAGGAACATCTTTCTATCTGCCGGCTTTCTTTTTTTGGCTGGCGTCGGAACAGCCAGACAAACCGTGGGAATAAACACCCTGATACAAACTTTGGTCAGGGAAGAAATGCGCGGCAGGGTGGTAAGCATATACGCCTTGAGTTTCATGGGGCTGGCGCCTTTCGGGAATGTATTCTGGGGCGGACTTGCCGAAAAAATCGGCATTCCCAACGTGATTTTCTTTGCCGCCTTATGGATCATAGCGGTTAATATATGGTTTATAGCCAAAATGTCAGAGTTTAAAAAATTGCTGCTTGTGGAAAAAGAGAAGTATAATTTTGACGAATATCAGAATCTTAAAAATCTTATCTAATTTTTTCGGATTTATAAGCAGACAGGAGACCTGGAATCGCCTTTATTTTTGCCGCGAAATCTTTCAGTATCATTTCCTGCTCATGTCTGATCTTTCTGAATATTGAAATACTCTGCACCGAAAAAAAAGACTCCCTGCCGGTTAGTCTGAGATATGTGTAAAGACCGATTCCGCAATAAAGCTCGTTTGTTGACAAATTATAGCTTCCTAAATTTGATATAAACTCTTTGATATCTTTTGATAAATTGCCTGCGTAAGCTGAAAGGGCTGCGAGGTCGCAGAAGTAAAATTTACCGTCGCTTAAAAGGGTTATGGATGCCGCCCTTTCTTTTTGAGGGGATTGTAGATAATTATAAAGGTTGGAAAGCTTGAACAGGGACCCTGCCGCAAGGTCCTTTAAATGCCACAGAAGTATTTTTTTAAGGTTTAAGCGGAAGCATTTGATTGAATCCTCATGCCATTCATCAAGATAGTTTATATCCCAGTTCACTGATTCGAAGCCCAGTTTTTTCAGATGTTTGATGTTTTGGCTCCAGTACTTCACATTATCAGCGGTTATCACCATGTTTGCTGTCATTCTTTCAAACATGCGGACCTTCATTAACCCGTCCCTTATTTCTCCATATACCGATTTAAGATAGGGATGCTTTCTGGCGGAGTCCGTAGTTTGTTTATTGCCGTCTATGCTTATTAAGAAGTTTACATTCATTTTCCTTGCAAAATCGGCTGTCTCTCGGCTTAGAAGAGTTCCATTTGTGAAAACATTTATTCTTGAAAAAGGAAATTTTTCCCTTATTAAAGAAACGTAAAGCTTCAGTTTGCCCATATATATCATCGGCTCTCCGCCGTAAAAAGTGAATTCGGGGTTTTGGGAGGCCGATTTGATAAAGGAGTTTAATCCAGACAAAAAAGCTTTTTTTTCAAGAACGGGACTGCCTATAGCCGAATTTAAAAAAGAACAATTGCAGTATTTGCATGAAAGGTTGCATGATGTGTTTATGTATATGAAAAGATGGTTAATTCTGAGACCTTCAGGGATTTCGGTTCTTCCCTGGCTGAAGAATTCTCTGAGTATTTTTTTCTTCACCTTATCTTCTCAAATTTTAATGGTATGCTGAAAAAGTATTTTAAAAGCCAGCAGTATCAGAACCGCTCCTGCGACAAACTCCATTTTGTTTTCAAAAAAACTTCTCCCCGAATAGCCGATTTTTACTCCGGCCATAGACATTAGAAATGTTATTACGCCTATTACTATAGCCGGGGTTATTATGGATACTTTGACTATTGAAAAGGTTATACCTACGGCTAAGGCGTCCATACTTGTGGCTATGGCGAGTATTGTCAGCGTACCGGTGCTGAAAGGGCAATATCCTTTTTTTTCGCAATTCATGTCTTCCACTTTAAATCCTTCATAGATCATCTTGCCTCCCACACCCGCAAGCATAAAAAAGGCCACCCAGTGATCGAAAGAACTGATGTAATTTAGAAGAGAAACGCCGGCCAGCCAGCCTATGGCCGGCATAATTGCCTGAAAAGCGCCGAAGAAAAAAGCCATTTTGAACCAGTCGGAGATTTTGAGGAATTTCATCGTTCCGCCTGAGGATATGCTTACGGCGAAAGCGTCAAGGGAAAGGCTTAATGCTATCAGAGTGATTTCGAGAGCGCTCATCAGATAATTATCTAAAATTAACAAAAAGACGGCAAGACACAATAGAGCCGTTCTCGGCGTAGGCGCCTTGAGAGTAAATTATTGAAAGAAAGCCGTCTTTTTTGGCAAGCCCGGGAGTTTTAATGTAAAGCTCCGCCGAATAGTTTAAAAAAGTCCTTGAATTATAGGATATTGAAATTGAAAGCGGATGCTCCCATATTGAAGAGTAGGAAAGTCCCCTGTCTTTAAAGATATAAGCGTTCAAGCCGGCTTCAGAAAAACTTCTTGCAAGCATAGAGGGGTTCTGGTATGTATAGAGAGAACCTAAAGCCGAATCTGAAGGCAGGGGAGATTTGTTATATCCGGCTATCTTCATGTAAGGCCTCAATCCTGCTTCTGGTAAGAAAAAGTACAGTTCCTGAAAGGACGCTTTCCCGGCATATGAGCCCTTCTGGTCCCTGTAGTTATAAAGAGAATTTTTTAACCCGCCGGATAAACGGCTGGAAAATCTTGCTGAAATTTCCTGCGAAAAAAAATCCGCTTTCCCGGCGTTTTCAAGGGAAAACGTATCCCCGCTTTCTTCATTTAATCCGGCGGAAAGAGATATATTTAATTCCTTCAGCTCAAAAGACTTTTGAAAGAGGAAAGAGTAAAAATCTTCCATTCTTTTCTTTGAGGATATCTTTGCATTCCATGTTTGCCCGGCGGAAAAGAACGAAAGCATATGGTAATTTTTCTTTCTTACTGCAAAGCCGTGTCCGGAAAAGAAATTCATTTTTTCCTGCTCGGCCTGAAAGGATAATTTCAGCCTTTGAGAATCTTTTATTACAGCTTTTGCGCCTTTTTTAAATGACTGTGCGAAGTTCTTGTCTTCGATCTGCGAATAGAAGCCGTTTTCATTGTTTTTATTAAGAAACAAAGAACGCCATAAAATATGGTTTTGCGGTTCATCAGGGGAAATATGCTCCGCCCTGCCTATTTCAGCTTTCGCTTCTTTTTGCTTGCCCTGCTTGAGATATAAGTAAGACAAATCTCTTGAGGGAGGGCTGTAGCCGGCAGAATGAAAAGATTCAAGCCCTCCGTTTTTTTCGTATATTGAAGAAAATTTTGCCCAGGCCGGGGCCTTCCCGGAGTTTTTATCGGAAAGATGTAGGGCGTTTTCCTTCAAATCATTCCGGTACAGATATGACAGCTCAAGGTCAAGCTTTTCATTCCCGCTTAATCCGGATTTCTCAAGTTTTTCCTTAAAATAGGCCTGGTTTGAGAAAATAAGGAATAGTCTTAATTCTTCTGCCGAAAATTTTTCCTTATCGGATTTTGAAAAAGTATTATAAGCTTTTC
The DNA here is from genome assembly GCA_029267355.1 of Elusimicrobiota bacterium. GTDB lineage: Bacteria > Elusimicrobiota > Elusimicrobia > Elusimicrobiales > UBA9959 > JAAYVI01. The sequence goes on along the minus strand of JAJUJA010000029.1, from coordinate 13,346 downwards.
TTGCGTAAAAATCGGCCTCCGAGTAAAATCCCGCATTCCTTAAGAAATCGGAATATTGAGCCTGCGGCTGCGCTCCATCTGCGCTGTTTTTCATGTATCTTCTGAAACAATAGAGAGCTTCTTTATGAGCTCCGTAAGAAGATTTCAGGTAAGCCAGAGGCAGATATAGAGAATCGTCCATGCCTCTTATGCAATTGAAGTAATTCCCGGCTGCTTCTCTTAAGGATAAATTTGCGTTTTGAAAAAGATTCCAGATATACTGGGAAGTCAGCTGCGCATCCCGGATGTTTTTTATGTCAGCGACGGCTTTTGCGGACGAAATTGCGCCTTTTGCTGTATCGGAAATTGAAAGGTAGTATTTATAAAAATCTTTATTCTCTTTTGCCTCTTTTTCTAAAAAGTCCCTTTTTATTTTTTCATCCTTTTCTGAGGCAATGTAAAAATGAAGGAAATATTCTTTCTTGAACTTTTTGTACGCCGCCATGGCAGTTCCCGCCGCTTTAGACCTATCCTTTCTCATGTAATAATTGAAGACTGATTCGGCGTCCTGTTCCCTGTAAAAACCTTCATGCATTGAAATTTCTGAAATTTGAGCGGATTTATCGTATTCCCCGAGAAAAAACATCAAATCGGCAAAAAAGAAAGCATAGTCTTTTTGGCTGATGCATGAAGGCTTTTTCTCCAGAATATCGGCTGATTTGCGGTATTCTTTGCGGAGAAAATAAAACTTTGATTTTTCAAGCATAAACTCGCAAGTCATGTTTTTTGAGCTTTGAGAAAATAAGAGTTCGGCTTTTTCTATTTGACCTCGTCTAAGGTAGAAGAAGGCGAGTTTTTCTTTTAACCTAGGACTTTTTATCCTGCCTATATATTTATCCGCCAGAGCCGCGGCTCTTTGCTCTTCTCCATAATCGCCGTATAGGAGCAAAAGGTCATCAAAATCTTTTTCTGAAAAATTTTTTTCAAGGTTTTGTTCTGCGATTTTAAAGTAAAGTTCCGTTTTAAGGTTTCTTAAAATTTTTAAATTTGACGAAAGGGATGCGGAGTTCTTGTCTTTTGCGTATATTTTTTCGTATGTATCGGCTGCTTCCTGAGTCCTTGCCGTCCATACGCAAATCTGAGCCAGCCTTTCAAGCCATATTGTTTCCTGAGGGTAAAGTTTTACGGCTTCTTTCGAAAGTTTATAGGCGTTTTCCAGCTGTTTTGAATAAACAAAACTCTGCCAGGCAAGTTCGAGAGTTTCCTGTTTTTTATCCTGAATGGAAAAAGCGGGGGCAGGTAAAAGAATTGCAATGATAAAAAGCGATCTCATAATATTTTTCTCGCTTTAAGAACACTTTGAGCAAAAGCCGAGGCCTTATCCGGTCTCTGCGCTTCAAGGTAGGCCTTCAAGATCTCATTTGCCGCTTCATCGTCTGAAATAAAATCATTCGCAAAAAGATCGATGGAGTTCACCTCTTTTTTTAAGATATTTCCGGCTCTTAAAGACTTTAAGTAGAGATTTAGACAGAGTTTCCTGTATTCAAAGTTCGGAGCTTTTTTCATTGATTCAATAGAAGCTGCGGCGGCTTCAGGATAAAGCCGGTTGGAATTGAGAACTGAAATATATTCCATGAGATATTTTTCCTTCTCATACAATTGCATAAAAGATTCGGAGCAATAATACCGTCTTAGTTTCGGCGAAATTTCAATACTGTTTTGCTCTGAGAGTGAAAAAAGCAGCGCTCTTGCGGCATATAAATCTCTTCTTGCCGCTATTTTTTTGTCGTTGAGAGAATTTAAAGGCTTGAGGGCCTCAACCGCCTTTTGTACATTGCCCTGCCTAAAATATATTTCAGACAGAGCGAAGTGAGCTTCAAATGAGGATGGATATTTTTTTGCGATGTTTCTGAGGTATATTTCAGTAAGGTCAAGATTTTTATTTTCCTGCAAAGCGTTATTCATTATTTTTTCCCCGGGATAAACGGCCCAGAAAAGGAATAAAAAGACCGCTGCTATGAAAAATATTTCCCAGTCTGTGGCTAGAAGAGGCTCTTTCTTATCTGCATTCTCCATAAATTTTTTCTTCAATCAGTCCTTCTTTTTTATTTTTCTCTCTTTTATAAGAGCATTTTTCAGCGTTTTCAGTTTCAAATTCCAGTTTTGAAAAGCAGGTAAGGGAAAATTTGATTTTTCCGTCATTGAGGGCAAAATCCTCAATCTCGCAGGATGAATTCTTTATAAACTTGCTCTTTTCAGTGCCCGGGACGGTTTCAATTTTAAACGGCGGTCTGCCGTATAAATTTACATAAACATTTCTTCCTTCATCCTGGTATCCGGCGGCGGAAAATTTCACTGCCGGATATTTGCCGGCGGAAAGCCTCAAGGTTCTTAAATCGCCTTTATTTGCCAGAATCCAGAAATTTCCGTAGTTATAGAGTCCTGAATCATAAAAATCCTGGACGGATTTTGAATACTTTGACGCATAAATCGGGGAAGTTTTCAGCGACATCGCATAGTCATAGACTTTTTTCAGGGCTTTTAAGGACTCTTTTTTTTCGGCTGAATAAAAGTGATAGTATATATTGACCGGTTTTAATCTTCTTGGTTTGCCGGTAAGTTCAAATGTTTCTATAACTTTGCTGTAACCCCAGAAAGGTCCGGTCCATAAGCCGGTATATACATTTTCATTCTGCTGGCCGGTGTATATTTGATAATATCCGCTTCTCTCAATACCGAAAGGAGCGATAAGCTGCTGATACGGAGCGTCCCTGGTTATGACCGTATACCCGCCGTTTATATTTGCCATCGAACTATCTTTAAGAAGCCTTAAAGCCGATAAGGGCGCTATGCAGTCGCCTGTCCAAAAGAATAAATTGTTTTTTTTGCCGGTTTGACGGAATTCATTTTCCAGCCAGAGCTTTGTGCCGATGATTTCCTCGTTTATATTAAATTTATAGCCCTCAATTTCAAGATTGTATAACTGTTCTATATGCTCGTATTCGTCAGCTTTTGAAATCTGCATCCATTTGAAAGGGTGGGAAAAAGAATGATTTCCAATTTCAACATTATCCATGGAAAAAATATCCATAGCTGCCTTTTTGATGCTTTGCCTTTCTTCATCCTTCAATCCATTTTTTTCAATCTCGCCTCTTATAAGAGAAACTGAATGGGGTATTTTGTATTTTTCCAAAATCTCCTTTTTCAGTACTTCTCCATTATATTTTCCGGGTTCAACATTTGACTTAGAGATAAAACCGTCTCCGTCAATATGCGCTAAAAGCGCGCGTCTGCCATTCCTTGTGCTCGGGTCCGGCACTGGAATGTCGCGCAACTGTAAGGCTTCTTTAAAAAAGTCATATGGATCAAAAGCAAACAATTCTCTGCCGTCAATTTGCCTTATCCATGACTCATCAACCGCATATCCTCCCCAGGGGCAAACCGCCGCCTGCATATGTTTCTGGCCATGGGTATTTTCAAAAAGCGCAGCGGGTTTGCAGATATTGGAGTTCAAAAGATATTCGCTGTGGTAAAAAGCCGCAGGCGCTTCAAACTGTTCAAAAAGGCCGGTTTTCAGAGTTTTCTTCTTTTCTCCGGGCGCGTCCTTGTTGCTTTCTATATCCAGGTTGAAAGGAGAAAAATAATCCTTTTGCCATGGAAAAGGGAAATATTGAAGGAAAAGTATTTTTTTGCCTTCGGCAGCGGCTTTTAATGTCCAGGCCAAAATTTTTTTTGCGTTTGATTTTTCCTGATTTTCCGTAAGAAAGATTATTCCGTGAACATTGGATAGGTCATACGGAAGAGGTTCTCTTATGTCCATCAGCCTGGGGATATATCCGTAATATTCCAAAGGCGCGGAGGCCAGTCTGTGGGCCTGCGAATACACCTTATCAGGCACCTGTTTTGAATCATAGAAAACTATTATTTCCCTGGGTATCTTCTCATATTCAGTCTGTCCCCAGCTTTCAAGATTATAATCTGATATATAAGGCTCAAAGCCCTCTTCTTTTATTTTTCTGGCCAGAGAAAGCCTTTCTTCTTGTCTGTTCTTTGGAAGGTAATCTATAACAGAAACCTCATAGCCTAACTCCCTGGCCTCATTAAGCCTTTTTTTAAGCCATTGAGAATCTGAAGCGGACATTTGCCTGTAAGTCTTTTCCTTTATATCTATGCCGCAATAAAGAGACTCTGCGGCCATTAAGGAAGCGTAAGGCCTGGCTTCTTTCATTATTTCAAAGCCCCTGTTAAGCATTATTTCGCTGTCCGGATATGCGCTTTTAATCGTTGAGATAAAGCTTACTATAGCCCGTTCATACTCTTTTTTTTCACTTTCCTGTTTGAGAACGGCGAGATAAGAGTCTATTGTATCTATGAAAAAATTTTTAAAGCCTTTTTGACGGAGTTTTTCTGCTTCCTTTAAAAGCGTATCCTGGTATTCCTTTTTTCTCAAGTCTCCTATTCTGGTTCCCCAGTCTTTGTTTTCTCCGAGAGAGAGCCTCTCCGGCAGGGAGGATTTTTCTTCCAGAGAGATATAGGCAAAGAATTTATCCGGATTTTCATGCAGGAGAGCTGGCGGGAGTTTTTCAGGCTGAACTACTATTCTTTCATAAAAATAAACTTGATCCGCAGGGAAATGATTTCCGTAATAAAAAGCTGTTCTTGCGGCGTTTAACTGCTGCGCCGCGAGAAAGAACAGCAAAAGCATTTTACCTGAGCATAAAAGTTTCATATTCCAGCTTCCTGAAAGTTCTTCTTAAAAGATATAGCGCCGCTAAAAAAGAAATAAAAACGGAAAAGCCGAATCCATAGCCGAAGAAAAGAGGGCCCAGGATTTTTATAGTTACCCATGTAAAAGTGAAATTTGAAGCAAGAAATAGAAAAGATACCAGCATGGCCTCTTTTCTCTTATCCATATAATAAAGCACGCTTAACATAGCCATCAGGCCCAATTGAAGCTGTATGGATACAAGATCTATATGAAAAAGAGACAAATAAAGCTTGGGCATATTCAGCATTTCAAAAATTGCAGGAGAATAAAAATATATGAGCAAATCAAAAATACCCTGAACTACGATTATTTCCCTTATCATTATTCTAGCAGTATCCACCATTTCTTCCTTGTAATCTTTTATTTCAGAAAGAGTGCCTCCTTCCCTTATGGCTTTATAGTAAAGTTCGTATTTTTCAGCAAAATCCGCCTCAAGCCTGTAAAAGAAAATTGCCATTCCGGGTATTACCGACAGGTAGGCGAGAAAAATAGGCAAGTCATAAACCACCGAGGCATTAAGTTTGGAGAGAACATTGTAGCCGGTGCTGTCTGAAAACCAGAAAAGAGCTTTATCGGCCCATACCCCCAAATTGTAAAACAGTGCGCCGAAGATAAGATCATATTTGAGCTTGTTCTCCTTGTCTGTCAGGAATTCAAAATCTATGAATTCTCCGGAGTTGTAATTCCTGATTATTATGGCTGAAAGCCAGAAGAAAAGAAGAGCGTTTCCGCAAAAGAAGGAAAACATCAGCCCTTCTATTCTGTAATTTCCTGCGGAGAAAGCGAGCAGAATTATAAGAGCATAGCTTGAAAGATAGGCCGAAAATATAGTTTTGTATTTCTTTACCCCCAGAAGCAAAGTGTTTGCTACCCACATCCCGGATAGCGATAAAAAAGAGCCGCAAAAAAGGACTATGAAAGCGGCGGAAGCTCCTCTTAGAAAAATTGAAGAAAAAAGAAGTATAAAAATAAAGCCCAAAGAAAATGAAATAAAAATTACGCCGACAAATCCGGGCAGTATCCTCTCCGGACTTTTATGAAATATTCTATCCGCAATATATCGGGAGAAGGAAAGCTGAAATATGGAGGAGAATATGAGGCTTAAGGCGAGCAGATATGTTATTGATACTTGAAATTGTATTATTTCAAGCAGATTTTTGTTTTGATATGTCTTGATCAGTCCTATGAAAAGAACGCTGAAAATAGATATCATCCATGTGCCGGAGCTTAAAAGAGCTGAATAGCCGTATACCTGAAATATGGAAAAGAGGCGGTTTTCTTTTAAAAGTTTTTTAAGCTCAAAACCTATCCCTGCCATTTTAATTCCTTTCCTTTTTTATTGCTTCAATATAAATTTCCCTGTACTGATTCAAAAGCTTTTCTTCTTCATAAAGTTTTTTGACTCTTTTCAGCGCATTTCTGGAGTATTGGCTCCAGAGATCCCGGTCATTGAGAAGGGAAACATATGCTTTTGCGGCGGCTGAAGGATTTGCTGCAGGTATTATTTCTCCCGCTTTGCCGAGTTTAATATCCTCTTCATCCTTGCCGTATATAAGCTCATAACATGCTCCGACATTCGATGCCACAGCCGGAACCCCAGCAGCGAAGCCCTCTATTATCACAAGCGGCATGCCCTCGCTCACTGAAGTAAGGGTTAATACCCCAACTCGGCTGAAAATATCTTCAAGTTTTTGAAAGCCTTTGAATTTTATTTTTTCTTCCAGATTGAGAGTTCTTATAAGCGACAGACATTCTTCGTAATACTCTTTGTCTTCGTCTACGGGGCCTATTATCCAGCCTTCTACATCTCTTATCTTTTCGGATGCTATTTTTATCGCCGTAATAAAGGTTTTAACGTCTTTTATGGGTACGACTCTCCCAACAAGCGCTACGGTTTTTGGAGTCTCTTTCGGCCTATTTTTGAGAGCCTTTTCAAATTTAGCTGTGTTTATGCCGTTTGGAATTATTCTTGTCTTTTCAGGCAGAGCGCCGTACTGTATTTGAACTTTTCTTGCCCCTGAATAGAGAGAAATTATCTGATCGGCGCTTTCATAGGCGAATTTATTTATGCCCTGAAAAAGTCTCACCCAAAGCTCCTTTATGTAATTTTTCTCTCCGGAGCTTTTCATAAGATTCAGCCTGTATTCCTCTATCCATGAAGAAAGAGCGATGTCAATTTTTCTCTCCATCAGATAAATACCGTGTTCCGTAAGAATGAATTTTCTGTTGAAATTGTTCTTTAAAAAGGCGGCAAGAAGACCTGCATAGCCGGTAGAGGGGGAATGGACCAGAGAAAATTTCGGAGCTGACATCGCAGCTTCAGCAACTATCCATATAGGGGAATGTATATTCCTGACCGCCCAGAAATAGTCTATGAAGGGTACCTGAGGACAGTTTTTTTCATATTCCGAGGTTATAAATGAAAAAGCCTTTTTTGAATGCAGGAACTGGTTATGGTCTATTTCCCTGTAAAAATCCAGTTTTTTTAACTCATCAGACAGAGTGTCATTGTGAGACCTGAAAAAATAATGCAGCCTTTTCATCCGCTCTATCAGGTCTTTTCGGCCTTTTAAAGGTTTTATTTCGGTTTCCGCAAAAAGGTTGTCAAATAGAAAATGCGTTTCCAGATGAATTAGATTTTCGGGCAGTTCATATGCCATTTCTTTGTATTGGGACGCCTGTCCGCCGAGAAAGATTATTCCGAATGAAAACTCAGGTAAACCTTTGATAAGCTGATATATCCATGAAGACACCCCTCCCTTAACGTAAGGGAAGGTTCCTTCGCAGGTCAAAAGTATGTCCACCTTTTCGGCTTTTTTAATCACAGGCAAGAGGCCCCTCCCATATAAGAGCTATAGGCATGGTATGAAAATCAAGTTTGAGAGATATGTCTTTTTTTAAAGTTTCTCTTACCTTCTCATAATCTTTTCTCATATAGTATATCTCGGCTATAAGAGGATAAACGGCGTGTCCGTCCATGCCGTATCTGAGCGCTTTCTCAAAAGCATCAAGCGCTTTTTCATATTCTTTTTTTGCAAACATTATCTGGCCTCTGAGAAAAAGCAGTTCAGCGTCGGACATAAAGGCTTCCGCTTTTGAGAGATGAAAGAGGGATTTTTCCATAAAAAATGACATCAATGAATCTTCTGAGATTTCAAGATTGAACATGTTCGAATAGTAAAGAGCTAGCCTTTTTTCCAGCAGGGCTTTTTTGTAATCATCCTGCTCTTTTTCAAGCTCAAGCAGGGCTGAATTTATTTTTTCGTTTATGCCGCTTTTCATCCTATTTAAAGTTTGAAAACTGTAAAGTCTTATTTCATCGTCGCCGTCGGAAAGAAAGCTTTTTATTACCCTGACCGCCTCGGGTCTTATTTCGCCTGAAAAGGCCGCCATGATTTTAAGTTTGGTTTCTTTCGGCAGATTAGACGGGTCCACAGAGGCGGCTCCTTCTCCAAGCTGCCTTTTCACTGAAGGGAAGAATAGCAGTTGAGAGGCGTTTACTGAAGAGATTTCATATTTTTCTCCAAGTTTCTGCTTCCTCATCATTACCACGGCCATGTAAAATGATGCGGCATATCCGAGAAAAAGAGTCGCGGTATTGAACAAGGTCATAAAGAAAAGATTTACGGAAAGTTTTTTTCTGTAAGGCGAAGGCATGAGAGATAAAATTATCTGTGAGATAAGAAAACTTGCTATTCCATGCAGAAGAAAAAATATCAGCACGCCAGAAAAATTCCTCTCCATAATCAGCACTGAGATAGCCGAAATTTCAAGAAAAACCGATTTGTAAATGTTAGCGGGATTCATTTTCCTTTTCTATGATAGCCAGTATATAATCTGCAGTTTTCTTCGGGTCAGACATAACTTCAAAAACTTTGTAAGAAAAATCTCCTGGCGAAAGAGCAAATCTTTGCGAGGTCTGAGTTTCTATTTTTTCTATTACCGGCTGGATATTTGAATAGGATACAAGTGGAAACATTATGAAAAGCATATCTCCTTTAAAACATGTCATATCCATGCCCCGCAAGCTTTTGGAAATAAAAGAGTTTATATCCTCAATTCCGACGCCGGCTTTTTTCACCTTTACTATAAGCAGCAGGCTTTTCAAATCAAGCTTTTTTCTTATGTAAGCCAATCTTTTAATTTCGACAAGGAAATCCGCCGGGCAATGCGGATATGCGGCTATTATGTCTTCGGCATAGTCCGCAGCTGAAACAAAATCGGAGAAATAGTTCAGTATTACCCATATGGAGAATATCGTGTCTTTATTGAATTGCAAAAACTGCATATCTTCTATGGCCATCACAAAATTCAAATTTTCGCTTGAATCATAGGCCGGCAGGACGGCCAGATAGTCCTTTTTTATATCCTGAAAGTTTGAGAGATATGATGGAGATTTTGTTTCTAAGGCATCCTTAAAAACGCGGCTTTCTTCGTTCAGGGATGTTTCCATTGAGTAGGCCGCCGCCTTTTCAAACACGCCTTTCCTGAATGAAAAAATAGCGGCCTTTTTTATGCCGTAATTTTTTGCCACAACAGTGAGCAGTTCTTCATAGGCGCCGGAGGGATTTTGAAAATAGATGTTCTTTATCTGGGTGAGAATATTTCTAAGGCTGTTCGGCTTCAATATATAGCTTTTTTCAAGCTGATCATGGGAAAGTTTTAAAGTGTAAAAATTCCTTGATAGTTCATCCATTCTAGCCTGAGTGTATTCATTCTGTTTGTAAAGTTTTTTAAGAGTTCTGTTCCAGAAATAATGGAATTCGGAGAATATAAGCATAAACAGCAGATTGTTCACAAAATAGTTGTAAGGAAAAGGCTTGTAGAAATGGTAAAGTCCGATGGCCGTGGCCGCCATAACGAGTATTCCTGAAAAAAGTCCGTAGAACAAGGTGACTACGGATACCAGTATCAGAAGCACATTTATCTGGGAATTTATCAGAAGGGGGTCGGCTCTGTTTGAAATGTACCCCAGGGAGAAGAAAATGAAAGATATAAGAATGAGTTCAAAAACAAGTCCTAAAATGGAAATTTCTGAAAAAAGATTTATTTTTCTCATCTAAGAGGGGCTAAAAGTTTTTTAATCAATTTCTGAGCGGCTATTCCGCATGATTTATAAGACGACATTGATTTGGAACCGCTTGAGCTCCATATGATTTTTTCGTTTTTTACATCGTAGAGATTGAAGGTCAGGCTTACAGCGGGCTCATAATCAGCTCCGGATTTATATCTCCATTCATTTACATAGCCGTAAACGGCATAAGAAATTCCTTCTTCTTTAAGTCGGGCCATGGCTTCTTTTACTTCCTTTTCGGAAAAATTTTCATCATTGGAAAAATCTTTCAGGGGCTCTATTGTAAAGCCCTTTGAGTACAAAACATTTTCAGCGATATTTTTCGCCTTAAAGCCAGACATTGGCGTTTCGCTGTTGTTTATCAGGGGAAAAACCGCCATTTCGGCCTTCTTGTCCAATACTGGAGCTTTTGAAATGTTCGTAAATGAAGCGCAGCCGGCAGCCAAAACAAATAAAACGATAAGTAATGATTTTTTCATTTTTTCTCCTTGAACCCTCGGTCCTCAATGCTTATAATTATATTAAATAAAGAGGAGATGAGGAATGAGAACATCAGATTTGAACATTAATCCCGAGTACGAAAGAAAGGCAAGGGATATGAATAAAAAAGGCTGGCCTGAATATCTTTTGAGCTGGGATTGCCCCGGCTGGGATGAAATATTTGAGCAATTCAAGGAATATCAGGTAATAGTTCTGGATGGAAACTCTCTGGCTGGATTGGGATTTACGGTGCCCATTTTTTATGACGGCAAAAATGAGGATATAGAAGACGATATCTCCGTTCTCATTTTAACGGCTCTGGCTCAGCGCAGGGAAAATGTTTCTCCAAACAGGCTTCTGGCGATTTCTGCCGTTGTAAATGAAGAAAATAAGGGCAAAGGCATAAGTTCCATTGTGCTCAAAGCAATGAAAGATAAGGCTGCTCAGAAAAAGTTTAAATCAGTTTTTTTGCCGACAAGACCTATACTTAAACATAAGTACCCTCTTATCCCGATAAGCGAATACGCATTATGGAAAAATGAAGGCGGCGAGCCTTTTGACCCGTGGACAAGACTTCATGCCAGAATGGGGGGAAGAATTTTTAAAACTTCAGAGTCATGTATAAAAATAAAAGGTTCTTCATCTCAATGGCTTAAATGGACCGGCCTTTCTTTTATATCGAGCGGAAAATATATTGTGCCGGGAGGACTGAGCCCGGTTTGCTATGACAAGGACTCGGATGCCGGAATTTATGATATGCCCTGCGTATGGACTGAATATCCACTTGAATAGCCGCTAATTTGATTTTTATCGTGAAATTTTGTAAATTTAATACAGTCGCATGAAAGCGGCAATGTTCCCCGGTAGCTCAATGGTGGAGCGGTCGGCTGTTAACCGATAGGTTGCAGGTTCGAGTCCTGCCCGGGGAGCTTTTTCATTTAAGGGAGCAAGACAAAGGCTTGCCTTGCGTCAGCGGTTAAATCCCGCAGTCCGGCTTAAGCACGATTTAAATCCAAAAATTTTTGAGTGTTTATGTTTCAGTTGTAAATTACTGCAATAATAGAAAGACCTATTGAGAAAGAGACATAAATTTTATCCGCCATTGACCTTCTGTTTTCGTCTTCTCTGGCTTTGAGAATATCAAGAAATGCCTGCCTTAAAAGAAAAGTATAAAGCGTATAGTAAAGGAAAGGAATTATGTGCATATGAAGGGGATAATTTTTTATGTCGCGGCCAAAAAATGAAAGAAGCCATCCCACCTGGGAATATATGGCCAGTATTGAAAGGCCTGCATTAATGAACATCCATTTAACCTCATCAAGTCCGAAAATGGCCAGGTAGAATATGGTGTAAACGAATATGGCAAAGCCTCCGTGAAGAAACAAAAATAAAACCGGAACATCTTTTGAAAAGTAGGCCATTAAAAAGCCAGAGCCGCCGAACATAAACATGTGGAAAAGAAAAAAGGGATAAATCGAATGCCATGGAACATTGTCGCCGGCTTCATAGTTTTTATTTCCTATTTTTATTCCGCCCTTTATTATCACATGAGGAATTCTATTATTTTTTGTAGAATTTAACCATGGTTTTAATGGCTGTTTCATTCATTTTGCTGATTGGCTGTCCGCTTTTTGGTCAATCTCAGCCGGGCGGTGACCGGACAAAAACGGTTTATTCTCTGGGCCCCGGGATCATATGGCAAAAATCAATTTACAGGGGAGTTGACGATAAAATAATCCCCGTGCCGGCTTTCTCCGTACGTTCCAGGAGATTTTCCTTTAACGGCATAGGCGCTTCTTACCAGATCTATTCCTCACAAAAGTTCAAGTATTCGGCCGGCTTATCGGTGAAATTTTCCGGTTTTAATCCCGATGACAGCGACTATCTTGAAGGAATGAGAAAAAAGAGATTCCAGCTGAATCTTTCAAATTCAGGTGAATATTTTTTAGGCCAGTTTTTTTCCGGGCTCAAAGTTTCAATGGATTTAAATGATTTCGGCAGAGGCTGGGAGGGGGAAGTTTTTTCAGGCAGGCGTTTCAGATTCGGCAAATTTATGCTCTCTGCGAGGATAAAGGCGGTTTATGAGAGTCCTAAAATGACAAATGTGAACTATGGAGTATATGAAAATGAGGCACTTTTAAACAGGCCTTATTACAAGCCGTCTCAGGCCTTGAGTTCAGGGGGAGATATTTCTATTATAAGGGCTTATGAGAAAAGCTCGCTCTTTCTCCTTTTTTCTTTAAAGAAACTTGATCAAACGATAGTTAAAAGCCCCATAGTTGATAAGTCTCTTGATATTTCATTTTTTTCGGCTTACACATTTAACTTCTGAATATCTCTTTCCGGAAAAGCTCAAATTTGATTAAATATAACGGCAGTTTTAAAAAGGAGAAAAAATGTTTGAAATAAGAAAAAATGCCGCTGAGAAAATAAAAGAGGCGATAAAGGGCGCGCCCGAGGGCTCTTTTTTGAGAATTTCAATAGAGAAGGGCTGCTGTCATGACAATTTGAACATAGAATTGACTTCTCAAAAAAATGATGACGATATTGAGATGGAAAGCGAAGGGATGAAATTTTATATTTCCAAGGAAGCCTCTGCCACTCTGGACAAGGCCTATATGGATGCCGATGAAAAAGGGGATATTTTTGTTCAGGGTCTGGGGCCGAGACCCCGCGGCGGCTGCTCGGACCACAGTTTAGGACATAATGACAGCCATGAAGGCGGCTGCTGCGGCGGAGACGGCGGCTGTTGCGGGAATTAAAATCTTGACTTAGTTTTAAGGTGTTTATATAATGATACTATGATAGTATCATTATGTTGCTCGGAGGGAAGATGAGGCTGAAATTGTTTTTTTCTTTTATCTTTTTTTTGTCGCTAAACTCTCATGCGGGCTGGCAGTTCTGGTCTGAGAACATCGCTTCCCATAAAATTTCCGAGAAAGAAAATGTTTCTCTAGGTTACTCTTCATACTTTTCTGAAGCAATAGGAGATTCCTACTTTCAGTTCTCAACGATAAACTATTCCAACAGATTTTATAAAAACCT
>JAJUJA010000033.1 GCA_029267355.1 Elusimicrobiota bacterium | reverse complement strand
ATTTGCTGATAACTCTCGGGGCCGGGGATGTATGGAAGCTAGGCTATGAGATAAAATACAAAATGGAGAATATGAACTGATGGTCAAATTCAGCCAGGTATTTCTCAAAGACCTGTCAGCCAGGCGCAAAATAGCCGAAGCAGTTTTATCAATGGCCGATTTTTCGCTGAAAGAAAATGCCCTGCTGGAGATAGGACCGGGCGCAGGAGCTATAACTTCGCTTGTTTTTCCGAAAGTGCCTTCTCTCAAGGTTGTTGAGATAGACAGAAAGTACGCTTCGGCCCTCTCTTTGGAGTATCCTGGCCTTTCAGTGATAAACGGTGATTTTTTGAAAAGCGATGTTGAGAGCATTTTTCCCGGCCGCGAACACCTTTACTTTTTTGGAAATCTGCCGTATAGAATTTCAACCGCAATAATGGAAAAAATCCTTGATGTAAAAAAATTTGCCGGCGCAGTTTTTATGTTTCAGAAAGAGGTTGTTGACCGTCTTAGAGCCAAAGCCGGCGATGAAGCTTACGGATATTTTTCGGCTGTTTGCGCACTTGAGACTGAGATAAGAGAAATTTTATTTGTTCCAAGGGGCTGTTTTTCTCCCGTGCCGAAAGTGGATTCGGCAGTCATTGAGATAAAACCGGCAGCGGATAAATTTGACCCCTCATTCATAAAAAGCTACAGAAAGGCGGTGTCCATGGCTTTTGCCCACAGGCGAAAGACGGTTGAAAACTCAATTCATATTTCGCTCAGAGGAGCTTTATCGCGCGATGAGATAAGAAAAGTTCTTGTCTCAGCCGGCATAGATCCGGGGATCAGGGCCGAAAATCTTAACGTGGAAGATTTTAAAAAAATGGCTCGTTTTTTGTCTCTTGCAATGAAGGGATAATTTTATATAATTCAGGTATATGAACATTCACGCCAAAAGAATAAAAGATATGCAGTCTCTGCTTTGCGATAAAAAGCTGGACGCCTTTCTGGTTTCCCAGCCCAAGGAAATATATTTTTTCAGCGGCTTTCATCAGGACAGAACGGCTTTGCTTATAACAAAAAACAGGGCCTTCGCCTTCCTCCCCAAAATGTTCCTTGACCATTTCAAACAGACTGCTTCTTTTATAGAGCCGGTTCTATACGACAATTATCACCAGCAGATTGTGTCTTTTATAAAAAAAGAGCGTCTTAAAAATGCCGCTTTCGACCCTTCATCAGAGACCTACAGCGAGGGAAAGTTTTGGGTTTCAAACGGGTTTAAAGAATTTCCAGGGCTGGTATCATCCTTAAGGATGGCAAAGCAGGGGGAAGAGCTTGAAAATATAAAAAAGGCGTGCAAAATTGCCGCCAGGACCTTCGAGCTTATAAGGCCCAGGATAAAAACGGGTGTCAGTGAAATAGAAGTGGCCAATGAAATGGAATATATAATGAAGAAGATGGGCGCCAGTGAGAAATCGTTTGATTTGATAATAGCCTTCGGCGAGAATTCGGCTTTGCCTCATCATGAAACTTCCCAGAGAAAGCTTAAAAACAATGAGCCCGTGCTTATAGATTTCGGCTGCGTATATTCAAGGTATTGTTCTGATATGACCAGAACATTTTTTCACGGCCGTCCTACTGAAGAATTTCTCAAAGTTTACTCCCTTGTTGAAAAGGCGCAGAAACAGGGCGTTGCTGCCTGCGTTAACGGCAGAAAGGGCCGCGAGATAGATGCTGTTTGCCGGGATATAATAGCCGCTGGCGGATACGGGCAGTATTTTATACACGGCACCGGGCATGGCGTCGGGCTTCAAATACATGAAGACCCTTATCTAAACACTAAGGGAGAAACGGTTCTTAAAGAGGGTATGACGGTTACTGTGGAGCCGGGAATTTATCTTTACGGAAAATTTGGAGTAAGAATAGAGGATACCGTTCTTGTTACAAAAAAGAAACCGGTTCCTCTGACCAGATAGGAGGAGATATGACGATACTTGCCATAATAGCCGGAGCGATAGCTCTTTGGCTTGTCTTTACTTATAACTCGCTGATCAAGCTTAAAAACCAGACGCTGAATGCTCTTAAGCAGATAGATGTTCAGCTTAAAAGAAGGCATGACCTTATCCCCAATCTTGTCAATGCTGTTAAAGGCGAGATGAAATTTGAGCAGGATACATTGGAAAAGGTCATAAATGCCAGAGCTAAGGCGATAAATGCCGCCCAAAGCGGGAATATGAAAGAGGCCTTTGAAAACGAAAATATAATAACGCAGGGCCTTTCCAAGATAATGGCTTTGAGCGAAAACTATCCGAATCTTAAATCCAATGAGCAGGTTAAACAGCTTATGGAAGAGCTCTCCCACACGGAAAACACTCTCGCTTTCGCAAGGCAATTCTACAACGACATAGCCACAAAATTCAATATAGCGCAGCAGACATTCCCGAATAATCTCATCGCTTCCGCTCTCGGCTTTACTTCAAGCGAGCTTTTTGAATTGCCGGCAGACTCTAAGGAGAGGGAAAATCCGAAGGTGGATTTGACCATATAGACCGGGGATTGTTGTGAACATCTACGAGCAGCAGGAAAAAAACAAAAGGCTGACATTTTTCATTTTCTTCGCTTTTTTCGCCTTTTTTCTTTTCATCGGTATGGGTTTTGATTATTTTTATTCCTTTGGCGCAAATCAAAGAGGTCCCAAGTATGTCTGGAACAGTGCCGGCTACTACGAAGCTAAAGGGACATCAAACACCTTTTTCCCGATAGGCACCCTTCTTGCTTCTGCTTTTGCCGTAGGAATGTCCATAAACAGCGCTTTTAACGGTCACAAATTTGTGCTGCGCTCAACAATGGCCAGAAGAGCGGTCGGCCTTAACGATAAGGAAAAGCAGTTTCTTAATGTGATAAAAGAGATGTCTATAGCTGCCGGCTTGCCTGAACCTCAGGGATATATCGTTCCGGATTCAGATCTTAATGCGTTTGCCACAGGATTTTCGCCGGAAAACTCCTACATAGCGGTTACGGAAGGCCTGCTTGAAAAACTCAACAGAGAGGAATTGCAAGCGGTAGTAGCTCATGAAATGAGCCACATAAGGAATTATGATATAAGAGTTATGACTCTCGCGGCGGCTCTGGTAAATGCGATATCTCTCATAAGCGACTGGTCAGTAAGAAGCGCCAGATATTCATCCGGGCGCGGATATTCTTCCTCCAGGTCAGGCAGGGGCGGGGCGGGCGGAATCCTGATAATTATCTGGTTTATATTCGTCATATTTGCTCCGCTGATCTCCAGAATGCTCGCCTTGGCCATATCCAGGCAGAGGGAATATCTGGCCGACGCCTCGGCAGCAGAGCTTACCAGGAATCCTCTCGCTTTGATAAAGGCGCTTGAAAAGATAAGGATGTCCGTTGACCCCACTTACGCGGTAAATAATGGAATAGCTCATATGTGCATCACAGACCCGAGGGGAAGTCTCATAGAAGAAAGAGAAGGCCTGATGGGAGATTTATTCGCCACTCATCCGCCCATGGAGAAAAGAATTCTCGCCTTAAAGCTTATGGCTTATCAGATGTCTTCTCCGTCTAATTCCATCGGCGGCGCGTCCTGAGCCCTTTCAAGTGTTCCGCTAATTTTATAAAATCTTATTTGAATCAAGGAGGAATCATGATTTTAGCCACTGAATTTAAGCAGGGAACAATATTTATAGACGAGAACGGAAATACCGTTGAAGTTCTTGATTATCAGCATCACAGAAAATCTCAGGCGAGAGCTGTTGTAAGAGTGAAACTTAGAAATCTTGACACCGGCTCTGTAATAGAAACCAGCTACAGGCCTGAGGATAAATTCAAGGATGTTATGGTTGAAAAAAGGCCTAAAACCTATATGTACTCGGATTCCCAAATGGCTTATTTTATGGACAATACCACCTATGAACAGGTGGGCGTTCCTTTGAGCAAACTTGGAGATATGGTCAAGTTTTTGACCGAAAATATGGAGGTTGAAGGTCTTTATCTCAATGAGAAATTTTTCAATATTCTGCTTCCGCCCAGCGTGGTGCTTGAGGTGGTTGAGACCGTGCCTGGCATAAGAGGGGATTCTGCCAGCAATGTCACAAAGCCGGCGAAACTTTCCACAGGCATAGAAATAAAAGTGCCTCTTTTTGTCAACCAGGGCGATATGGTAAAAGTGGACACAAGAACTTTTGAGTATGTGGAGCGCGTGAGCAAATGATAAAGGCCGTAATTTTTGACATAGACAATACTCTGATGGATTTTATGCGCATGAAGCGCGCCGCCGTTGACGCAGCCGTTGATGCCATGATAGACGCGGGGCTTAATGTCAAAAAAGAGGAGATGATAGAAAAGATATTCAATGTGTACTGGCAGGAAGGGATAGAGGATCAGAATATCTTTGACAAGGTTTTGACCAAGGAATTCGGCCAGGTGGATTATAAAATACTTGCCGCAGGAATCATCGGCTATAAAAGGGCCAAGGAAGGCCATATGACCCTTTATCCCCATGTTAAGCTGACATTAACTCAGCTGATGAAAATGGGCATAAGAATGGGCGTCGTTTCAGACGCGCCCAGACTGCCTGTATGGCTCAGGATAGTCGGTCTAGGGCTGCATTATTATTTTGAAAAGGTCGTTTCCTATGACGACACCGGCGAAAGAAAACCTGGAGAAAAGCCTTTCAGGAAAGTGCTTGAGCTTATGGAACTTAAGCCCAGCGAGGCGCTTATGCTTGGCGATTGGGCTGAGAGAGACATCGTCGGCGCAAAAAATGTCGGTATGCTTACCGCCTGGGCCAGATACGGCAATCAGTTTGACACAAAAGTCTCAGGCGCCGACTATGAAATAGACGATATCTATCAGCTAATAGACATAGTCAGGGAGAAAAACTCATTATGAAACTTTTTCTTTTAGCCGCCTTTTTCCAATCCTGCCTTTTCGGCATGGATATAACATCCTGCGATCTATCCGCCAAAAAAGATACGGGCGATTTCATTTATGCCGGTGCTATCAAAATAAACAATATTTCATTCAAAGAAGGTAAAGTTTTAATGCCTGTTGAGGAAAACAAGGGTAAGACTTATGAAAACATAAAACTTGTATCCAGACAGGCCTATGAGAAACTTGTCTCTTCATTTTCAAAAGGCGTCTGCGACGGCAGATCCAAAATTTCAAATATTCCCTTCAAGATAAAGTCGGTAAGAAAACTTAAATCTCCTTACAGAATAGCCAACGTTGAAATTGAATTTGACCAAACAATAATCGCTGTTTTCGGACTTATAAAAAACAAGGACGGAAATCTTTGGGCGGCCATACCGAAAGATTTGGAATTTTTAGATAAAGACCTCCAGGAAAAAGTCAAAAAAGAAATAATTAAATCAGCCGGCCAGATTAAATGAGATTTATCCTCCCTTTATTTCTCTTATCTTTACCTCTTTTTGCCGGCATGGAAAATTTGTCTTATCTTTCCTCATCTGGGAAAAAAATAACCTATCAGGTTGAAAGCGGCAAGCTTATAGTGCGTCTTGATTCAGATGAAAAAAAGAAAGCAGCCGTGGAAAAAGCCGGCTATAAAATAATAGAGAGACTTTCAGACATGCATTACCTTGTTTCCTGCTCCACAGGATTAAAAGTTTCTTCGGCTATTGATTCACTGGCCAAAATGTCAATTAAAGCAAGTCCGAATAAGATTTACGGAATAAAAAGTCTGCCCAATGACACAGCTCTTTCCTCGCAATATTATCTCTCCAAAATAAGCGCATATTCCGCGTGGGAATATGAAACCGGCTTTAATTCTCTTGTTACGATAGCAGTGATTGACAGCGGTATTTCTGCCGCGCACAGCGATCTTTCTTCAAAAATTCATTCTTCAGGAAATGTGAGCATTTCTGCCAATGGTCTGTCAGGGCCTGCGGCCAATGACCCGCCGACTCCGGCCTGTTATCACGGCAGTGCAGTTGCTGGTGCGGCGGCGGCAGCTACAAATAACGCCGCCGGCATAGCTGGAGTATCATGGGGTGCCAAACTCTTGTCTGTGAAAATATTCAATGATTCAGACTGCGATATCTCTTGCGGAGATGTAAATTCAAATGGCTGCGTTACAAGCGATTCTGCCATAATAAAGGCCGTTTCCTATCTTAAAGGTTTGCATGGGAATCCCTTATATGGAAAAATTGTGGCAAATTTAAGTTTGGGCGGTGCTGGCCCCTGCGATTCCGCCCTGCAGGCTGAAATAAATGACGCTTATTCAAAAGGTATGATTTTTGTCGCCTCGGCCGGCAATGATTCATCTCTGGTGAACTCTCCGGCGAATTGCGCCAATGTAATTCCGGTTTCCGCCACGGATGAAAATGATTCACTCTCATGGTTTTCTTCAAGAGGAGATGCTATGCTGAACGGAGTTGCGGCGCCGGGTGAAAATATATATACCTGCGCTTTGCCGAATACTTATGCCAATGATTCAGGCACATCTTTTTCAGCACCCATAGTGTCAGGCGTTCTGGCCTTAATGTGGTCATATAAACCGGCCTTATCAAACTCTTATTTGACAGAGATTATCAAAAAATCGGCCGATGACCTGGGCGAGCGCGGACCGGATTCTCTTTTCGGCTGGGGGAGAGTGAACGCTTTTAGAAGCATTTTATTTATCTCGGATAATTCCTCATTTTCTTCGTCTAAAAAAATAACCGCTTTCCCAAGCCCCTTTTCTCCTTCAAAGGACGGCGTTATAAATTTCTATGTCCCTCAGGAAATAGTTACCTCCGAGATGAAGCTTTACATATACGATTTCAACGGCGATTTTATAGCTGAAGTGAAAAACTTTTCCTGGAACGGTAAAAATGCTTCCGGCATTGACGCCGCTTCGGGCGCTTATATCGTTTTAACCAAAACTGATAAGGGCAAAGCTTCCGGCAAGTTCCTGCTTTTAAGATGAAAATTTATAACAAAACAAAGCGGCTTGAACTGCCTTTCGAAATAGAAAGGGCGGATACTTTCTTCTCAAGATTTTTGGGGCTTATGTTCAAAAAGGACATTCCTTCAAACAGGTTTTTGCTTCTCTATCCGGGCAATATGATACATACCTGCTTTATGAATTTCTCCATAGACGCCGCTTTTATTTCAAAGGACATGAAGATAATTGCCGTTATTGAGGATATGAAGCCTTGGCGTTTTTCAAAGATGTATCGCGGAGCTTATTATGTTCTTGAATCAAAAAGCTCTTCCATGAAAAATTTTTTGTCTCCTCAGGACGAGCTTTCGTTCATGTAATGCGATTTTGCTGTTGAAACCCCCCTTAAATAAAATTATAATTTTAGTTTGGAGACTTGATGCAAGCCAGTACAAGAAAGAAAAACTTAAGGGAGATTTTGACTGAAGACGGCTTCGTTCCGGCTGATAAAATTTCCCAGTATGAAGCTGATGCAAAAAAAGAGGGGAAAACCCTTCAGGATTACCTTTTTGAAAAAAATCTTGTTGATGAAATAAAACTTTTGAAAACTCTGGCTTCTCAGTGGAATTTTAAAGCGGTTGACCTTACAAAAGTTGAGCCTCCTCTTGAAGTGGTTACCATAATACAGGAGAATATAGCCAGAAAGCATGTATGCGTGCCTTTTGCAAAGCAGGATAATTCCCTGTTTCTGGCCATGGCGGATCCGAGGGATTTTCTCGTCATAGAAGATATAGGCCTCAGGACAGGCATGGAGATAAAACCGTATATCTCCCTGCCTCACTGGATAAACAAGGTGATAGAAAGCGCGTACGGGAAAGACTCCACCGCCAAGGTGGCCCAGCTGGTTGAATCAGTTTCCCAAAAAACGGAAGAAGAAAGCATATCCCTTGAATCAATAGATAAAAAAGTCGATATAACGGAAGTTGACGCCAGCGCGCCTGAAGTTGAGAAACTTGTGAACGGCATAATACTCGGCGCCTTATCGTCCAAGGCCTCAGATATACATGTTGAGCCCTTTGAAGACCCTTCAGGCAAGAATTCAAAAGTTCTGGTCAGATATAGAATAGACGGAGCTTTAAGGCAGGCTCCTTTCAATGTCCCCTGGAGTTTCAGGAACGCCATAATGGCCAAGATAAAGATTATGACTAACTCCATGAACATAACGGAAAGAAGGATTCCTCAAAGCGGAAGAATACAGATTATGGCCAAGGGAAACCCGATAGAGTTCCGCGTTGAAATGGTCCCTACCGTATACGGCGAATCCTGCGTTATGAGAATACTGGACAGAAAGGCCGTGCAGGTTGATATACAGAAGCTGGCTTTTCTGCCTGACACCCTGGACAAGTTTTTATCCCTTTTAAAAGGCATAGGCGGCAAGAAAAACTTTGGTTTGGTCCTTGTTTGCGGTCCGACAGGTTCTGGTAAATCAACCACTCTTTATGCGGCTTTGAATCATGTAAACCGGCCTGATATAAAGATTTTGACCGCTGAGAACCCTGTTGAATATAATTTGGACGGGATAGTTCAGGTGCCGGTCAACCCGGACGTTAAACTCGGCGAGGACAAAAAGTTTGACTTTGCCCTAGCTTTGCGCTCTTTTTTGAGACTTGACCCGGATGTCATAATGGTCGGCGAAATCCGCGACCAGGAAACGGCTGAAATAGCCATGGAAGCGGCCATGACCGGCCATCTGGTATTTTCTACAATACATACAAATGACGCTCCATCTTCGGTAAGCAGACTTGTGGAAATGGGGATTCCATCATACATAGTTGTATCGACGCTTAAGGCGGTATTGGCTCAGAGGCTGGCCAGAAAACTTTGCGATAAATGCAAAAAACCTTATGATCCGCATCCGGAGGAAGTTGAAATTTTCAGGGCAAATGAAGTTGAAATCCCGTCCGGCACCAAGTTTTATGAGCCGGTCGGCTGTAAAGATTGCCAGGACAGCGGCTTCAGGGGCAGAGTCGGGCTGCACGAACTTTTGGTTATGAGCGATAAGATAAGAGAGTTTGCCCTCAAACAATATGCTTCAGACCCTCTTAAGAAAGAGGCTATGAAAAACGGAATGCGTACCATAACCCAGGACGGGCTTATGAAAGTTATTTCGGGAATGACCACAGTAAAGGAAGTTTTAGGCGGCGCCGCCAAATAAAGGTGCCAGACAGAGCAGGAGAGAGTATGAAAAAGATTTTTGTTTCAGCCGTTTTCTTAACGTTTGCGGCTTCAACAGCTTTCAGCGGGGATTTTTCATCTTTTAAGTCAATTGATTCAAAATCGGCAAAATATTTTGCCGGCGATATCGGGTCAGTCATGGCCGGAGGCCTGTCATATGCCGGAAGAAGCCTTGGTTTTTCAGGCTTTGATATAGGTTATAAAACCGTATATCAGCTTAAGCCCTCCAAAAAAACCGCTTTTATGCCGTCTGAAAGAGCTTTTGGCCTTGATTTTGTTCAAGCTGAAATCGGCATGCCGTACAGGATAGACGCCTTCATCCGCGCCGGTTTCGGCGATAATGTAACCGTTGTAGGCGGCGGCATAAAGTACGGCCTTTGGAAAATAAAAGACGGCCTGTATCAAACAAATGGGATGATTATCGCGGCTTCTCATATGGCCAATAATCCTGATTTCTACGCCATAGGTAACGGAATAAGTGCGGTCTTTTCAATGAATTGCGGCGCGCTAAGGCCTTTCGTAAATTTAGGATACAACTCGACCAGGCTTACTGTTCAAAATTCTTATGATCCTTCGCTGGTCAACAAAAATTTTTATGCCGGCAGAGAGAATATAGGCGCCGGACTCAGATTAAAGGTTAAGTGGGTAAATCTATCCGCCGCTTATTCTTATTCTGCGGGCAATGATTTGCTTGACGGGGCTTTTACTTTGAGATTTTAATCCCTGTTTTTTAAATCCCTTCTGGTGTCTCTTTCCATGTCTCTTTCTTTTATTTTTTCTTTTTTATCAAAAGTTTTCCTGCCCTTGGCTATGGCAAGCGAAATTTTTGCCCAGCCCTTTTTAAAATAAACTTCAAGAGGTATAAGGGAGAAGCCTTTCTGCCTTGCCTTTGCCGCTATTTTTTTTATCTCGCTCTTATTCAGCAGCAATTTTCTGGTTCTTAAAGGGTCTATTTTGGAAATTGTATTGAACTCATAAGGCTGTATTTGCATGCCGTACAGGTATATCCCGTCATCTTCAGGTCTGGCAAAAGCGGAAGTGAGATTGGCCTGGCTGTTTCTCAATGACTTGACTTCGGCTCCTTTGAGGCATAGTCCCGCCTCAAAGGTTTCAAGTATTTCATAATCATGAAAGGCCTTTCTGTTCACTGCAACGCTGATTTTTTCTGTTCCTTTTCGCATAATTTTGTATAATATACTGAGCGGTAAGGATTTATTTTAACATATTTTTTGCCGAAGTGGCGGAACTGGCAGACGCGTACGGCTCAGGACCGTATTCCCGCAAGGGATTGAGGGTTCGAATCCCTCCTTCGGCACTTTTTTATTTTTCTCAATCGCGGCAGCTGTTACAATTGTTAAATCCGCCAAGACTCTATTGACAAGCAAAAAAATAATTGTTTTAATTTGAATATCTTGCTTCTTAGGTCATTATATATAGCTTATCCTAATGAGGAGGGAAAGAATGAAATTGAATAAGAAGGGCTTCACGCTCATAGAGCTCATGATAGTGGTTGCGATCATAGGTATATTGGCCGCCGTTGCCGTTCCTAAGTTTGCCGACCTTATCAATAAGTCGAAAGAAGGCGCCACGAAAGGCGCTCTTTCCGCCGTCAGAGGCGCTCTGCAGGTTTATTACAGCGACAATGAAGGCAATTATCCTACCAGCTTGACCAGCGGTGATTTCACACCCAAATATATGAATGAAATGCCCACAGCCAAGCTGCCTGGCACCGGACATGCTGATTCAACCAGCGTTACTGCTTTCGCTACGCCGGCCACTGCCGTTTCCGATTCAGGCGGTTGGGGTTATTATACTCACAGCGTAACCACACACTCAACTTATGGATGGTTCGGCGTTTCCTGCACGCATAACCCTCTTACCGCTCCGACCCAGACTTGGTCTCAGCTGTAATTTAAAAATCAAAAAGCCCCGCTTCATTTGAAACGGGGCTTTTTATTTGTAGCTATGGAAATTTTAGGCTTGTTTTTTTCTTTTATCTTTGGCTTATGTGTAGGAAGTTTCCTTAATGTTTGCATATACCGGCTTCCAAGCGATTTATCTCTTATAAAACCTGATTCCTTTTGCCCAAGGTGCCACACACCAATCAGATGGTACCATAATGTTCCAGTGCTCAGTTATATATTTTTAAAAGGCAAATGCGCATATTGCGGCGAAAAAATAAGCCTCGAATACCTCGCAATAGAGCTGGTGACAGGCATATTGACGACAGTCTTTTTCTACAAGTGGAATCATAGCCCGCTCTGGCTTGCTTCAGTATTGCTGGCAAGCTACATATTGATAGTGGTGTCAGTCATAGATTTTAAGACTATGCTTATCTCAGACCTTTTTTCATACTCTCTTGGAATAGTTGGCATTCTATCCTCTCAGATTAATCCAAATTTTTCAGGTGACTGGTACCAGAGGTTGCTTTATTCCATTTCAGGAATAATTTCAGGGGCCGGCTTCATATGGTTTTTGGCCTTCATTGGTAAAATAATTTATAAAAAGGATGCCGTAGGAGATGGCGACATGTTTTTGTTGGGAGCAATTGGAAGTTTTATGGGATATAGGGGGCTTTTTAGCGTTATCATAATTGCTTCATTCGCGGGTTCATTGTATGGCATTACGCTTATACTTGCGAAGAAAGCTGACAGACTAAGCTATATGCCTTTTGGACCATTTTTATCCGTCGGATGTATTGTTAACCTGTATTATTTTTGGGATTTTATAAATTTTATCTCCTACTAAACCTCAACAGTTTCTCTGGTTATTCTGCCGCCATGCCTGATTTTTTTGTCGTCAGAATGAACTATCCTGTCCAGTTTTATGTCAAGGTTTTCGTTTATGAACCTGTTAAGTATTGTGTATTCTTTCTGGGGTATTTCTGTTTTTATGAATGATGTAAATTCTCTAATGTCATTGCCAAAGAAAGATAAAACCTCATCCATGCCATTTATAACGGATCGATCTGAAAAAATATAGTCCTTGTGACTGCACCATTCATAAAATTCCGGTTTTGAAGTTATTTTGGCCTTAACGCAATTGTTATGTATGTATCTTATAAGCGAGAGAAAATAATTATTTTTTGCAACATTTTTTGAAATAAATCTTGATTGAAATAAATGACCTGCTCTGGAGTATTTCCTGTTGAAGTAAACGGCATAACTCCAATTTATCATTTTCATTGCCTGACTTATATTGGCTTCATTTGTTCTTATGAAAAGATGTATATGATTGGTCATAAGGCAATACGAGAATATGGTTAGATTGAACTTGTCTCGGTATTTGGATAATATCTCAAGGAATTTCAGCCTGTCTGCTCTGTCTTTGAATATCGCTTCAAGGTTATTTCCTCTGCTTATGATATGATAATATGCACCGGCAAAGCTTACTCTGTTTCTTCTTGCCATATCCCCTCCTTTATTAAAACCTGCAAATAAGTTATAGCTGATGAACGCGACATAAACATGTCGCGTTAAAAAATTGAAAAACAAGCCTCAAATTGCGAAAAACTGTGAAAAAGATGGGGTTGTCTTGTTTTCGGAAGGGGAGGGATTCGAACCCTCGAGACCCTTTTGGAGCCTACAGACTCTCCAGGTCTGCGCCTTCAACCGCTCGGCCACCCTTCCTTGATGGAGAATTGTGATATGGTTGGGGTAGGATTCGAACCTACGTAGGGCGTAGCCCGACGGTTTTACAGACCGTTGCTTTTGACCGCTCAGCCACCCAACCAGTGGATAAAAGAGCATGGTCTATATCCGAGGTTATAGTATATCAAAAAAATAAAGAAAATAAAATGCTATATAAGTATGAGAATGCCAATATGTTTACACCGATAAGATTTATTTATATAATTTAATCTAATAGAGGAGGCTTATATGTGCCTGGCTGTCCCCGGTAAAATAAAAGAGATAAAAAACCAAAAAGCTATGGTTGATTTTGGCGGCACCCAAAGGGAAGTTTCTGTCACACTCGTGCCTGACGCTAAAGAGGGAGATTATGTGCTTGTTCATGCCGGGTTTGCCATAGAAATTTTAAATCAACAGGAAGCCAAACAGACACTGGACTTATTTAAAGAAATTTATGACAAAAGCCGCTAACTACTTTGAAGAAAAATACTGGAAGGACGGCAGTCTGGCCGAGAAAATGCTTGCTGAGTTGAATAGTCTTGCAGGTTCTTTGGGCAGGAAGGTAAATATAATGGAAGTGTGCGGCACCCATACAATGTCTATAGCTGCATCCGGAATAAGGAATGTTTTGCCGGATGAAATAAATTTGATATCCGGTCCGGGCTGCCCGGTATGC
Source organism: Elusimicrobiota bacterium (assembly GCA_029267355.1). Classification (GTDB taxonomy): domain Bacteria; phylum Elusimicrobiota; class Elusimicrobia; order Elusimicrobiales; family UBA9959; genus JAAYVI01. The sequence goes on along the minus strand of JAJUJA010000033.1, from coordinate 3,263 downwards.
GTTACTTCTTCAGGAGATATAGACAGGGTATTAAAGCTTGCGGAACTTAAAAAAGGCGGCTTGATAATAACCACATTCGGAGATATGGTCAAGGTGCCAGGCAGCCGTAAAAGAACTTTAAATGACGTTAAGATATCAGGATCTGATATAAGAGTTGTGTATTCTCCGCTTGACGCATTAAAGCTGGCCTCAGATAAGCCGGGAAAAGAGGTGGTTTTTATTGGAGTAGGATTCGAAACCACGGCTCCATTGATAGCTGCAACAGTAAAGGAAGCTCACTCAAATAAGATAAAGAACTTCTGTGTGGCACCTTTATTTAAGCTCGTCCCTCCCGCATTGAGGTACTTGCTTGATACCGGGATAGCTAAAATTGATGCTTTTATATTACCCGGCCATGTGAGCACTGTAATAGGCTATAAAAAATACTTTTTTCTGGCAGATGAATATGCAGTGCCTGGCACCATTGTAGGATTTGAGCCGATAGATATACTAAATGGCATATCTATTATAATTAAACAGATAAAATACAATGATCCAAAGCTCAGAGTAGAGTATTCCAGAGCTGTTTCGGCCGATGGCAACTTAACGGCTGTAAAACTTATGGAAGAGGTGTATGGTACCTATGATGCCCAGTGGAGGGCCATAGGTCCGATTAAAGATTCAGGGTATATCTTTTCCAAGAAATACGAAGATTTTGATGCCTTCAATAGATTCTGTGTGGCACCTGTTGAAACTGAGGAGCCAAAAGGCTGTCTTTGCGGGAAGGTGCTGCTCGGCCTGGCCAAGCCGCCTGCCTGTCACCACTTCGGGAAAAGCTGTACGCCTCAGCATGCGGTGGGGCCTTGTATGGTATCGGCTGAAGGAGCATGCGCAGCGTGGTATAAATACGGTATTGAAAAATGAATATAGAGACCCTTAAGGTTTTCAAAGATTTGATAGAGACGGGCAGCTTTTCAAAAGCGGCTGAGATGAATTTTATATCTCAGTCTGCCGTAAGTCAGCAGATAAAGAAGCTGGAGTTCATTTTCAGGACCCGGCTTTTTATCAAGAAGGAAAATGGTCTGCAGCTTACTGAGGCAGGCAAGATTTTTTATAATTCCTCAAAAAAGATAGTAACGCTTTACAATGAGACCATAGCCGGGATAAAAAAAGACATCCTTTTGAAAAATAACGATAAATTGAAGGTTGAGTCAATATACAGCGCTGGGATATACGTGATAGGAGATTATATAAAAGATTTTCTCAATTCAAATCCTTATACGCAGATAGACCTTCAATATAAGAAGTACAATGAAATTCTCGATGATATAGAGAAAAATAGGGCAGATTTCGGCTTTGTAGCCTGCTGCGCCTCAGACAGAAAAAGTATTTCAAGTATATACCTCAAGGAAGAAGATATGGTGCTTATCGCTCCGCTCAACGGCTCCCCTCACGGCGGGGAAATATCGTCGAGAGAAATTTCATCCTTCAAACTGGTTCTTTTTGACAGGAATTCTCCTTCGAGAAAATACATAGAGAAGGCTCTTAAAGAAAAGAAAGTCAAAATTAATGTCGCCATGGAAATGGACAATATAGAGGCGATAAAAGCTACGGTTATATCAGGTGCCGGCGTATCAATAGTTCCTGTTTCCTGCATAAGGCCTGAAGAACCTGACCACGAATATAAAGTTTATTCCTTCTCTGACACCAGAATAACAAGGCCTATATATATGGTTTACAATAAAAAGAGGAAGATGTCTTCCGCGGCGGCAGCTTTCCTCAATAAGATGCTGGAGAAAAAACGCCTGGGATTGGAGGCAAAAGTAAATGTTTTTTGAAAATATACCTCTTGCTTGCGGCAGCGGCGGAAGACTTACCTGCGAGCTTATAAAAGAAGTTTTCCAGAGCAGTTTCTCAAACAAGTTCCTCAATGAGCTTGAAGATGCCGCTGTTATTGATATGCCGGGCTCAAAGATAGCTTTTACTACTGATTCATATGTAGTAAATCCATTGTTTTTTCCGGGAGGGGATATAGGGAAGATTGCGGTGTGCGGCACCGTAAATGACCTTTCTGTTAAGGGGGCTGTCCCGGTGGCCATCTCCTGCGGTTTTATAATAGAAGAAGGCCTGCCGCTGAAGATTTTGAAAGAAGTAGTTTCTTCAATGAAAAAGGCTGCAGCTGAAGCCAATGTTAAAATAGTTACCGGAGATACCAAAGTCGTAGAGAGGCTGAAAGCGGATAAGCTTTTCATAAATACTTCCGGAATAGGCGTGGTCAAAAAAGGAATTGATGTCTCTCAAAAGAGAATAAAGCCGGGAGATTTGATAATAATAAACGGGGATTTGGCTTCTCATGGAATCGCCGTTTTAAATGCAAGAAATAATCTCGGAATAAAGGGAGACATAAAGAGCGATTGCGCGCCTTTGAACGGCCTTATATCTTACTCAATAATTCCTAACGGACCTTCATGCATGAGAGATGTCACAAGAGGCGGTCTCGGCATGGTTTTAAATGAGGCCGCTTCCTCCTGCGGATACTCAATTGAGATAGACGAGAATGCCCTGCCTGTCTCAAAACCGGTAAAGAGCGCCTGCGATATGCTCGGCATAGATCCTTTGTACGCAGCCAATGAAGGAAAAGTTGCCGTCTTTGCCTCTGAAAAAAATGCTCTAAAGATTCTTTCTTCTATGCGAAAGCACAAATACGGGAAAAGAGCTTCAATAATAGGCCGTGTTCTGCCTGAAAAAAAGGCGAAGGTATGGCTTAAAACTTCCATAGGTGCAAAAAGAATGGTAGCAATGCCGGAAGGCGAACAGCTTCCCAGAATATGCTGAAAAAAATATGGCTCATAAGCTTTATACTCACTCTCTCTACAGCATTTTTTCAGAGAGTCACCGGGCCCACATATCCGATTAGGGGCAAAGCAAGTCAAGGGAAAATAGAATATAAGTTGCCGAGAAGCTGCACTACAGAGGCAAATGACTGTCTTCCTAAAATTTTTTGCGGAGAAGACATATCAGCCTACCTGAAGTACAAAAGATATAAAACTTCAGAAGAATTTTCCCGCATAGAGTTTGAAAAGAAGCAGGAAGGAAAGAGAAGTTTTTATTTCGCAACTATCCCCCAGCAGCCGCCGGCTGGCAAAGTTGAGTATATGGTTTATGTAAATTACGGAAACGGCTATTTACCGCTTACTGACAGGCCGGTTATAACCAGATTCAAGGGGAATGTCCCCGCCTATATCCTTATCCCGCACATAATCCTGATGTTTTTGTTTATGCTT
>JAJUJA010000039.1 GCA_029267355.1 Elusimicrobiota bacterium | reverse complement strand
TTTGCGGCTGCTTCTTCATATGCGCAGGTCACCTTTGACAATAAAGGCGACATAAAAGCGATGATAAGCGCCATAAATGAAACCGAAGTTCCTGCTTATGAACAGATAAGCAAGGCGTCTCCGAAAGAATGGACCATAATGGTCTTCGTCAATGCTAAGAACAATCTCGAATCTTACGGCCTCAAGGATGTCAATGAGATGGAAAGCATCGGTTCAACAGACAAAGTCAATGTGGTCGTGGAATTGGGCAGAATAAGCGGCTATTCCGCAGATGACGGCGACTGGAAGGGGTCAAGAAGATATCTCGTACAGAAGGATGAAGATACAAAGAAAATAAGTTCCCCTGTCGTTATGGAAATACCCAAATCCGATATGGGCGACTGGAATTATCTGGTCAATTTTGTCAAATGGGCCAAAGAGAATTATCCGGCCAGGAGATATGTTTTGATAGTCTGGAACCACGGCTCCGGCTGGAACAAAAATCTTGAGATGGCTGAGATAGGCGGCAAGGGCATATCCTATGACGATGAAACCGGCCATCATATAACCACAGCCCAGCTCAGACAGGTTCTTGAGAATGCCGGCAAGATGAATATACTTGCCATGGACGCCTGCCTTATGCAAATGGTTGAAGTGGCTTATGAAATAAAGGATAATGCCAACTACACAGTTGCCTCTGAGGAAACTGAGCCGGCTGACGGCTATACCTATGACACATGGCTTGGCCCTCTTGCCAAAAATCCTTATATGAGCGATGCAGAGCTTGCCAAAACCATGGTCAATTCCTACACTGACCATTATCAGAGCATAAATCAGGGCGCTACTCAGTCCGCGATAAACAATACCGCTCTTTCAAAATTTGCGGCTATGGTGAATGACTTTGCCGACGCTCTTATAGCGAACAATGATGTGGTCAATGCCAAGAACGCCAGAACAAAGGCGCAGGCTTTCTATTATTCCAGCAACAAGGACATTTACCACTTCGTGAAACTTGTTGTTGACGGCACCCAGTTTGCCGATGTTAAAGCCAAGGGCCAGGCTTTGCTTGATTTTATGAACAAGGACCTTATAGTTCATAACAGAGCTACCGGCTCAAAGTATGCCAATGCCTTCGGCCTGGCCGGCTACCTGCCTTCCTATTATACCTCGTCATATGACGAGCTCATTTGGGCCAAAGATTCCAAATGGGATGAAATGATGAAGTGGATAAAATAGAAGGCTGATATTTGAAAGAAAAGGCGCCTGCGTCAGCGGGCGCCTTTTTATTTGTTATTTGTTTTGAAAGAAATCACCAGATAAGCTGCATGCCGAGCCTGTGCGTGGGGCCAAGAACGCCGTAATCCACAAGCGCATAGTCCATTCTCATTCCCTTGAAAAAACTTTCCTTGGAGGTCAGTCTGTCAAAATTCATGCCCAGCCCGAAAGAAACTTTGCCGCCTGCATCCTTTTGGCTTCTGTAGCCCAGTCTCAGCTGAAACATCTTGAGTATATCCGTTTGCATTCCAAAAATCATGAAGTTTTTATAATCCGAGTATTTGACCGAATCCAGCAGAAAAGTTATCACCAGAATTTCCTTTTTGCTCACAAAGTCCTTGGCTACGCCGTATCTTTGAAGGGAGGGGATTTCATCCGTTTGAGAAACAAATTTCTGCTTGCCTCCCATGTTTTGAAAAGAGGCGCCTAAATGCCAATGATTTGGCAAAACCAGTATAGCGCCTGCGTCAAAAAGGGGAGAAGAGGCTTTTTCCTTATCCAGTCTTTCTGAAACCATTTTTGCAGAGGCGCCGACTGAAAATCTGTAAACCATAGGCCTGTAGTCCTTTACCTTCGTGATTCTGGTCCATGAATCTGCTATCAGCATAGGGTCGGCCTTCCCCCTGTCCTGTTTGTATCTCGGCCAGCTTTTGGAAATGGACGCTCCGTAGTATTTATGTGAGGAAGAAGTTGTTCCGGTGGCATTGTCGTTTATGTCATAAGTTTTTATTTCGCCGCTTGAAAGCATATTAAAGAAAGCGCCCAGGTTGAAATAAGGAGTGTAAAAATTCACAGACAGGTACTGCTGGCTTATGCCGGCAAAATACTGGTTATGAGCGACGGAAATTGAGTTATAGCTCAGCAGGCCTGAGGCGCCCGGATTGTACATTATGGAATCCGGTCCAACCATTGCTGTATAAGCTTCATTAAGGCCGCAGGCTATGGGGGAAACTGGAATTTTTATGAAATTTGCAGAGGTCGAGCCGGGCGTCTGCGCTGCAAAAAGCCGCATATGCAAAAACGCCGACAGGAGTGTTATAATCGCCTTTTTTTTCATAAAAAACCATCAGAGCGAAAATAAATTTCGCCCCGTAAATAGTATACATTATAGTTTTTAATTTTCAATTGCGAAAATGTTACAAAAAGCTCTATAAAATGACGGGCTTTAATAGTATAATTATATTGTTATGGAAGCTGAATCATACTTGAAAATGACCGCGGCCGCCGTTGAAAAAAGGGCTGATAAGCTGATAAAAAACCGGACAAGAGCGTACCCGCTTCTTAAGAAAGCGATGCTCTACTCGCTTAATGCAGGCGGCAAGCGTATAAGACCCGCTCTTATGTTTGCCTCTTATTCGCTTAAGGGAAAAGATTTTAGAAAAATACTGGACGCAGGCTGCGCCATTGAAATGCTTCATACTTATTCGCTGATACATGACGATTTGCCGGCTATGGATGATGATGATTTGAGGCGCGGCAAGCCGACCAATCATAAAGTTTACGGCGAAGGCATGGCCATACTGGCCGGAGACGCGCTTCTGACAGACGCTTTTTACCATATTGTCGAAGGCAATAGTGAGATAAACGCCGCTTTCAAGGCAAAGGCGGCCGGGATATTGGCCTGCCGAGCCGGCTCAAACGGAATGGTATCTGGGCAGGCAGCCGATTTGGAAAATGAAGATTTTTACTCAAAGGGATATTCAAAAAAAAGGCTTTCTTCCATACTGAATTATATACACTCCAGAAAAACGTCGGACCTTATAATAGCTGCCTGCCAGATGGGCTGCGCCCTTTCAGGCGACAGGGAAAATTTTTCCAATATAACTTCTTTTGCTGAAAATCTCGGCCTTTGCTTTCAGATAACGGACGATATACTTGATGTTACCGCCGATAAGAAAAAACTCGGCAAATCCGGAAGCGACGCAAAAAACAGGAAGCTTACCTTTGTGTCCCTTTACGGGCTTGAAAGTGCTAAAGAAATGGCTGAATTGTCCTGGAAAAAGGCCTTCGGCGCGATAAGAAGGCTTAAAGGCAAAAAGGACGCTGTTTCTACTCTTGAAAGCATAGCGAGATTTGTTCTGGGCAGGGACAGATAAATATTTTGCCGAAGGAGCATGGATGAAATACCTTCCCTTAATAAAAGGCTCAAAAGATCTAAAGAAGCTCTCAATAAAAGAGCTTGAAGAGGTTGTATCTGAAACCAGAGAATTGATAATTGAGACCATAAGCAAAAACGGCGGTCATCTGGCCAGCTCTCTCGGCGCAGCGGATATAATCGCCGCGCTGCATTATGTTTTCAATACGCCTCATGACAAGATTGTCTATGACACGGGGCATCAGGCCTATGCTCATAAGATACTAACAGGCAGAGCTGATAAATTCCATACCATAAGAACAAAAGACGGGATTTCCGGATTTTTGAAAAGAAATGAAAGCGAGTATGACGTTTTCGGAGCAGGCCACGCTTCCACGGCTCTTTCCGCGGCCTGCGGCATAGCGGCAGCCAGAGATCAGCTTAAAGAGGATTTTAAAGTTGTGGCTGTGGTCGCAGATGGAGCTATGACGGGCGGCATGAGCTGGGAAGCCATGCAGAATATCGGCCATCTCGGCACTGATATGCTTGTCATTTTGAACGATAATCAGATGTTTATCTCCCACAGGGTGGGACAGCTCGGCAAGATACTTACCAAGATACTCACGCTTGGAACTGTGAGGGACGCCGGCAAAAAGGTTGAGGTGTTTCTAAACAGGTTTCAGTTCTGGGGAAAAAATTTTATAAAGTTCGCCAGAAGGGCAAAGGTTATGTTTTTCCCAGGAATGATATTTGAAGAAATGGGCTTTTCATACTTCGGCCCCATAGACGGACATAATTTGCCGGAACTGGTGGAAGTTTTGGGCTATCTGAAAGATCATAAGGGCCCTGTTCTGCTGCATATAGTCACTAAAAAGGGAAAAGGCTATGAGCCGGCTGAAAGCAAACCCATAGGCTTTCACGGCACAGGCAAATTTGACATAGAAACTGGGGAATCTTGCAAATTTTCATCTCAGTCCGCGCCGTCATTTACTCAGGTCTTTTCAGATACCTTGGTTGAGCTTGCGCAAAAGGACAAAAGGATAACCGCTATAACCGCTTCCATGCCGGAAGGAACCGGCCTTGATGCTTTCAGGGATAAATTCCCTGAAAGATATTATGATGTCGGCATAGCAGAGGAACATGCTCTTACCTTTGCAGCCGGGCTTGCCTGCGAGGGGCTTAAGCCGGTGGTTGCGATATATTCATCTTTTATGCAAAGAGCTTATGATCAGGTAATGCATGATATCTGTCTTCAGAAATTGCCTGTGGTAATATGCATGGACAGAGCGGGGGTGGTAGGCGAGGACGGGCCTACTCATCACGGCGTATTTGACATATCCATTTTCAGAACCTTGCCGGAGCTTGAGATAATGGCCCCCTCGGATGAAGACGAGTTGAGGCATTGTCTGGCGACAGCGCTTAAGAAAAATAGGCCGGTTGTCATACGTTATCCGAGAGGCGCCGGCTTTTGCGTGGAAATGAAGGGTTCGCCGAAAGAGATTGAAAATTATTCTGCCGTCAAAATGAAAGAAGGGAAAGATTTATCCATACTGGCCTGCGGAAACAGGACATGGCCGGCATATAAGGCGGCAATGGAGCTTGAAAAGGAGGGGATTTCCGCATCCGTTTTTTATTTCAGATACATAAAGCCTCTTGATGTTCAGGCGGTAAGTGAAGCGGCAAAAAACGGCCTTATAGTTACCGTTGAAGATAATGCTCTCTCCGGCGGCTTCGGCTCGGCCGTGGCTGAGACAATTTGCGATTTTTCAATTAATGCCAAAATTCTCAGGCTCGGCATTCCTGACAGATTTGTCGGGCAGGGCAAGCCTTCACAGCTTTATGAAGAGCTCGGCCTGGATGAAAAGGGCATAAAATTGAATATAAAAACTGCCATTGAAAATTTGAATAAGATCAAAACTGCGCCTTAAGGAGAAAAAATGTACAACAAGAATCTTGAAGAAAAAAGGAAGAGACTTTTAAGGTCAAAGGCATATATAAAGGCCTACGAAGATATAGAGTTTCTCAAAGAAGATGAACAGAGGCCGATAAGACTGCAGCTTGAGCTGTTAAAACCTGAGCAGATACTTCATCAGCACGGCATAAAGCATACCGTAGTTTGTTTCGGCAGCGCCAGAACATTTGAAAAAAAAGAGGCGCTTGAAAGAATTTCGCAAATAGAGAAAATGCTTAAAGCAAAACCCGGCGACAGGGAGCTCAGGGAAAAGCTTAAAACGGCGAAAATACTTTTAAAGTCAGCCAAGTACTATGAAGAAGCCAGAAAATTCGCCTATCTGGCAAGCAAAAATTATGTAAGCGGCACTCAAAAACTGACAGTGGTGACCGGCGGCGGGCCCGGCATAATGGAGGCAGCCAACAGAGGCGCTTATGAGGCCGGCGAGAAAAATATAGGCCTGAACATAACCTTGCCCATGGAACAGGGCGCCAATCCCTACATTTCAGAGGAGTTTTGCTTCAGGTTCCATTACTTTGCGATAAGGAAAATGCATTTCGTGATGAGAGCCCGCGCATTGGTCGTATTCCCGGGAGGGTTTGGAACAATGGATGAGCTGTTTGAAGTGCTTACTCTTGTTCAGACGGGCAAGAAAAGAAAACTTCCCATCATACTATTCGGCCCGGAATACTGGGAAAAAACGATAAACTTCAAGAATATGGCTGACTGGGGCTATATCGCCTATGATGATACGGATATATTCAAATATGCTTCAACGGCTCAGGAGGCATGGGAAATAATAGAGAATTTTTACAAGGAACATCCTCTTGATTGAAATTTTTTGGAGGGGGAAATGAAAGACGGAAAATGGCTTGAGCCCAGACATGCCTCCAGGGAAATCTTTGAAAAGGATTACCCCAAACTTGATATTTCGGGTCTAGATGTAAAATGCCCCGGATGCAAGCAAGCGGTTAAGCTTTCCAGAAGAAATAACTCCGGCAAATCCGGCGGCTGGTGCAAGAAGTGCAATAGGGGCGTCACAATTTAACAGTTAACTTTCAATCGGTCAATATTATTCACCCTTGGTCCTATATGTTTATAGGTCCAAAGTCCTTTGATTAATATCATACTAGATGTTAAACTTTAATTGCGCGTCTCTTTTAAGGAGGAGAAATGAGGTTAGTCTTATTGTCTTTGCTTTTATCTTTCAGTCAGCTTTATGCCGTTGAAAAAAGCGATGAGATTCAGAAAAACGCTTCTTTTGAAAAAATTTTATCCGAGCTTGTTTCAAGATATGAAAGTCCAAGTCTGCCTTCTCCCCAGCTGGATGAGGAAACGCTTAGAGAGCTTCAGAACGACGACAGGATGTTTGTTAAAGTGTCCGCTTCAGACAAAAAGGAAAGAACAAAACTTCTTGAATTAGGCCTGGACATAGTGGAGATAGGCAAAAATTATGTGACAGGTTTCATACACAAAAATGATTTGCCGTTAATTGAAAGCAAATCTTTTGCGGTTCTTGAAAAGAAAACATTCTCAGACTGGGTCAAGCAGTTTGAAAAAGATTTTCCGGCGGCGGATTCGGCGTACCACAATTACAAAGAGACATACGATTATCTGGTTCAGCTTGCAAACGATAACAAGGATATAGCGTCCCTTTTTTCAATTGGAAAAACCATAGAAGGCAGGGATATATGGGTTCTGAGGCTTAATTCCTCGGCCAAAGGCCAGACAAAAAGCTCAAAGCCCGGCGCGATTTTTGTCGGCAATCATCATGCGAGGGAGCATCTTTCAAATGAAGTTCCTCTCCTTTTCGCGGCTTACCTTTTAGATAACAGGCAGAATCCCGAGATAAAAAAATACCTTGAAACTCTGGATATATACATAATACCAATGTTCAATCCGGACGGGGCGGAATATGATATTTCTACGGGCAAATATAAGTGGCACAGAAAAAATATGAGAAAGAACTCAAACGGCACCATAGGCGTGGATTTAAACAGAAATTATGATACGACATGGTGCAGGTACGGTTCATCAACAAGCCCGGGAGCCGATACATATTGCGGAACAGCTCCCTTTTCCGAGCCTGAAAGCGCGGCTATGAGAGATTTCATACTTGCCAGAAAAAATATAAAAACATTGCAGAGTTACCATTCCTATGGCGGTATGATGCTTTACCCGTGGGGCGGCTCTTATGACCCTGTGCCTAATGAAAAAGACAGAAACGCTTTCATAAAAATGGCTGATAAAATGGGCGAACTCACCGGCTATGACCCGAAGCAGTCAAGCGATTTATACGCTGCCAGCGGAGACACCTGCGATTGGGCCTATGAGAAAGCTGGCATTTTTGCCTTTACCACGGAACTTGAAGGCAGCAGCTTTTATCCGGGCGCGGCTATAATAAAAGGCGCGGTTGATAGGAATATAAAGGCGGCTGTTTATCTTCTCTCAATGACCGATAATCCTTATAAGTAGAATTTACGGCAAAAAGGCCCCGCTTTTCGGCGGGGCTTTTTTATTTCAGTTCAAGAATATATGATTTGGGATTTTTTATAGGGTGATAGGAATGCTTGGCTTTGGCAAGTCCGGGGCGGCCCATATCGGCTTCCTTGTTTATGAACTTAAAATGAGAGGGTAGAGAAAGGGCAAATTCTCTGTCAAGGAATTGATAAAGCCCTTTTATTTCTTTTCTGGCTTTTTCAAAATTAAGGTCAGCAGTTTGAGGGTTCAAAAATGAGCCTATGGCAAAAGCGGCGATTTTTTTATCAATATAAATTGAAATCCCGAAAAGCTCAAGCTCATTCCACAAAGACAGCGCTTTTTCTATGGCCTTTAGTTCGCAGTCCATTACATCCATCAATTCCTGCTCTTCATTGTTTTCACGCCATTTTCTGGAAAGCTCCATTATGTCGGCCGTATTAGTTTTGTTTAAGATAAGCGTTTCAACAAGCCCGTTTTCAAGATAAGCCTTTTCAAATTGTGAAATTAAATTTCTCTTTTTGGAGTAGCCCGAACCCTTGAGCAAGGCCAGATCCGGCGTTCTGTATATATAATCCGAAGCGCCGTCCTGTTCGTAAATATTAAAAAGACCTTCCGCGGCAGATATATCCGTATTGAAATAATTTTCGGGGCAGTAATAAAACGCTCTGAATCCGCAATCCTGCAGAATCTGCTTTAATTGCGCCGGCGGAAGAGGCCTTTCAGTTACAGGCATAAGAAGCCTCTTTTTATCTTTGTAATCATCTCCTTCTTCAACTATAAGAAGTCCCTTGTCAAATTCGCAGATGCCGTAGGAGTTAAGGCAGCCGTCCCACATTATTATTGAGGCCGGACAGTAGAATGAACTTTCAAAAAAGCTCTTTTCCGCAAAGGCCTTGAGGAGATTATAATCCGTATTTTTCAGTTTTCTGAAGCTTATCATACAACATCGCCTTTGAGTTGGCCGCCCGCCTGAAGCCGTGTTTAAGATAAAACTTTTCGCTGTTATTTTGCGCTATAAGTCCCAAAAAGGAAAGCTTTTTGGCTTTAAGGCAAAGGAATCTTAAAAGCTTTTTCCCAAGCCCCTTATTTTGGAATTTCTTTAAAACGGCCAGATCTTGTATATAGCCGTCGCTTATTCCGTCTGAAATTATCCTGCCGCAGCCGGCTATCTCTTTTTTATGGTAAATTACAGCGAAAATAAAACTGCCCTTTATTATGGAGCGCATTAATGACGGCGGTTCATCCTTCCACCAGCCGTTTTCAATGTATATCTCAATGATCTTTTTCAGCTCTTCCTGAGCGGCTTTATCGGATTTAAGGGTTTTTATCATTTTCTTAAAAAAGCTGCGAGGGCGAAACGGCCTCTGTCTTTTCTCCTGTAAGAGTATAAAATATCGGATCTTTCATATGTGCAAAGTCCTGAAAATTCATAGTTTTTTATGCCCAGGTTTTTAAGCTGAAATTTCAAGACATCTCTTATGGAAAGCTTAAACTCTCCCCTGTCTTTTTTAAAAAAAACATCCGCCTTTTTGCCGTAAAAATCCCTGAACTTGTCATAAACATCCCGGCTTACGGCGTAATTGGGCTGAGAAATAAAGGGGCCTATGCCTGCAAAGATGTCTTGCGGCCTTGAGCCGTAATTGAATTTCATGGTTTTAAAAACCTGCTCATATATATTGAGCAGAGCCCCGCGCCAGCCGGCATGGCAGGTCGCAAAAACCTTTCTTTTCCTGTCGTAAAAAACCGATATAGAACAATCCGCAGAGAAAGATAAAAGCGCTCTGCCGGGAAAATCGCAGCAGGATGCGTCAAAAAAATCCGCCCTGTGAGGAGAATCTTTTTTTAGCGGATATACATTGGCCGTATGCATTTGAATCGGCGCAAAATATGAATCCGCTCCGTTTTCCCTGAGGAACTTCAGGAACGGCTCATATGAAGGCAGGCAAGAGGGGGAAAATGAAGCGTCATTTCTATCCTTATAAATTCTGGTAAATATGCCGCAAAAGAATTTTCTTTCTTTTGCAAGTTTTTTAAAAAAAAGCATTTTAAAGCCTGAAATAATCTTTTCCGTCATTTATTTCACCATGTCGCAGACAACTTTGATTAAAAGGGCGTTTGAAACTATAAATATGGCCGGTTTTATAAAAGAAGCTCCGTTTTTTATCGCCGTTCTTGAACCGAGGAAATTGCCCGCCGCTGAAACAGCGGCCATCATCAATCCCAGTTTTATATCGGCTTTCCCCAGATATAAAAAGGTGAGGAGAGCCGATAAATTTGAGATAAGATTGGAAAATTTCGCCAGAGCTGTGGCTTTAAGCAGGTCATAGCCGCAGAATCTGCAATAAGAGAAAGCCAGAATGGTGCCTGTGCCGGGGCCAAGCATGCCGTCATAAAAACTTACGGCGAAGGAAATTACAGCCAGCTTTGGATATAAAACTTTTTTCTCTATTGAAGATGAAAAGTCGGCAAGGCCGAAATCGCTCTTCAAAAACATAAGTATGGACAAAGCCGGCAAAGCCGCTATGAGGAAATATTTGATGAATATCGGCGGGATGGAACTTATGAAGGCTGCGCCGAGAAAAGAGCCGAGAAAACAGCAAAAGAATAAAAGTAAAAGTTTGGTTCTGGCGAAGGATATTTCCGAAAAGTACTTTATAACGGCAATGAGAGTGCCGAAGAAGGATGAAAGCTTGTTTGTGCCCAAAAGAAGCTCTGTCTTAAGACCGTAATTCATATAGGCGGGGAAGGTTATAAGTCCGCCGCCGCCGGCCGCCGCGTCAACAAAACCTGCCGCAAAAACCGCTAGAGAAAGCAAAATCAGTGGAAGGTCCATCAGTAAATTATATTAAATTAAATTTGTGCGGGCTTTTAAATAATGTAAAATGAAATGAAAAGGCGGCTCCTTTCGCCCTTTTTACCGTTTTGCGGAGGAAATATGAAAGATTTCAATGAAAGAGTTTCTGAGATAAAGGAAACGATAGATATAGCTTCCGGTAATATGAAGGTGGACTGCCTGCTTAAAAATGCCAAAGTTATAAATACATTTTCCGGCGATATATACAAGGCCGATATAGCGGTGAATAACGGCAAAATAATAGGTTTCGGGCATTATAATGCCAAGAAAACTTATGATCTCAAAGGGGCCTATGTATGTCCCGGCTTTATAGACGGACATGTGCATATAGAAAGCTCAATGGTTAAAATCCCCGAGTTTGCGAAAGTCGTTTTGCCCAGAGGCACTACCAGCGTCGTCATAGACCCGCATGAAATAGCCAATGTGCTCGGACTTGACGGAATAAAATATATGCTTTCTTCCAGCGTGGACGCCAAATTGGGCGTTTATGTAATGCTTCCCTCATGCGTACCCGCCACCTCGCTTGAAACTTCAGGCGCCGAACTGTCCAGCCATGACCTCGGCCTTCTTTTGAACGATGAAAGAGTATTGGGGATAGGCGAGATGATGAATTATCCGGGCGTCATATATAAGGACGAAGAAGTTCTCAAGAAAATAGCCATAGCCGGAAACAAGATAATAGACGGGCATGCCCCCATGCTTAAAGGCAAGCAGCTTTACGCTTATGTCTCAGCCGGGATAAAATCGGACCATGAATGCACCGATGTCGCTGAAGCCAGGGAAAAGCTAAGGGCCGGCATGCATATAATGATAAGGGAAGGCACAGCAGCAAAAAACCTTAAGTCTCTGCTGCCGCTTGTCAGCGCGGAAAATTCCAGAAAATTCATTTTCGTGACGGATGACAGGCATTTGGAAGACATTTACAATCAGGGTCATATAGATTATCTTGTCAGAACGGCTATTTCCATGGGCATAGACCCTGTAAGAGCCATACAGATGGCCACCATAAATACGGCGGAATTTTTCGGACTTAAAAATCTTGGAGCCATAGCTCCCGGATACAGCGCCGATTTGATAGTCTTTGAAGATCTCAGGAAGATAAAGATAAGGAAAGTTTTCAAAAGCGGCCAGCTTGTCGGCGAAAACGGTCAGGTTATAGAAGGGATAATACCAGAGTATAAAGCCAAGGTCAGAGGCACTGTCAATGTCAGATGGATAGAGCATGAAGATTTTGCCCTTAAAGCCGAAGAAAAAACGGCCAAGGTGATAAACGTTATTCCCGGCGAGATAATAACCAAAATGACGATTGAAAAAGTTAATTCTGACGGCGGTTACGTATCCTGCGATACTAAAAGGGATATACTCAAGGTTGCCGTCATAGAAAGGCATATGGCCAGCGGCAGAGTGGCCAAAGGGCTTGTGAAAGGTTTTAAACTAAAGAAAGGCGCCATAGCTTCCAGCGTTTCTCACGATTCGCATAATATTGTTGTCATAGGCACTCATGACGGCGATATGTACACGGCGGCGGTTCAGGTGGTTAAGATGCAGGGGGGCATGTGCGCGGCCCTTAATGGACAAGTGCTGGACGCTTTGCCTTTTCCCGTAGCCGGGCTTATGTCTGACAGAAGCGCGGATTTTGTCAGGGAAAAACTAAAGAGACTGGCGGAAATTGCCAAAAATCTGGGCAGCGATTTGCCGGACCCTTTTATGGCCATGTCATTTTTGACGCTGCCTCCCATACCTGAGATAAGAATAACTGACAGGGGATTGATAGACGCTGTCAACTTTAAAGTGACAAATCTTTTTGAGAGAAACTGATGCTGAGGTCTCTGTTTTTTATAATAACAGCCGTTCTTGCAAATCTTAATGCCGCTTCCATAAGCAGAGGCCCCTATCTTGAGGATTTTTCTCAAAAGTCCGCCGTAATAAGGTTCAGGACATCTCCTGCCACTTTCACATGGCTTACGTACGGCGCCTATCCTGACTGTGAAAGATTTGCAACCTTTTCCGGCTTTAACAGCGAACATAAAATAAGGCTTAACGGCCTTTTGCCGGATACCACTCATTGTTACAGGATATATTTAACTGTTGACGGCTCAACAAATTCTTATAAAGCCAAAGAAAGTTATTTCAGGACTTTCAGGGATGAAACAACGGCTATGGCCGATTTTCTGGTTTTTGGCGCCTCACATGAGGATATTTCCGAACAGAAAAAACTTGTGCAGGCTGCTGAACAATTTAAGGATTCAGAGTTTATAATCCATACCGGCAATTTGACCAGGTCAGGCCTGGATATATCCTCAGATGAAGAGTTTTTCTCCGTGTACGCCTCTCTGCTTGCCAGAATCCCGTTTTACTCCGCTTTAGGCCTTTCCGATTATGGCCCCAATTTTAATTCAAAGGACGGAGCCGGCTTTTTAAAGGAAAATTTTGTTCCCTATCACGGCAGACCGAGAAACGGCCTGCCGCCGCATTATTACTTTTTTGACCAGGGTAATGCCAGATTTATATTTCTTGATTCAAATGCCTATGCCGGCAGTTTGTATTCGCCTTCCCTTAAAAAGGACTCCAAGCAGTATACATGGCTGGAGGATGTGCTTAAAAATACAAAGCAGACTTGGAAATTTGTGATTTTGCACCATCCTCTGTATTCCTCTTTCCTTGAGCCGATAGAAGAGGAGAGAGATACTCTGGCTGCCATGTTTGAAACATACGGAGCGGATATAGTTTTCCAATACGGCGGCGCAGGCTATGAGAGATTTAAATCAATAAGGGAAGGGGAAGAAGACGAAAGCGGAGTTGTATATATTTCTCTGGGCTGGGGAAAAGAGGAAAAGACAGAAGATAATCCCTTGAGCGAAATCGTTCTTAACGGCAATTATTTCCTGCGGGCTAAAATAGAGGGCAATACACTTGAAATGAAAGTTTATGACT
>JAJUJA010000064.1 GCA_029267355.1 Elusimicrobiota bacterium | reverse complement strand
TCTTTCTTTCCGTTGTATTTGTGTTTCTTATGGAGAATCTGGATGTTTCAATAAGCACCATAGAAGACATAGAGGACTTCATAAAACTGCCCGTTCTGGGCCTTATACCCAATATAGCCAGCGAGAAAAGGCTGGATAATATACTTACCGATATTTTCAAGAAGGAACGCTTCGGCATGGAAGCCTTCAGAAGCGTTCTGCTTTTTAACAGGAAATATTCGGCCAATGTCATAGAATCATACCATACTCTGAGAGCCAATATCATATCCAATATGGGAAAAAGAGGGCCTGTTTCCATAGTTTTCAGCTCATCAGGCGCGGCTGAGGGAAAAAGCCTTACCGCCATAAATTTTTCTCTGGCTGCGGCTAATTCTGGGCTTAAAACTCTGCTTATAGACGCCGATATGAGAAGGCCCGTGATATATCAGATCTTCGGCATTTCAAAACAGCCTGGACTCAGCGATGTGCTGGCAAAAAAATACGATTACAGGGATGTGCTGAGAGAAAGCTCGGATTTTTTAACAGGAGAGATAAATGCCGAGCATGTGATGAGATTTCCGGGTATAGAAAATTTGAAAGTAATGACATGCGGCACTACGCCGGCAAATGTTGTTGATTTGATGGATAATGCCGACTGGGAAAGTCTTATAGGAGCTCTCAAGGCGGAGTTTGATATTATAGTTTTTGATGCGCCGCCGGTGCTTCTTTTCATAGATTCGGTAATTCTTGCCAAGAAAAACGACGGCGCTGTCCTTGTCTATAAAGCCGGAAAAATAGCCAGAGGCGCCCTGAAAAGAGCCAAAGAGCAGATAACAGGAGTGGATGCAAGGATGATAGGCGTTGTTTTAAACGGGGTAAGAGCTTCAGAAATGGGGTTAAAGCACGGTTATTATTACTACGATTATTCAAGGTATTCGGAAAGATAAATGCCTATTTTAGTCTTTCTTTTCGCCGCGGCTGCGCTGGCTCTTGGGGGATGGCTTGCCGTTAATCTAAGTTTCAGCTATCTTTCGGCCGCCATAGCTGCAATCGTCACCGTCATTTTCGCTTTTTTTTCTCCCAAACAAAGCATGGTTTTTCTGATTTTTTCAATGCTTTTGTCTCCTGAAATTCAATTAGGCGGGGTGGGCGGAAGAAACGTGGTTTTGAGATATGACGATGTTTTTCTGATAATGATATTTTTCGCCTGGCTGGCAAGAACAGCCGTTTTCAAACAGGAGGGCAGTTTTGCGAAAAGCCCGATAACAAAACCTTTGCTTTTCTACACTCTTATATACATAACAGCGACTTCTTTCGGCATTCTGAGGGGAGAGATAGATTATAAGAAATCATTCTTTTATGTCCTGAAATATGCCGAGTATTATATGCTTTACTTTATGAGCATAAACATACTGAAAGACGAAAATGATTTTTCAAAATATCTAAAGTACGCCTGGTTCGTTTTAATTGCGGTAATAGCGTACTCTTACTATTACTATTTCAGCGCTTCAGGCCCGGATGTCAGGGCCAGCGCTCCGTTTGAAGCTCCTCTTGATTCGCCGAAAGAATCTGAGCCGGCGTCTCTGGGCGGATATTACATAATAGCTTTTTCCGTGCTTCTGGCTTTTTCATCCCAGGCGTCAGGCAGATACTTTTTTCTCGCTTTGGCCAGCCTTATGTTTATGTACCAATCTCTGCTTTACACTTTTTCCAGAGCTTCATATATGGGCTTTGCAGTATCTTTCATAAGTTTTATTTTCTTTTCAAAAAGCAGAAGAATGTTTTTTTTGCTGGCGGCAATTCTTGGAATAATATTTACCCTCACCCTGCCGGGTATAAGCGAAAAAGTTGAAAACAGAATAAAAAGCACCTATTCCGGAACTCAGGCCGTTCACAGCGTTTCAACCCCATTGGGCGAAATAAAGCTGGAAGAATCGGCATATTTGAGATATTACTCCATTTTTAATGTGATAAATAACGTATTTCCGCATTATCCTTTTTTGGGAAAAGGCGTAACAGGCATAGGTCTCGGCGATAATCAATACGCTTTAATATTGGGTGAAACGGGGATATTGGGGACTGCGGCTTTTGTATGGCTTATTTTTTCTCTTTTTAAGCTTTACGCGTCCCTTTACAAAAACGGCAAGGATACTCTGTCAAAAACTCTGGGACTTGGACTTCTTTGCGCTTTGCCAGGTCTTCTTATTCAGGGCTTCGGGGTGAACACTTTCATAATAGTCAGAATAATGGAGCCTTTCTGGTTTTTGACCGCTATAGCCACTCTTATGCACAATAGAACCGGAGAACATTTAAAAAATGAACAGCGATAAGAAGGAAAGCCTGTCTTTTTTGCTGATGAAAAATACCTTGTGGAATATTTGGGGCAAATTATTTTTATCCTTTTCCGGTCTTTTTCTGACTTATTATACGGTTAAAAAAATAGGGCTGGAGAATTACGGCATTTACGCTTTGATAACGGCTGCCGGCGGTTATATTTCCATGCTTGATCTTGGAGCCGGCTCGGCCTTTGTTAAGTATGTTTCGGAATATAAGGCTTTGGGACTTGTGAAAAAGATAAATTCTCTTCTGGCGGCCGGCCTTCTCTTTTATGCATGTTTTTCCATTACAGTTCTGGCTTTGATCTTTTTCTTCGGAGATTATGCGCTGTCCTGGCTTAATATTCCAGCTTCAATGAGAAAGCAGGCATATACTATACTTATAATTTACGGGCTTACGCTTTCCCTTTCCGGCATTTTTTCTCCGTATCAGGCTGCGGTTTCCGGTTTGGAACGCTTTGATATAATTGCAAAAGTCAATATTTTTTTGTCGGCTTTAAATTTGATCAGTTCCATTATCGTGCTTGAAAGAGGCTATGGTCTGACAGGATTGATGGCCAATAATCTGGTTATGACTTTCATATCTGGCTCTTTTTTTGCCTATTTTTCACGTTCACTGCTGCCTGAACTTTCAGTAAATCCGCTTCTGGCTGAAAGAGAGATGTTCGGTAAAATATTTTTTTACGGTTCAAAGATACAAATTACGAGGCTTTCTTCCATAGTTTCTTCTCATTTTGAAAAGTTCATAATAACCAGAGCGGCCGGAATTTCGTTTGTGGCTCTCTATCAAATAGGCAATTCGCTTTGCGAACAGGCGAGGAATCTGCCTTTGCTTATAACTTCGGCTCTTTTTCCTGCCTTTTCTCGGCTTTGGGCTGACGGCAGAAAAAATGATATAAGAGAAACCTATTTCAGAGCCGTCAAATATCTTTCCTTTATCGCTGTTCCGGCTATGAGTTTTCTGGCTATATCCTCAAAGTCAGTGATTCTTCTGTGGATGGGGAACGGATATGATTCGGCAGCCAATGTAGCTTCTGCGCTCGCCATAGGATACATGGTCAGCACAATTATGGGCGCTGTAGGCGCCAGCGCTGTTCAGGGCATTGGAAAGCCGGAAATTCAAATGAGAGGGGCTATCTTTAATATGACGCTTAATATAGCCTTAAGTCTTATTCTTATAAAAATTTTCGGATTTCCGGGCGCGGCCTTCGGCACCTCAATAGCGATGATTGCCGCCGTTTTCTACTTCATATATGTGTTTCATCCTTTAATAGAGGCTGATAACAGGATTTTTTTGGTTTTGCTTTTTAGATTTGCCGCTGCCGCCGTTTCAGCCTGCGCCGCTGTAGCGTTTTTTTCTTACTTTCAAAAAAAGCCGGCTTTAAGGATGGACGCCTTTATTGATATACTTAAAAACGGTTTTATTTTCGTATCGGTTTATATCGGCTTTCTTTTTATTTTCAAGCCTTTTGACTCTTATGATAGAAAATTTTTCAATAAGAGCGGAATCTTTTTCATCAAATTTATGAGGATATTTTGCCGAAATGAAAGAAATGTTTGAAAAATTAAGACTGCTTGTATTTGAACCGCGTAAGTTCTTTAATAAACTGATTATAAGATTTAACCGCCTTTTCCTTTCCAGCGAATACATTAACGGCAGACTTTATCATGTCTATAAGGGACATTATTATCCGGATTATCTGAATAAGGGCTCTGCCGTTTCTTTTATAAAAAACAAGGCCTTAAAATATTGCCGGGGAACTGGCCTGGATATAGGAGCAGGGAACTGGCCTTTACCGGGCGCCATAGCTGTCAGAGATGAAAAAGAAATCAACGCTTATAAGCTTGATAAATTTGAGGACGGCTCTTTAGACTATATTTTCAGTTCTCATTGTATAGAGCATCTGGAAAATTGGCGGGAGGCGCTTTCCCTTTGGGTCAGAAAGGTTAAATACGGAGGAATAATATTTATTTACGCTCCTCACAAATCAATGTTGTTATGGCGGCCCCTTGCCCCATGGGTAGGTGAGGATCATAAGTGGTCGCCTGATGCGCAGACCGTCGGCTCATTTTTGAAAAATGAAGGGTGTGAGATTATTTTTTCAGACACGGGCCCGGATATTTATCAAAGTTTTCATATCATAGCGGTCAAAAAATGAAAGAAATACTCAAAAAAGCCGGATCTTTTTATGAAAAAGCTGTAATAAGCCTTGCAAGAAGGAGTGTAAATTTACTGCCGAAGGAAGCATTTATTTTTCTTATTGCAATAAAAAAATTTTTCACTCCCGGCAGAAACTCCATACCCTGGTTCATAGCGTCTTTGAGAATGAAAAATCTAAAATCACAGGACAGAGAATATTATAGGAGAATAAAAAATGAGAACTATGGGAAATATACAGATTCATCCGTGAAGGCCGTTTTATATGCGGCTGCCGGACCTGAATATAGAATTTGCGATTTCGGCTGCGGAGAGGGCGATCTTGTCTATGCGCTAAGAAAAGCCGGCTTTAACTGCCTGGGATTTGAAAACTCAAAGACAATTCTGTCGAGTAAAAACAGCGAATATATTTTTGATGTTTCCAGCTTTTTCAACAGCGGGAAGAAATTTGATATAGTATGCCTTTTCAGCGTTTTAGAGCATATAGAAAAAGATGATATTAATTCATTTGTTGGAAAAATAGCCGCCTTTTCTAAAGACTGGATAATATGCAGTATACCATTATATCCGGACAACCTTCCTGTTTTTTATGATGACCCGACTCACAGAATATTTGAAGAGGAAAGTTTTTGGAATAGGATTTTTATGAGTCACGGTTTCTACAGGGCTTATGGCCCGCCGGAACGTCTTCCTTTTGTCAATCTGCTTATCTATAGAAGGCGAAAAAGCAAAATTTCAGAAATATGGAATCTTAACGGCTCAAATATTGTAAGAACAAGAATGTCCATTGGGGACAATTTATGCTTTTTGCCTGTCCTGAAAAAAATAAAAGAGCGATACCCAGAAATTTCATTTTATCTTTCAAACGATTCATCTTATACTGATATGCTTTTATCGTCAGGATTATTTGCAGGGGAACCGAGAGAGCCGCTGCCGGGGGAAAATATAGCGGAATTTCATTTTGCAAGGAATTTGTCAATACATCTAAAACAGGAATTTGCGGCTCAAGCGGGACTCCTGGAAAAAGATTTGCCGGCGCCGGAAATCTTCCCTTCCCAAAAAGATAAAATAGATTTCGAAAAGAGAGGTCCATGTCTTGCTGTTGATATAAGAAGCGGCTGGAAATCAAGAGTTTGGCCTGTTGAGAACTTTGAAAAAGTGTGTGCTTTACTCAAGAAAAAATTCAAAGTTCAAATTATTGAAGTGGGCAAAAATTCCTGGAGCGGGGCTGCAAAATCAGTCTCGGGAAAACTCAAGACTGCGGATATAAGCTTTGTAGATAAACTTACCATAACACAGACAGCATGGGTTATAAGGGAATGCGGTTTTTTTCTCGGCAATGACAGCGGACTGGCGCATCTGGCGGCTGCGGTAAAAGCGAAAAGTTTTGTGATTTACGGGCCTGCCGAGGCTTCCTTGCGCGCCCATGGGGATATGACCGTGCCTTTTTATGATGAAGAGTGCTACGGCTGTTATACAAAAGGGATTTACGGCGAAAAAAAATTGAAACTCGGCTGTCCGAGAATTCATCATAAATGCATGAGAAAAGTTAAGCCGGAAATAGTGGCTGCCAGGATAGCTTTTGTTATGGGACTTAAAAATGGAACATAAAACATTCAGCATTATCATCCCTGCTTGCGACAGGCCTTTTCAATTAGAGGAATGCCTGCTTTCACTGTCCGGGCAAAACTATCCCAAGGACAAGATGGAAGTAATAGTTGTGGATGACGGCGAGCTTAAAAAAGCCGGGGAAATATGCAAAAAAAAATTTGACGGCCTTAAAATTTTATACATACCTGAAAATCACATGGGGCCTGCCGCCGCCAGAAATACAGGATTAAGGGCGGCGGGCGGCGAGATAGTTTTATTTTTAGGCGACGATATAGCCGGCGAAAAAGATCTTGTCTTGTCTCATAACAGTTTTCATTGCGCAAATGAGCAGTTGAACAGGGGAGCTTTGGGCTATACAACCTGGTCTGAAAAAATTGAAATAACGCCTTTTATGAGATGGCTTGAGACAAGCGGGGTGCAGTTTGATTATAACAGTCTGAAAGACGGAGCCAAAACGGACTTTTGGCATTTTTATACCTGCAATGTTTCTCTTAAAAGAGCCTTTATAATGGAAAAGAAAATATTTTTTAATGAAGACTTCCGTTTTGCAGCCTACGAAGATATGGAATACGGTTTTAATCTTGCAAAAGAAGGCTTTGAACTTTATTATATCCGTTCAGCTTCTTCTTTCCATCTTCATAGAATAAGTCCTTATTCATATGCGGTCAGAATGTTCAAGGCCGGCAGGGCGGCAAGATTTCTTGAGAAAAAAATCGGCGAGAAAATGGGAAAAGATTGCGGATTTATAAAGGGGGCCTATAAACTTCTTAAAGCTTCTTTTTATTTTGCTATTCTTTCTCTTGCATACAGGTGTCTCAAAGAAGATAAAATATTCAGGGGTTTTGTTGAGAATTTTTACGCTTTGGGTTATATATTTGAGGGAGAAAAGAAATGAAAATCTCTGTGATAACAGTTTCGTTTAATTGCAGAGATTTGCTTGTTGATTGCCTAAAGTCCGTATACAACAGCGATTTTAAAAATTTTGAAGTTATAGTTTCTGATAACGGCTCTTCAGATAACAGCAGGCAAGAAGTCAAAAAGCTTTTCCCTTCGGCAGTTTTTCTGGAAAACTGCAAAAATTTGGGCTTTGGCGCCGCCTGCAATGCCGGCGCAAAGGCTTCAAGCGGTGATTTGTTGTTTTTTTTAAATCCTGACACTGAAATAAAACCCGAAGCGCTGTCGGTTTTAGCGCGATTTTTCAGCGAAAATAAGGACGCGGCTGTGATTGGGGGAAAACTTTTATGGCCTGACGGCAGCTTCCAGGATTCTTATAAGAGATTTTTTTCTCCCTTCTTTTCGATGCTTGAACTGTTTGAGTTTCACTATTATTTCAAGAATAATCCAATGAACAGAAAAGTAAATTATGAATTTGAAGTTTTTGATAAGCCGCAGGAGGTTGATTTTGTTATAGGCGCTGCTATGGCGGTTGAGAGAAATATTTTTTTTGAATCAGGCGGCTTTGACGAAAATTTTTTTATGTATTTTGAAGAAATAGATCTATGTAAGAGAATAGTGCATAAGGGCGGTAAAATATTTTTTCTTCCATATATGGAAATTGTGCACAAGAAGGGCAAGGTAAGCGAGAAAACATCTGTCAGACAGCTGGATTATTACAAGAGCATGAAACTCTATCATCAGAAACACAGCTCAGAGCTTGCTGGCTTTTTTATAAGAATTTCCATATTTGTTTCGTCTTTGATATTCATTCTTGTCATATTGATTAAGCTTGTATTTAAAAGAGACAGAAAACCGGGCATTAAGAAGCTTAAGCAAAAAATAGAACTGCTTAGATGGACGGCCGGGATATGAAGGTTATTTTTGCGCCCGATTACGGGGATAATGATTATCAAAGCTGTTTAAAAAAAGAGTTGAATCTTTTAGGTATTGAGACTTATCCGTCATTAAGGACGCCTTTTCTGCCGATTCTGCGTTCCTTTTTTAAGGTAAGGCCGGATATAATTCATCTGCAATGGATTGGAACATATATTTTCAGCTTCAACCGCATCTTCACATTTATAAAAGGCTTTATTTTTATTGCTGAAATTATGCTATGCAGGGTTTTTGGCGCAAAAATAGTCTGGACCGTTCATAATCTTTACAATCATGAGAAATATCATAAAGAGATTGAAATTTTTATAAACCGGATTTTAATTTTGCTTTCAGACGCATTATTTGTACACTCCGCCCTCCAGAGGGAAAAAATAAAGTCTTTTTACGGAGTTAAAGCTTATGAAAAAACCATAACAGCTCCGGAAGGCGGCTATGATGACGTTTACTCAATGAAATTCAGCCG
>JAJUJA010000132.1 GCA_029267355.1 Elusimicrobiota bacterium | reverse complement strand
CGGCCGGTCTTAATTCCTTGAGCCCGGGAATAAGCCTTAAGGACATAAGATGTTCCACGGGCTGATGCGTGGGCCCGTCTTCACCAACTGCTATGCTGTCGTGGGTAAAGATGAAAATTGAAGGCGCTTTCATCATGGAGGCAAGCCGTACAGGCGTCTTCATATAGTCCAGGAAAACCAGGAAAGTTGAACAGAAGGGACGTATTCCGCCGTGCAGGGCCATGCCGTTAGCCGCGGCGCCCATGGCATGCTCTCTTATGCCGAAATGAAAATTTCTGTCCGCAAAAGCGTCTATTTTTGTCTTTGTGGAAGGTGCAAGGTCGGCCGAACCGCCGTAAAGCGAGGGGAAAACAGGCGCTATTGAATTGAGAATTTTATGTGAAGCGTCTCTGGTGGCGGCAGGTGCGTCAAACTTAAAATCTATCCTTATATCTTTTGAGCAGTCCAGAGAGAGCGCAAATTCCTTGTAAAGTTCCGGGTATGTCCTGGCATATTCCTGGGCCGTTTTTTCCCATTTCTTGAATAAAAGAGATTTTTTCGCCGATATGGCCGAAAAACTTTCTCTTATCTCATGGGGGATTTCAAAAGGGTTCCCGGCCGGCCACCCGAGGTTCTCTTTAGTTTTGATCAGCTCTTCCTGGGTGAGAGGTTCTCCGTGCACTTTATTTGAATCCTGCTTGGGGCTTTTATATCCTATGTGCGTTTTAACGATTATCAAGGAAGGCTTATCGCTTTTCTGCGCTTTTTTTATCGCCCTGTTTATTTCATCCTGATCATATCCGTCGTTCACATTCAGGACATTCCATTCCTGCGCCCTGAACCTCTTTTCCACATCCTCAGTGAAAGTTATTTCAGTTGAACCCTCGATGGTTATCTTGTTAAGGTCAAAAATGCATATGAGTTTTTTGAGCTTGAGATGTCCGGCCAGAGAGGCGGCTTCGTATGAGATCCCTTCCATAAGGTCGCCTTCCCCGCATAAAACATAAGTTCTGTGGTCTATAAGTTCAAGGCCGGGCTTATTAAACTTCTCGGACAATATTTTTTCGGCCCAGGCCATGCCGACCGCATTTGCAAAACCCTGGCCCAGCGGGCCTGTCGTGGTTTCAACGCCGACGGTATGGCCGTATTCAGGATGGCCGGGCGTTTTGCTGTTTAACTGCCTGAATCTTTTTATCTCCTCCATTTCAAGTCCGAATCCGAAGAGGTGAAGAAGGGAATAAAGCAAAGCCGAGCCGTGGCCGGCAGAAAGAACAAACCTGTCCCTGTTGATCCAACCTGGATTTTTCGGGTCAAAACGCAGGTGATTCTTAAAAAGGGCATAGGCGATATCGGCCGTCCCCAGCGGCAGGCCCGGATGACCGGAATTGGCGCGGGTTATCATGTCAATGGCAAGAGTCCTCACTGCATTGGCGTTCATCGTATCCATTTCTTTCTCATTCATAGAAGCTCCTTGTTATTAAACAGCATATAGTGGTAGACCGCTATTACAGTTTTAGAGTCCTTTATTCTGCCTTTTTTTATCAGCGATAAGGCTTTAGCGGGAGATATGGCCGTCCAGGAAATAAATTCGTCCTCGTCAGGAGAACTCTCGCCCTCCCTTAAATCCCAGGCGGCATATATTCTCAGCAGTTCATCCGAAAAGGCCGGCGTCGGCCAAAAATCTATCATATGTCTTATTTTTCCGGCTGTAAATCCGGTTTCTTCCTTTAGCTCCATTCTCGCCCTCAGGAGAGGGTTGTCCTTTTTGCCGTGCAGCTTGCCGGCCGGTATTTCCAGCGTTTCCTCTTTGACCGGATATCTGAATTGTCTTACAAAAATTATTTCTCCCTTTTGGTTGAGTGGCAGGATTGCTACGGCGCCGGGATGCTCCATAAACTCTCTACCGGCCTTATTGCCGTCAGGCAGTTCCACCTCATCAGCGCGGAAGTTCACTGAACGGCCCTTGTAGATTGTGATCTTTTTGACGGGTTTTTCAAGAAAGATGCTTTTAGCCATCGATAAATTATATAATTTATCCTTGGAAGTTTAGAAATTCTTGCCCGGAGAAAAAATGTCTGAAACCTTTGTGCATCTTCACAATCACAGCGAGTATTCCCTTTTAGACGGTATGCTT
>JAJUJA010000008.1 GCA_029267355.1 Elusimicrobiota bacterium | reverse complement strand
GCCAGCCCGGCCTCGCGCGCTGATACGGCAAACTTGAGGAAATTGGCAGCTGTCGTGCCGCTGCCGGCAAAAACATTTGAGGCCAGGAAAATCAGAAATATTATCGTTTTTTTCATAAAATCTCCCGAAATAAAGAACACCTATTTTATTATCGCCATTTTATGAGGCTTATTTCCAAGTTTGTCGCCATTAAGATATGTCATAAGGAAATACACCCCGCTGGCGCAGTCCTCATTTTCATCATTCTTGCCGTCCCATTCAGCGTAATAAACCTGCCCGCCGGAACGGGAACCTTCATCAAGAGTTCTGACCTTCTCGCCGGCATTATTGTAAATTACAAGTTTAACATTGCCGCTCTTTGAGGCAGGCAAGAAGTATTTTATTATAGTGCCTCTTGTTACATAATTTGTGCCGGTAACTCCGCTCCACCCGTCTGAAATAGAGAGAGTTTTATCCTTGAGATTAAAAGGATTAGGCATATTATAGATTTCAAAAGCCGAACCTGAATATGTTACTCCGGACGGCGGCTTGGCGGAGAACACGGCAAACTTTCCGCTTTGAGAGGATGATGCCGCCGAAGGCACATAATAACCCTTGGGCGAAATAGCGCTCATTTTATGCGCTTTTCTTGCCATCGGCGATGAGCCGGAAGCGGAACCTTCATAAGCGCTTTCAAGACTGTCCACAGAAACTGAGACAACTCCCATGGTCGGGTCTATATCATAGGTGCCAGGCACCTCTTTCCATTCGCCTGAGTACTGATCATATTGATAGATTTTCAATGATCCTGAGGCAGCCGCTTTCTCCTTATCGTATTTAAGCGAAATGGTAAAGGACTTGTTGGCCTGAGCGTTTGAAAGGTCTATATCGTAAACCTCAGAGGCCATTATATTCTGTATAACAGAATCTATGGTCAAATCCCCTTTATTCGTCTTGACAGTCCTTACATTGGGCAGGGCGCTGAAGAAACCGCCTGCCAAATCGCTCATATCCACCGCAGCCGTGCTGGTCTGAGTCAAAGCTCCGGCATCCAGTTCAAGGCCGGAATATTCTTCCTTTTCGCTGTCCATATAAACATTTCCGCCAAGCAAAGATGCCGCGCTTATGTACTGCTCGGTCTTGGAGTTTGACAGACTGTCATAAACTATGGTTTTCTCAACTTGAGTTGAGTCGCCGGCTGAAACTTTTATGGTGTAATACCTTGAAGCCGAAGATATGGTAAATTGGCCGACATAAGTTTTATTGGCGGCAGGGACCAAGGCCAGAGAAACAGCCGATGAGGAGTCAAAAACGCTGCCCTCATTATACTGGCATGAAGGTATGCTTACAAGCTCCTTGGGGCTCTGTATGGACACATTAACCTTATTCGGCGAATCGGCATCTTTCTTTATCTTCACGGTTATTTCAGGGGGCAAGTCAGCCAAAGTTATATCCTGAACATAATTGATGCCCTCGCTTACGTAGGTAACAGTTGAAAAAACCTGTTTGCCGGTTTCAGCCACAACAAGTTTGTAATTGTGTCCCGGCACGACGCCTTTCAATTCAAAAAGTCCGTTTTCATCTGTTATATCTTCCAGAACAGGCAGATAACTCTGCGGGTCTGTAACATTCAAGGTTTCATCATAGGCGGAAATTTTTATGCCTTCTTTAACCTGAGGGGTTGGAAACCTTGAATAGTATATTTTGCCCGCTATCGTTGAAGTGGTAGGTTTGAGATAAAATGTGCCGAGGTCGGCAGTATCATCTTTGCCGAGAGAAAACTTTTTACCGGATTTGGCAAAGCCGTCCATTGAAATCTCTATCTTGTAAGAGCCGGCAGGCATATCCGAAAATGTGAATCGCCCTGAGCTGTCAGTGACGGCATATTTACTGGTGATTTTTCCTTTCAGGTATATCATGGCGTTTGAAAGCGGGGAAGACAGGGAATCTGAGCTTTTCACAACTCCGACTATGTTTCCGACTGAAACATTAGCCTGGTCAAAGTTTAAATCATAGGAGGAATTGTCCGGCAGTGTCACATTTCTGGCAATTGGAGGATAATTTGGATTTGAGAAAACAGCCGTGTATTTGCCCGGCGGCAGGCCCCAGATATAGTATTTGTACATTCCTGCCGCTATTGAATCTCTTATAGCTGATTGATTCCTTTCAAGCACGCCGTTCATAAGCGCTGCAAGACCGTTTTCATCGCATATTATGTGAGAAAAGCCCCTTAAATCGCCGGCGGTGTCATATATCATAACCGAAGGTATAAGAGGCATAATTTGGTTCTGGAAATCGGCAAAAAGTCTCTGATAGTCAAAATCCGTAAAAATTCTTTCCCCCTTTCCAATGCCTCCCATATAGTTCTGGCCTATTGAACCTACAATACTGACATTAATCGGCTGAGAAAAAGTTCCAAGCAGAGGAGAGTTGGAATCATATTTTATGTTAACGCCCCTGCTTCTGCCGATAAAATTGGCAAACTGATTGTAGTTCGCTGAACCGCATTCTGTGTCTCCGGGAGTACAATACCTTGAGACAAGCAGCAGATAAAAGTCAAAGCGGCCTTCAGGCAAAACTTTTGTGCTCCAGATTGAAGCAACAGCATCATAATCAAAGACATACATCGGCTCGCCAAAAAACATTTCGGTTATAAAAGAACTGCTCATTTGCGATCCGCTTGGAACTGCCATTACCTTATATTGCCATGAAACTGTAGATATTTCAGGCAGGCCGTATATCTTGGGCTGCACATATAAACCTTCCTTAAGCGAGAAAGTTATATTTGTAGTTTTGCCTTCATTTACAACAACATCTTCCAGTTCCAGAGGCACATAAGAACTGTCATCGGGAAATTGTACTATGGCATCATACTTCCCGCCCGGCACATTTTCAAACTCAAATGTGCCGTCATCCCTTATTTCGTCGTCTTTGTCATAGGAAACAGTTTCGCCCTTTATTTTTATTCTCGGCCTGCTGTTTTGAGGCGGTATATATACGGAGCCGTCTGATGTTTTTATATAGCCCGTGATTTTGCCTGATTTTACAAGGCTTATATGCCTTGTGATGACATTAGATGTTGAAAAGGAAATATCCCCGTCAAAGGAATTAAGATTGGCCCAGGAATTTGAAAGCACGGTAAGCCAGTATCTTACAGGCTGTCCTGTTACAGGGTCATAACTTGAAACGCTTACCGAATATGGAATAATGTTTGAGCCGTAGGTGCCCCACACGGTTGAGAAGAATGATTTTCTCGTTTGGCATTCCCCGTCGCATTCCTCAATCAGAGCCACTACGACAGCAGATGACTTTGAAATTACAAGAGGATTTGAGCCTGTAACTGTATAAGTTGAAGCGAAGGTCAGACTTCCGGCTACAATGGCATTTGTAGATACGCCTATACCCATATCAAAAACATAAGGCATAACACCCTTGCATGTGCCGGTGCTGTCTAAAACCCAGACCTTGCCTGCTATACATGGATAACCGGGGGCGGCGGCAGGAGAAGAGCTGACAGTTATTCTTATATTGTCCTCTTTTGTGTCTATATCGCCGTCAATGCCGCCCGAAATGCTCCTGTACAAAGGATTCTCTACAGATATATTCAAGTTCCCGTCGCTTATTCCTGTAAAACTGAAATAGCCGTCCCCGTCGGTAATAACCATAAAATCTGAGTTATCTATTCCTTTTCCATTTCCGGCATAGGAATCAGAGCCCGAGAAACTATCCCATGAAGGGCCTATTCTCAGCTTGGCATAGGCTATAGGGCTGCCCATATACCTTACATATCCGCTCACAGAATATGTCGCAGGAGTCAGCATATAAGTGATATTGAGATATGGCGGGACGAATGAAGGAGCCGGCCCCATATCTCTTGAAGGATATTTATTGTAGCCTATTTTCCCAATTTCATAGTACAAAGGAGAGCAGGAACTTTCGCTGTCATATCCGTAAGCCGCAAAACGGCCGTTGGCATCGCTGTAAACCCTTTTTTCAAACTCGCATCCCGAAGGGCCGCAATTGCAGTAAGCTCTCACAGAAGCGCCCTGTATGGGGCTTCCGTTTAAATCCAAAACCAGGCCGCTGAAAAAAGCCGAAGCCGTGGAAATATTTTGCGTATAGTTTGAGGACGGCGGTCCGGCCATAGACATATCAACTAAAATAGGAGAAGTGGATGGTATTGCTGTAAAGGGATATATATCTCTTGAGATAAAACCCGGTATATTCACATTTACTCCATAGGAGCCGGCAGCTATATTCGGCACATTATGTATTTCCATAGTGGAAATCGGGCCTGTAGCCGATAAAATGCCGTAAGCTGCCCTTTCGCCGTTTTGCAGGAAATAAACCTCGCCCATAAGCAAAGCGCCTTTATAGACGTTCTTTATATTCAGTCTTAGCGTATTGGCCTGCGTAGTCAAAGGACTGAAGTAATAATTGGATGAAATATTGGAAGTGAATGTTTTATTGAAATTGCCGTAAGGGTCATAAACCTGTTCCTTTACCCTTGGCGAATAGCCCGGCGTGCTTACGGCTATCAGATAATTTAGACCTTTAACAACAGAGAAAGAGGCATTGCCTGATGAAGAGGTTACACCAAAATCAATAAGTCCAACATCAGGGTAGCCCATGGGATTGTAAGGTATAAGAGAGATATTCATATCTCTCATCGGAGAATTGTCGGATTTTTTAAAGGCGAACAAATTGAAAACAGCCTTGTTTTCATTTAACGACGGTTTAAGGACTATAATTTTCTGGTTTGTACCGCTATTATCTGTTATTCTCTTAAGACCCAAAACATAAACCTGGCCCTGGGAATTCAAATCAGCAAATCCCAATCTTGTATCTTCATTGTTGCTGCCGTATGTAAACGAAGACTTGAAAACGAGATTGCTGTCCAGATTAAGCACCAGACCCTTGTACCTTTTTTCATAAAAATTTCCTTTTTCTTCAACATACCCTGAAATAAACAGGGAATTGCTGTGAGTTGAGAATGAAACATCATAATTTTCCGAAAGCTCGCCTGCATCAAAAAGCTTTGAATTCACAAGATTGAGCGAATTGTCCAGCTTAAGAGCCAGCCACATATTTCTCTGGCCATTGTTAACAATGCCGGAAACAAATATGTTCCCTGACTGGTCAAGGTCTATGCTCTGCGCCTTATCATCGCTGAAAGCGCCGGGGGATGTAAATGTAAAGGATGATACTGAATATCCGTTTGAAGCGTCAAATTTAGCCACAAAAATATTATTCCCCTGATTTAAGCCGATTTCATCATGATAATAATACCCGGCTATGTAAATATTTCCTGACGAGTCTAAAACCATGCCGGATGGATAAGCGTCAAAATATGATGAGCCGTCAGCATTATGCGGCCTGAAAGTCAAATCCTCTGCTCCCAGCAAATACACATGCGTTAATGTGTTGTCAAAAGCGCTTATTCTGGCCCTCTGCTTGCCGTTGTATACATCTCTGAAAAGAATATATGATGATGAGCCGTCAGAGGCGGAGTCTTCAAGACTTACTGAATCCATGCCGAGATTGAAAGTTCCAGACTTGGTATTATCCAGTTTCAAGTTATACCTTCTTACGTCAAGGTAGTACTTATTGGCTATGCTTGTAAGCCCAGCCAGATAAATATTGTCCGCCTTGTCATTAAAAATAAGATCGGCGTGATAAGGATCGTTCGAAACTATTTGGCTTGAGACGGACAAAGAATTAAGGCCCGTGCTGAACTTGATTATGTAAGGTGAATTGTCTATCTCGGCAAGAGCGTAGACATAGTCGCCTTCTCCCGAACGGCTCAAAACGGTTATATCCTCCGGCTCCATATTCCAGCCCATAGAATAAGCAGCGCCTGTAGAAAGAGACAAGTTTCCGCTGAATCCCTCGGCAATCACAGGGCCGTAGCTCATATTTTCAGCCGGATAGCCCTTAGCCGCAAGACCAATTGAGCCGCCATGGAAATCCGCCGCGGAAAATTTATAAGAGTACTGTCCGGCTCCCGGCAGGGTTATAGCAGCGTGATAAACTATACCCGTAAAAGTGCTGATGCCTGATTCATAATAAAGGTCGAACGGGCTTCCTGATATAGGAGTGCCGTCTTTATATATTTCGACCCTTATATAAGCCGTAGGATCGCTGTCGAGATCTCTATACAAAATTTTGAAATCAAAGCTGCCGCCGGTCAGACCGTTTTGCGGACTCACGCCTTTATACCAGTAATCGCCTGAATTAAGCCATAAAAGCTCAGGCGCTCTGTTTTGAGAAAGGTCATTAACAAGCCTGACCGTTCTTATATCCGACTGATAGATATTGCCGGGCTGTTCTATATCGGAAATACCTGTTACATATACGTTATTGCCTGACATACTTAAAGCTCTCGGACTGTCCCATGCTCCGCCGTCGTAGTAAAAAAAGTTCTTAATATCAAGCGTGGAGGAATCAAAAAGATAAACTCCATAATCGCTGTTTCCGTTGTTTTCTATTTGGACTGAGACTCCGACATTTGACATTGTGTCAACAAAGACATCTGTCGGCTGATTCCAGCCCTGATAGACCTGATAAGCCTGAGAGCTTAAAGAGAGAGAAAAATCCCTCTTCTCAAGAGTTATGAAATTCTCGCAATATGTATCGCAAATTTGCCTTTGGCCGAGCAGATAAGTGTTGCCGGCAGAATCGGCTGACATATGCTGATAATTGTTGGAATTACTTACGCTTGTTGATGAAAGGGAAACAGGAGACAGTGTATCAGGAAGCTTAACTAAAACAGGAACTCCGTTTATCTGCGTCAAGGCGAAAACGCTTGAATTTGCTGCGGCTATTGAATTGCAGGAGCTGTTTGAAGAACCGGAATCGTCAAAAGAAGCCGCTGGAGAAAGATTAAAACCTATCTTGCTTATGTTGAAGCGCGAGTCATCATTCTGGGAACATATGTAAAGGGCGGAGCCGTCGCCGGTCATATCAGAAAACCAAGAATTTGTGGACGCAGAGAATTGATATGAACTTGAGGACATAAAAACCATTGAGGAATCGTATTTGGAAACCGAAACTTTGTTTGAATAGAACTGATAATCGTAATAGTCTCCTGCTGCGAATATATGGTTTGAGGAATTTATGAATAGCTTTTTGTACTGAACATTCGGTTCAAGAATGGTCCTGCCGAGGAAAGCACCGCCTGTTGAGTATTTAATTATGTACGAGTAGGGATTGTAGTAGCCAAGGACATATACATTCCCCCCGCTGTCTGTCTTTATGTCAATCGCCTGATCCCATGAATCAGTTCCCGCAACAGCGCCGGAAGTGGACAGAAAATTTCCGTAGTTATGATATGCATCCAGAACCAGAAAACCGAATCGGGGCGATTGAACTATAGTGGCCGAGGTGGACGACCTGACTTCAAAGTAATACTCGTAAAAACCGCTTGAGCCGAAACTGGTATTGACAAAATAATCTTTCCCGTCAATATAATAGGTATCCAGGGGTATGAGAGGCAGCATTAAATAGGATGTTTCCACCCCGTCCTTGACAATTTTGAGTTTCGGGAACGCTGAAGCAGGCGGGATATTCCCGTCAGAAAAATACTTGACTTCAAATCTTACTCCTGTATTTTGCTGAGGGTAATTTGGTTCAATGGAGTCATTCACAAACCCGGGATTTCCGGTATAGTTAAAATACGGGTCGGCGGCGTGTGCAAAAGACAAACCCAGAAACAGCAGGCAAAAAAAGGATAATATTTTGTTTTTCATAAAACACCTCTCGTAAAAATCTTAAAACTCCCACTGCAAGCCGGCAAGCCATGAACTGGCCGAGTAATTGTACCTGTAGCCGGCTTCATATCTCATATTTGAGCTTGAGGCCTGATAAGAATAATTAACTCTGACAAATATCTTTTTGCCCAAAGGATAGCGGAAGTAAAGGCTGTTGAGCCAAAACTCCTGATGTATGGTGTCATTCCTGTAATTTCCAGCCGCGTCCTGGGCAAGCCTGCCTGAATAGTAAATTTTTTCCCAGTTAAGTCCGTAGCCGAATGATGAGCCGTTTTTGAAAAAGAAATCGGCCCTTGGTCCGGCTGATAACCTCGTATAGCCGTAAAAATCGTCTATATACTTTGTTCTTGAAGCGTCATAGGAATTTTGATTTGAAAGCTGCCTGTCAAAGGCAAAATCAAAGGAAAGAGGAAGCTTTTTTGAAGGTTTTTCCCACCTGAAACCAAATCCTGCCAGCATATCCTTTCTTTTTTCCGATTTAAATCCTCCAGTCTTTGATACCACGCTCTGATCCGAATAAGTTCTGTAGGTGAAACTTGCGGATATTTTCATAACGTCAGTGTTCGGAAACCATATATACGAAAAAGCGGCCCTGTGAGATGAATTGTTCAAGGTATTGTCC
The DNA here is from genome assembly GCA_029267355.1 of Elusimicrobiota bacterium. Taxonomy (GTDB): domain Bacteria; phylum Elusimicrobiota; class Elusimicrobia; order Elusimicrobiales; family UBA9959; genus JAAYVI01. The sequence goes on along the minus strand of JAJUJA010000008.1, from coordinate 26,423 downwards.
CCGGCATTCTTTGAAAGCTCGCTGTATGTGGTGGTATCTATGACGGTATCCGCAGAGGAAATAAGCGAGGAATAATTCGGATATCTAACGGAAAAATAATCGTAGGATTGAGAGAAGGTTCCATGAGGTCTTTCCTGCTCAAATTCAACTCCTAGAGATATAGTATCGTAGTCAAACAGGCCGTCGCCCCATTTTTCGTCCTTTGTCTCCTTTACAAGGGCTTTTGAATAGGAAATTCTCGGTTTTATCTTATCAAAATCGTTCACTCTCACATACTTAAGAGAAAGTGTGTGCTCCTGTCTCTGCCTTGTAAGCACCCCGCCGCCTGCAAGTTCCTGAACATCCTGAGTGCCGTTATAGTAACCCATATATACGGGATAGAATTCGTTTTTTTCGTCAAAAATAAAAGATGGCGAGAAAAAAGCGTCAATCTTCAGATCAGCCGAAGCCGAATCCCCGTCAAGATAATATTTCCCTCCGTAAACGGACAAATCGCCTACAGGATTATATTTAACAGCGCCAAATGACATCTGAGCCAAAACCGGAAATAAAGCAAAGAAAAGTAAAAATCTCATTTACCCTCCGTTAAAACCTTATAAGACCCGCGTCTTTTAAAAGTTTCGCCGAGAATTCCAGGTCAATTTTCCTTCCCTGAAACAGCGAACTTTCATAAACTCTCTCAAAATTCAGCCTGTCGGCTATATCGGAACGTGAAACTCCGCCTATTGAAGAAGCAAAATCGCCTGCGGAAGCGATTTTGCCGTCATCAAAGAGAAGATAATCTCTGGTATTTATCCATGTTCCATCCGAATATTCGTTCCTTACAATGTTATCAAACACATCGTCCCCAGAAGGATTTATCCTTGTGGCTATCATTGAAGAACCGTCATTGAAATTGTATTGCTTCTGATAGGAAGAAATTGAAGTCACGGAGGTTACTGTCCTGTTGCCGAGGAAAACAAATTCACCGCTGTCCGCGATGTTGTTATTGTTGGAGTCGGAATATTTCCACAAAAGCCGCCCGAGTCCGCCGTTTTCAGCGCCCTCTGCCGGCCCTGCAAAATATACGCCGTAATTAGAGAAAAAATGAGTCCAATAAGAAGGAGCGGAGGCATTATCGGCTATCATCTTTCCGCCGGAAGCGTCTTCCGTAACTTTGTCGTAGGTATTTGAAATAACGCTGTTCATTTCGGTCAAATACCATTGCGGCGCGGAGCTGCCCTCATAATAGAGCATATTTTTAGTGGCCATGGACAAGTCCTCAGGCAAAGGCGAATTAAATGTGAAAAGTATTTTCCCGAAATTGAAGGAATCTTTCCTCGTATTTAATACTACATATTTGAATTGATTGTCTGCCGGCCTTACTATGTACTCTTCCATTCTCACTCTCAGGCCGTAGGCGTCTATGGCGGTTTTTCTGTTCTGGTACTCGGCAGACTGCATTTCGGCCTGCGCCTGTTTTATTACCGCATCCTTTGAAATCTCGGAATAAAGCTCCTTCCTCGCGGCTTCTTTCTTGTCGCCTATGGAAGAGGCCATTTCTTGGGGCGGATTTTTATTTTCCATTTTTTCGCCAAGGCCGTCTTTGCCCACTTCTATCATTTCCCCTTTTCTCACCAGTATCTCTCTGCCCCTTGAATCGCCGGCAGCCACGCTGCCGTCATAAACCTCAACCCTTGTGCCGCCTTCCATGTCAACTGCGACCATAAAATCTGTTCCTCTTACGGCGCAAACGGCCGTTGGCGTCTTAACGTCAAATTTTTTTGAAAATTTCTTCACCCAGTTTCTTATTTTGCCGGCCATTAAATTTATTTTCGCAGCCGTCTGGTTTTCCTCTTCCAGTCTGAAATAAGAAAAAGGAGCGATCTTTATCCTGCTGCCGTCGTCCATAACGATTTCAGCCGAGGATGCTCTGGAGGTCCTTATCTCATCTCTGTTTTTTATCTTCAAATTGCCGGCCTGTGATTCTATTTTGTTCCAGAAAGCCGAATCCTGCGGCTTGATAAATACCTCTCCTTTCACCTCGCTGAGATAGGCGCAAAATGAAAAAGTTTCCATTAACAAAAACAAAGCAAAAACAAAAATGGACCGCATAAGTCCTCCATCGCATATAAAATCAAAATTCCGCAAAGCCGCCCGTGAGCAGAAACATACGGACATTTTACATTATGCAGGCAAGTATGACAAGAAAAAGTTTGTAACAATAAGAGTTACTTGCGTTACATCTTCAAAAGCTTCTTGAACAAATGCTCATCGCAAGCCCGTAAAATTCGTTTATTCCTTCGCGATTGGGGAAATCGCAAATCAAATCTTTTATATCAAGGACCTTTTTTTCCGCCTCTTTTCTGGCTTTGGCGCAAAATCCGCCTTCCCTGATTTTTGCGGCGATATCAGCTGCGGCGGCAAGGTCCTTGACGGGAGAGGAAAAGAAATCTCTTATCATCGTTTCATTTTCGCGCCTGAAATTTTCATTCTCAAGAGCTATTATCAAAGGCATGGAGCATTTCCCCTCAGAAAGGTCTTTCAGGCAGTCTTTCCCGGATTCGCCGCAATTTTCAATATCTATCGCGTCGTCGGTTATTTGAAAGGCAAGGCCGAAATTTTCCGCCGCTGCGGCAGTTTTTTCAAAAAAAGGCTCTTTTACAAAAAAAGCCGAAGAAACGGCCATCCAGCGGAACAGGGCCGACGTTTTACCGGAAACGACCCTGTAATAATCCGTTCTGTTTATGAGCTTGTTCTTAAAATTTTCTTCAAGCAAAGCGCTCTCAGCCATTTTCCCGACAGCCGCCACAAGCTGCGACGAGATTTCGCAGGAAAGATTTTCCGCCTTTTTAAAAGCCGCGGCCATTGCCAAATCGCCTATAAGTATGGCCTTATTGATGCCCAAAGCCGAATTTGCGGTAGGCCGGCCCCTTCTTAAAACGGCCTCATCTATGCAATCATCGTGGAGAAGCGAGGCATTATGCACTATTTCAGCGCATACAGCCAGTGTCAGAGATTTCTCAACCGGAATGTCCAGGGCTTTACCTATGTAGAAAGAGAATCTGGAACGCACAGCCTTGCCCAAAGACAAATAATCGGCTTCCTTTGGGGAAATGATTTCTTCACCGAGAAAAGAAAAAGACTTTCCAATCTCAGATTTGACTTGTAATATCATTTCACCGGCTTTTTCCATTGAAGCGATATTTTAGCATTTTTTAACATACGGGTATTTTTTTGATATAATTGAAAGTGCTGTAATACTCGGAATTTGGAGGATTTATGAGAAACTTCGTTTACCCTTTCTTATCTCTCGCTTTTGTGTTTTCATTTGCCTGCAGCAAAAAGAATGTTAAGACAGCCCAGCCGGCTCAGCAGCAGGAATCTGTGCAGAAGGTTGAGGACGTCTCGGCCATGGAAGGCCAAATCGGCCAGGAAGCCGATATAAGGGCTCCGGAATTTTCTTCCAGCGAAGGGATAAACACGATATTTTTTGAATTTGACAAGTATGAAATAAGCCCCGATATGGCAAAAATCCTTTCTGAAAATGCCAAAATACTCAAAGAAAAGAAATGGACCGTGCTTGTGGAAGGCCATTGCGACAACAGAGGCACCATAGAGTACAATCTGGCTCTCGGCCAGAAAAGAGCCAATGTCGTAAAAGACTACTATATGAAACTTGGAGTTCCGGAAACCTCAATAGGCACCATTTCATACGGCGAAGAAAGCCCCTTGTGCAAAGAGGACAATGACGCCTGCTGGGCAAAGAACAGAAGGGCGGAAACGAAGGTGTCAAAATGAACAGAAAGATTCTGGCTGCAATTCCCTTGCTGACGCTGGCGGGCTGCATGGCAACGCAGAATGACATGCTTTTGCTGCAAAGCCAGATAGATGACTTGAACGCCAACCTTTCAACGATGCAGAAAAATCAGGCAGACTTGGCTTTGAAGATAGACAATCTCAACGCCTCCCTTAACGCTTCATCTGAAAATATGAAAGATCTCTCTTCAGATATCGGCAAGCTGTCGGCCAAGATAGACGAATACGGCTCGCTTACCGACAAGAAAATAAACTATATAGGCCAAACTGTCAAAAAACAGCAGGAAGATGTGGAGAAGACGATATTGCCGGCTAAACTTTACTCTTCTGCGGTAGCCGCTTATTCATCCTCAAATAAAGATGAAGCTCTTAAACTGTTTGCGGAATACCTTGCAAAATATCCCGGCTATGAAAATGCCGATAACGCCTACTATTACAGCGGCGAGATACTGTTTGAGAAAAAAAATTATGAAGAAGCAGCCATATTCTACGCTAAAATACTGGAAAAGTATCCAAACTACTTAAAAACGCCTTCAGTCAGGCTTAAGTATGCGCAATCTCTTCTTGCCCTGAAAAATGATGAAAAGAAAAAAGAAGCCTTAAGGTATCTCAAATCGATATTAAAGGATTTCCCTACCGGCGCGGAAGCCAAAATCGCAAAGGATATGCTTAAAAAAGAGGACATTCAGGCAAAGCCGGAACAAAATGCCAAAAAGCCAGTCAAAAAGTAAATTATTCTTCTTTTTCGCACTCTTTTTCTGCTCATCGGCTTTGGCGCAAAATACTCAGGTTTATATAGGCCTTGAACTTTCGCCGGCTAAGCCGAAAGAAATTTTTTTGGCTTCCTTTAAGCCGCTTTCATCCGATCAGAATTGCCTGGAGTCCGCCATAAGTTTGAGGGAGATAGTACGCGCAGACTTGATGTATTCAAGGTATTTTGAGATAGCCGAAGATCCTCTGGACCCGCTCTCTCTTGAATATTCTTCCAAAGCCCTTGAGCATTTTTCAAAAAAATCGCCGTATTATATTTTCAGCGAGCTGTCCTGCTCTTCTGAAAGTTTTACTATGAAAGGCATGATATTTGAAACGGATAAAGCAAAGAGAATATTTGAAAAGAGCTATTCTTTTTCTCAAAAATCTTTGAGAAAGGCCGCGCATATTTTTTCCGACGACATAATCTTTTCAATTGCGGGCAAAAAGGGCATATCTTCAAGCAAAATAGCCTTCGCCAACGATTCAAGCGGATACAAGGAAATATACGTTTCAGATTATGACGGTGAAAATCTTTTCCGGCTTACGAATCACAAAAGCATTTCATTTCTGCCTGTATGGTCAAATGATTCATACAAGCTTTATTACACCACCTATAAGAACAGAAACCCTGACATTTATGAGATAAATTTCAAAAAGGGAACCATTTCCCCATTCTCCACCTATCAGGGACTTAATGTGCCGGGCGGTTTTTCTCCGGACGGACTTCAAATGGTCCTGACTCTTTCCAGAGGCAGAGACCCTTCGGTATATGTGATGGAAACAAGGACAAAAGAACTTAAAAAGCTTATAAAGCAGTTTTCAGTAAGTTCTTCCCCGGCTTTTTCTCCCGACGGCAAGGAAATAGTTTTTGTAAGCGATATCTCAGGCAATCCTCAAATACACATTTATGATTTTGAAACCGGCAAAACCAGAAAGATAACTAGACTGAATTGGGCTGACTCTCCGGACTGGTCGCCCGACGGCAAATGGATAGCTTTTTCCGCCAGAGAAACTCCCAGGGAAAAGATGAACATTTTTATAACCGACCCGACAGGCAGCAGGATCCTTCGTCTGACAAGAAGCGAAGGCGACAATGAAGACCCCTGCTTTTCGCCTGATTCAAGATTTATACTTTTCACTTCCACAAGACGAGGGCGGCGCGAAATTTTTGTCATGGATATAGACGGCAGCGCCCCGCACCCCTTGAACGAAAACCTGAAAGGAAATTCTTATACTCCTTCGTGGAGCAGGAATTAGGAACGGAATAATCTGGCTTTAAGCGCGCAGAAAAAAGAAGATAAAAAACAGCCGCCGTCTTTCTTATTTTTAGGAAATTTAAAAAATTTCTGCTCATCAAGAAGCGTCAATATTTCTGAATTCCAAAAATCCCAAAACTTTTGGTCAAGCCGCTTGCGCCTCTCCGAAAGCATGGAAACCGAAAATTCGCTTTCCTTTGAAAAATGTATCTTGCCGCAAAATGCCTGAATATAGGGATTTTCCTCGTATTCTCTCACAGTTTCCTCATCAGTAAGGTTCTTGATGTATTTTACAATGAAAAGGCCGCAAACAAGCCTGCTGTCCAAAGCATAGCGGCCGCTGTTTGGAGAAAAGTTTTCCGAGTAGACTCTGTCTATTTTTTCCCATGGAATCATCTCGGAAAGCTTAAGCCATCTGTTTGAAGGCGACAAGGACTGGCCCAGACTGAAAAAATCCCTGAAAAGCGGAGGGGTATTGTCGCTCACATACATATCATTTTTCCGGTCTGAAACATTTTCTGCATCTGGCTTCGTACTTATCCTGCGCGCCTACAACTATTCTTTTGGAGCTGTCTGTAAGACGCTGACTGTAATGCGCCGGATCGCCACAAACCATGCAAATAGCCAGATTTTTTGTAACATATTCGGCCACTGCCATTATCTTGGCCATTTGAGAAAAAGGTTCTCCTCTGTAATCCATATCCAGCCCCGCCACTATCACTCTTTTGCCTGAATCTGCCAGCTTATTGGCTGTTTCCACTATATCATCTGAGAAAAAGTGAGCCTCATCTATACCTACAACTCTGGTATCAGGCTCAACAAGTTTCAGTATTTCCCTGGCGTTTTTTACCGGATGCGCCTTAAGCATATTTTTGTCGTGAGAGACTATATGCTGCTTGGCATATCTGGTGTCAAGGTAGGAATTGAAAACCTGTACTTTCTGTTTGGCGATGGTAGCCAGTTTAAGCCTTCTTATAAGCTCCTGAGTCTTGCCTGAAAACATGCTGCCGCATATCACTTCTATCCAGCCCGCATTGTTTTTGTCCTTGTAAAATATCATTTTTTCTCCTCCCCCGTAAACCAGTTCCATGTCTTTTCCAGCCCTTCTCTGAACAGCACGGCAGGTTTGTATCCGAAATCTTTTTTGAGAGCGCTGACATCCGCCCATGTCTTTCTTATGTCGCCCTTTCTCATGGGTGTGAACATTTTTTCAAGTTTATAGCCGCAAATCTCCTCAAGCATTTTTACTATATCCAGAAGAGAAATGGTTGAGCCGACGGCAACATTATAGACCTTGCCTGCAGCTTTGGGGTTTAAGGCGGCAAGGATATTCACTTCAGCCACATTTTTCACATAAGTAAAGTCTCTTGACTGCTTGCCGTCCCAATGTATGACGAGAGGTTTTTTAGCGGCAGCCAGCTCTATGAACTTGGGTATTACAGCCGAATAAAGAGATTCAGGGTCCTGCTTCGGCCCGAAAACGTTAAAATATCTCAGGGAAACAGTTTCAAGGCCGTAGGTTTTGGTAAACATCACGCAATAATTCTCAGCCGCAAGCTTGCTTACCGCATAGGGAGAAATAGGAGACGGTTTCAGACTCTCATTCTGAGGAAACACCTTATTATCGCCGTAAACGGAGCTTGAAGAAGCATATACCACTCTTTTGACTTTCGCCTCTTTGGCCGCCATAAGAAGATTCAAAGTGCCTGTGACATTTACTTCATTGCAATCTTTTGGATTGTCAACAGATTTCGGCACGGAGCGAAGCGCGGCCTGATGTATCACATAAGTGGCGCCTTGGAGAGCCCTTTTTAAATCTGAAGGTTTTCTCAAATCTCCCCTAAAAATTTCTATTTTGTCCTTAAACTCGGCTATATGAGACATTTTCCCAGTTGAAAAATTGTCAAAAATCCTCACTTTTTTCTTTCTTTTCAAAAGCTCTTCCGTAATGTTTGAGCCTATAAAGCCGGCTCCGCCTGTTACTACCCAAAGTTCTTTGCTCATTTATCCTCCGTTAAAGTAAATTATACAATTTTAGCGCGAAAGCTCAGGCTAATCCCTGGCTTCGCCCGGCTTTCGCCAAGGCCGCCAGAACGCATCTGTTTTGCGCGAAAATTCGTCATTTCTGTAGGGGTCATTCATTTTAAGAGTAAGGTAAACAAAAAATTCCTTAACGTCTTTTCTTACTCTGAAATTGAATTTTGTTCTGAAATCATGGAAATCTTTGTATATAACGGCGGATTTTTCAAAAAAGCCGGTCTTCACCTTACTGCCGGAAAAATCGGTCCAGAATCTCAAGACGCCTTCAATACGCCATTTCCCCGGCAGACGCGGGTCAAAACCGAAAGAATTCGAAACTATCCATTCATTCTTTTCTGTGGAATAATTGGAAAGTCCGAATCCGAAATACTCATCTTTGCCGCCGAAATTAATTTGAGAAATGAAGCTTTTATTGCCGGAAGAAATATCATAGGAATCATAGAGAAAAATTTCCCTGTTTGAAGAAAAGCTGTAAACCTCGGCCGCAAAGGGAAGGAATCTTTCCGAAAAATCTTTTTGCAGGTTATAGTCCTTGAGGTCATATCCTCCGGAGAATCTCAGATATGAGCCGGAATTTCTTATTTTAAAGACCGACAGAGAAAGTTCCTGTTTTTCCACTCCTCCGTCGCTTGAGTTTCTGTCCAGGCTCATTTTGTTTTTTGCGTTCCTTCTAAGCGAATAAAAATTCAAGTCTATGGAACCCCATGAATTTGTCTTCCTCGCATTTATATTGGCCCCGTATCTGCCTATGAAAGAATCGGCCGCCGAGGGCGATGTTGACATATGCACATTCTGGTAGTAAAAAGCCGAAGGATAAAGATTGAAAGTTTTGTAAATCTTTACAGGCATAGAGATGGTCCATGCGCCGTAAAGATTATTCTGGTAATAAGGCGTGTCAATTTTCGAGTTTTCCGCGTAAAAACTCCAGGTATTCCAGAAGGGAAGATTCAAAATTTTCATCTGTGAAGTATTGAAATCCAGTCTTGGGGCAGTTTCATAGGCATGTCTGAAGGAAAGATTATCCTGCGAGGAAAGATATTTCGTATAATAGCTGAGCCTTGTGTTCGTTTTTGAAGTATTGTAGGTAAAAGCCGCTCCCGCCTGCTTTTCAGAACTTACCGCAAAAGGATTGGAACGGAAAAAGTCATTGTTAAATCCCGGATCTGAAAGAAGCCTGGCATAGGTCTGGAAATAGGCGCTATTATTTTCGAGATTAAAGGAATGCCACATTCCGCCGTTTACTCCCCATCTCTCGGATTCCCTTGAATACTCATTTATCCTGTAATAGGAAATGCTGCTTATGTTTTTGTCAGGCCTGTAATAGTCAAGCTCAGTGCCTGTTCCAAAACCTTTTCTGGAAAAATAATCCAGAAAAACCTTGGCTCTGGAATATCTGTTGAATTTGTAAGTGTAGTTTGACTTTATATAAAAGCCGTTTCTTTCGTCATAGCCAGGATAAAACTGGCTTAAAACCGGGGTTCCTTCGCCGAGAGGCTTATACACTACAGGAAAATAGAAGACCGGCACGCGGCCGAGATAAAAAATGGTGCTGTAAGCTACAAAATATCTGCCGGGAGACAGAGAAATTTTATGAGCGGCTATTCTGTAATGAGGCTCTTCAAGATCGCAAGTCGTGAGCGAAGCCGAACGGTATGAATATGAGCCGTCCTTAACCTTTATTTCCTTTCCGCGAAAGATGAAACGGCCAAGATTAAAAACTCCGTTTTTAAGAAGGCCCTCATTTCTTGAATAATCATAATACCCCTTCTCGGCTTTTATTGTTCCAGATGAATCCTCCATAACAAAAGGAGAGTTCATAACTATTCTGCTTTCCGCGCTTTTTAGCAAAATTTCGCCGGAAGTTATTTTTTTCAAAAGAAAATCATTAGCGTCTATCTGTCTTACCACCACGCCTGTTGACAGGTAAACATCGCCGTTTTTTGAGTCATAATATGAGAATCCGCTTTCAAACTCCACTCTTTTCGTCTGTGATGAGATTGACAGCAAGTCCGCGCAAAAGGCGTCTGCAGCAAAATACATAAAAAAAAGCAGAATTGCCGCCTTGAAAAATTTCATTAAAGCTCCAGGGCAAAAAGAGCGGCTCCGTATGAGCCGAGATCCGGATTTTTTGACACTTTAATCCTGGCTTTTTTAAGCGGCGTCTTTATTGAATACAAAGAAAGGCCTTTTTTAAGAGCGGGCATAAAGAACCTTTCGCCCTTGGAGACGCCGCCGGTTATCACAATGGCGGAAGGGTTTAAAAGCATAAGAATATTGCCTATGCCGAGGGAAAGATAAAACCCTGTTTCTTCCCAGACTGAAATAGCGGTTTTATCGCCTTTGGCGGCAGCTGCCGCCAGCGCCGCCGCATTTATCTTCTTTTCATCCCCGATGCCGTATTTTTTTCTGTAGGAATCCTGGTCCTTTATCAGAGATAAAGCCCTTTTCACTATGGCCTTGCTGCCGCAATAAGCCTCAAGACATCCTCTGTTTCCGCAGCCGCAAAGGCGGCCGTTTTGCTCTATAACGCAATGGCCTATCTCTCCGGCCGTTGAGGACGCGCCGCGGTAAAGTTTTCCGCCGAGTATAAGCCCGCCGCCGATACCCGTACCCATGGTGATAACCGCCATATCCCTGACGCTTTTCTTCAATTCAAGGACATAGGCGCCCCAGGCGGCCATATTCGCGTCATTTTCAAGAGAGAAAGAAATTCCGGTTTCTTTTCTGAGCAATTCAGCTATCGGGGCATTTTTCCAGCCGGCAAGGTTGGGAGAATATCTTAAAATGCCGCCTTCGCTGTCTATATCTCCCGCCATGCCCGCCGCCGCTTTTTTTATGTTGAGTTTGACGGCTCTGAGCGCTTCCTTGACTTTCAGTCCAAGCCTTGAGCAAAAATCTCTGAGCCCTCTTTCGCTTTGTGTTTTGAACCTGTCGCTGTAAAGCGGCTTGCCCTTATCGGATAAAATCAGTATCTTTACATTCGTCCCGCCTATATCAATGCCCATTCCCGCTTTCATTGTACCCTCCCAAGCAGCTTTAAGATTTTGGAAGCAAGATAAAAAGAGCCGCAAACGCATATATCGCCTTCGTCTTTCAAAGCTGCCTTCAGAGCTATTTCCGGCTGCGAAACCGCCGTAATATCCGCTTTGGAATCATATTTCTCAAATTCATCCGCCAGAAAGGCCGGGGACAAGGCCTTGTTCTCATCTGCGCTGGAAAAGTAAACCTTTTCAAATTTTTTGGAAAGAAGGCGCAAAACCTTTTTATAATCCTTATTGGCCATTATTGAAAAAATAAGAGTTTTCGGCTTCAACCCGGCTTTCTTGATCGTTGATATGAAAACCTTTACGGCCTCCTCATTATGGCAGCCGTCCACTATTATCCTTTTGCCGGCCTTTTTCAATATTTGAAATCTGGCGGGGATGAAGGCTTTTTCTATGCCTTTTTTGGCTTTTTTCATATCTATTCCGCTGTGTTTGAGCGAAAGCGTTTCCAGGGCGGCAAGGGCGATGGAGACATTGATCGACTGTTTTTCTCCTATCATTCTGGTTTGATACCTGCCTGCCTTTGAGCTGTAAAAATTCATCAATCCCTTACGGACATCTATTTCGCTTTTTTCAAAAATATCTCTCACTTTCAAAACGGCAGCGCCGGCTTTCCGGGCGGTTTTTTTTACTTCAATTTCTGCCTCTGACGCAATAGCCGGATAAATCAGCGTTGAACCTTTTTTGGCTATACCGGCTTTTTGAACCGCTATTTTTTCAAGACTGTTTCCAAGCAGCTCCATATGGTCATATCCTATTGAACTTATTACCGCTATTTCAGTTTTTTCTATCACATTTGTGGTATCGTAAAGCCCGCCTATGCCGACCTCTATTACCGAAAAATCCGGCTTCTTTTGAGAAAACCAGACAAAAGCTATGACGGTCATGATTTCAAAAAATGTAAGGTCTTTGCAAAGCGGATATACCCGCGAGAATATTCCGGCAAACTCCGTTTCGCTGATCTCTTTTCCGCAAAATTTTATCCTTTCCCTGAGAGAGAATATGTGGGGCGATGTGTAAACGGCCGTCTTAAATCCGCAGGCCCTGAGAGCCGATTCCATATAAGCGCAGACAGAGCCTTTACCGTTGGTGCCTGTCACATGTATGACTGAGCCAAGCTTGTCTTGCGGCCGTCCCAGCCTGTCAAAGATGGGATAAAGAAAATCCATTGAATTTTTCTTTATTACGGCATGCTTTGAAAGAAGAATTTTTTCGGCTTCTTTGAATGAGATCACTCTTTTATCCTTTTTATATCGGCGCCCAATGAAAAAAGCTTTTCTTCTATTTTTTCATAACCCCTGTCTATGTGATAAACTCTCTTTACAAGCGACTGGCCTTTGGCCGCCATGGCCCCTATAACGAGAGCCGCTCCCGCTCTAAGGTCGGAGGCCATTACCGGCGCGCCTGAAAGCGATGCAGGGCCGTTGACAAAAGCGTCTTTGCCTTTCACCTCTATTTTAGCTCCCATTCTCATAAGTTCGGCCGCATGCATAAATCTGTTTTCAAAAATATTTTCGCTTATCCTGCTTTTGCCTTCCGCCAAACTCATATAGGCCATCCACTGCGCCTGCAGATCCGTGGGGAAAAGGGGATAAGGGCCTGTGGAGATATTAACCGGCTTTATTTTTTGGGGCGCAGACACAAAAACCTTTTCCTTCTCGCTAAAAAGTTCCGCTCCGCTGAGGATAAGCTTTCTCCAAAGAGAACCGAGATGCTCCTTTCTGACACCATAGAGCTCTATCTCGCTTTTCAATGCGCAGGCGGCTATAATAAAGGTGCCCGCTTCTATTCTGTCGCATATGACCTCATGGGAAAATCCCTTAAGTTTTGAGGCTCCCCTTATTCTTATGATTTCCTCTCCGGCTCCTTTTATATCAGCCCCCATCTTGATGAGAGCTTCAGCCAGGTCAGATATCTCCGGCTCCCTGGCTGCATTGTATATGACGGTTTCGCCTTTCGTAAGGGCGGCAGCCATCATCACATTCTCGGTGGCTCCGACGCTCGGGAACTTGAAATTTATCCTGGCCGGCTTAAGCGAGGAAGCTTTTATTATGACATTGCCGCCCTCAAAGGAAACTGAAGCTCCCATTTTTGAAAAGGCGTCAAGATGTATATCTATTGGACGCACTCCTATGGCACAGCCTCCAGGCAGGGCGAATTTTACTCTCCCAAAACGCGCCAGCATGGGTCCGGCTATCAAAACGGAAGCCCTCATTTTCCTTACCATATCGTAGGGAGCTTCTGTTTTTATTTCCCCCTCTTCCGCGCATGAAAACTTGCCGGAGAAAAAGGAGCATTTTTTCCCGCAATATGAAAGTATGGCTGCGGCCGAGTTTATATCTGCCAGCTGCGGCACATTTGAAATTTCGCATTTCTCGTCCGTAAGCAGAGAAGCAAAAATTATCGGCAGGGAGGAATTTTTAGAACCGCTAATTTTCACTCTGCCTTTAAGACGGCAGGGACCTTTAACTATAAAACTGTCCATTACACGCCTCCAAAAACCTGGCTTTACCCTGCAGATCCTTTATTATTCTCACATTTTTGTATCTGCGGGAAAACATTCTTTTCACAGCCGCGCTTTGACCGTCCGAAAATTCAACATATATCTTTCCGCCTTTCCTGACGTAATCTCCGGCTTTTTTCTCTATATATCTTATCATATCCAAGCCATCAGCCCCGCCGTCCAGAGCGGCCCTGGGTTCGAGCCTGACCTCCGCATCCAGATTTTTTATAAGCCCGGACGGGATATATGGCGGATTTGAAACCAGTATATCAAAATCTCCTCCGTCAGGAAGCCGGCGGCTTTTTACGGCCCTATAGTTTTTAAGGCCTAAGTTTCTCATATTCTCAATGCAGCAGGATACGGCTTTTGAGCTTATATCTATGGCAAGCACGCGCGCTGAAGGATTCTTAAAAGCCGCATAAAGGCCGATACAGCCGCTGCCGCAGCAAAAATCAAGTATTTTCGGGCTCTTGAGCTTAAGGCTTTCTTTGTAAACCATCAAGGCCAGTTCTTCGGTTTCAGGACGCGGGACAAAAACTCCCGGTTTAATGAGCATTTTCATTCCGCAAAAATCATGATTTTTTAAAATCCAGCTTAAGGGATATCCCCTGATCTTGAGTGAAATGAATTTCTTTAGTTTCCTGAATTGCTGCTCAGAGATGTCATTTCCCATGTGAAAGAAGAGCTCTTTTCTTTCAAAGCCGCAGGCACCGGACACAAGATGCTCGCCGTTAAGCCTGAACTCTGATACGCCATTAAGCTCAAGCCGGCCGACGGCAAAGGTTAAAGCTGATCTAATCTTCATCTTCGCGGCTCAGTTTAAGTCGCAATTCCTCAAAAAGAGTTTTCAGGCCGCCTTCCATTATCTCGTTTATATTATGCCAGGAAAGGCCCGCTCTGTGATCTGTGACCCTGCTTTGCGGGAAATTGTAGGTCCTTATCTTTTCCGACCTGTCGCCGGTTCCAACCTGTTTTTTTCTTTCTCCGGAAAATTCCTTTTCCTGGTTTTCTTTTGAGAGATTGGCCAGTCTGGCCATCAAAAGCTGCATGGCGCGCATTCTGTTCTGCCCCTGAGAGCGTTCCTGCTGGCATTGAACGACTATGCCGGTGGGTATATGAGTTATTCTTATGGCCGTTTCAACTTTATTCACGTTCTGGCCGCCGGCCCCTCCGGCCCTGTAGGTATCTATTTTCAAATCGGCGGAATTTATCTTTATTTCCACTTCATCCATTTCAGGCAATACGGCGACGGTGACAGTGGAAGTATGAACTCTTCCTGAGGCCTCTGTCTGAGGCACGCGCTGAACCCTGTGCACCCCGGCCTCATATTTAAACCATGAATATGCACCCTGGCCCTTGATATAAAGAACGGCTGTTTTTATGCCTTTCAAGCCGCTTGCCGATATATCCTGTATCTCGGCGGAAAAACCGAGACTTTGTGCAAATTTTGAATAAGCCCTTAAAAGCTCTCCCGCAAATAACGCCGATTCCTCACCGCCCACTCCGGCCCTTAATTCAATGAATATGTTCTTTGAATCATTTTTGTCCTGCGGGAGAAAGGACAATTTTATTTGAGAATAAAGCTGCGAGGCCTTCTTTTCGGCCTCTTCATTTTCGGCCAGAGCCAGCTCGACCAAGTCCGCCTCGGCGCCTGAAGAAATAAGTTTTTTGTTCTCCTCGATTCTGGCAGTTAAAGAGAGATATTCATCATATTTTGAAAGTATTGAGGACAGTCTGTAATGCTTTTTTGACAACTGCTCTATGTCGCCCGTATTTCCATTAGCCAGAAGGCTTTCTGTCTCGGCAAGCTCAAGACGCGCTTTTTCGCACTCTTTTTTAATATCAAAAGGCATAGTCTTTTAAGGTAAAATAAAAAGCGCCCCCTTTTAAATCGGAGGCGCCTTTTAAATCAAAGCTAAGCTTTCTTGTTTTCCTTGGGCTTTTTTTCTTTGACGGCTTTCTTAACGGAAGTTGAAAGCTTCTTAACGTGGGCGGGGGCCACTTTAGGAGCCGATATCTTTTTAGCTTTCGGCTTTCTTTCAACCATTTTCCCCTCGGTGGCGGAAAATTTCTTATTGAATTTCTCTACGCGCCCTTCGGTATCAAGTATTTTCTGCTTGCCTGTGTAAAAAGGATGGCAGGAAGAGCAAATATCAACTTTAAGGCTTTCCTTTGTAGATCTGGTAGTAAAAGAATTTCCGCAGGCGCATACCACCTGGCAGACATTGTATTTCGGATGTATTCCTTCTTTCATATTTTCCTCTTAAAAAAAACATAAATCGGATTTAGGCCGACAGGTATATTTTAGCATAAAAAAAGCTGTATGAAAAACAGAAAACAGCAGGTGCGATTTTCTGCGCTTGACATTACTTGTCAATAAACGCCTTTCAATTTTTGCCTATTTTTGAGACTGGATTTACAGATTTGCCGGAAGGAGTTATGATCTCAAAATGAAGATGGGGGCCGGTTGAAAGCCCTGTTGAGCCGACCTTGCCGAGAAGGGTTTTTCCCTTCTGAGCCTTTTCACCCTGTGAAACAAGACACTCTTTCAAATGTCCGTACCTTGTGATATATCCGTCCTTGTGCCTTATTTCCACCACATAGCCGTAGCCGTTTTTATAGCCGCTGAAAACCACATCTCCAGATCTTGCGGGATAGACAGGCGAGCCGAGCGGCATGGGGATATCGCAGCCGTTATGAAAAATCCTTCTTTTAAGTATGGGATGATACCTGTTGCCGTATCCGGAGCTTATTCTTACAAATCCGTTAACAGGTATTCTGTAGGTATCCAGATTAACATAAACTCCCGGCAAGAGTATCTTTTTCCCTTTTGGAAATTTTTTATTTTCAAGAATATAAAGAGCTGGAAAATTATTCGCCTTGGCAGTTTTTTGGGCAAAGCTCTCAAGCTTTTCCCCTCTGGGGCAGAATCTGGAAACTATGGACATAAAGGACTCTCCTTCCTTGTAGGTCTCATACAAAAGTCCCTTGCCATTATGAACCTTTATGCTTGAGCCGTACGGCATAAGGATAAACTCGTTTCTGTTTGAAGACTGCACGGATTTTATATCTGTGGCGTAGGCTGAGGCCAGAGAGGAAACCGTTTCTCCTCTTTTAAGCTTATGGCTGCCGTAAAAAAAACGAGGAATTTTCTTGAAAGCTTCAGCAGGCGGCTCCCTGAAAGCGGGCTGATAAATTACGGAATAATGCATGTTTAAAGGCGCAGGTCTTGAAATCTGGCCTATGGCAGCCAGAGAAAAAAGGCCCGTCGCGGCCGCAGCCGTAAGCAGGGCAGCAGTATGCCTTTTTAACATCAGCCTCCGTTCTCCATTGATTTAAGGAAATCCCTGTTTGACTTTGTCGCGCCAAGCTTGCTGAGAAGAAGCTCCATGGCGTCAACAGAGGAAAGAGGAGCGAGAACTTTTCTGAGAATCCAGATTTTATTAAGGTCATCTTCGCCGAGCAGCAATTCTTCCTTTCTTGTTGAGGTCCTGTTTATGTCTATGGCAGGGAATATTCTTCTGTCTGATAATTTTCTGTCAAGATATATTTCAGAATTGCCGGTGCCTTTAAATTCTTCAAAAATAACATCGTCCATTCTGCTGCCGGTTTCCACAAGCGCCGTGGCTATTATGGTGAGCGAGCCGCCTTCCTCTATATTTCTGGCCGCGCCGAAAAACCTTTTGGGTCTTTGCAGAGAGGTTGACTCTAAACCGCCTGACAATACCCTGCCGCTTGACGGCGTTACTGTATTGTAAGCTCTGGCAAGTCTTGTTATTGAGTCAAGCAATATAACCACATCCCTCTTCTGCTCCGTCATTCTCTTGGCTTTTTCAAGCACCATCTCTGCCACCTGAACATGACGGTCAGCCGGCTCGTCGAATGTTGAAGCAACGACCTCGCCCCTGACTGAGCGTCTCATATCGGTCACTTCTTCGGGTCTTTCGTCTATGAGCAGCACTATAAGATCTATATCAGGGTGATTTGTCGTCAAAGAATTCGCCAATCTCTGCAATATCATCGTTTTGCCCGTCTTTGGTGCGGCCACAATAAGGCCTCTTTGCCCCTTTCCGATGGGGCACATAAGGTCTATCACTCTTGTGGTAAGGTCGTTTTTCGTAGTCTCAAGAACAAATCTGCTGTTTGGATGTAAAGGCGTCAAATTATCAAAAAACGGCCTGTTTTTAAGCTTTTCTATCGGAACTCCGTTTATGGTTTCAACCTGTAGAAGAGCGAAATATCTTTCACCCTCCTTCGGCGGCCTTATAAGACCCTGTATCGTATCGCCTTTTCTGAGCCCAAGTTTCTTAATCTGCGAAGGAGAAACGTATATGTCTTCATGGCTTGAAAGATAGTTATATTCCTGAGAACGCAGGAAGCCGAATCCGTCAGGCAGAACTTCCAGAGTGCCGGCGCCTCTTACAAGGCCGTTCTGTTTGGCCTGGGCTTCCATTATTTTCCCTATCAGCTCCTGCTTTCTCAGCCCTGCCACGCCTTCCAGCTTGAACTGTTCGGCTATTTTAATAAGCTCGGCTATGGTCATCTTGGCCATTTGAGTCGTATCAAATTTGCTCCCGGCGGGCTGCTGAGTCCCGTTCTTCTCCTGAATCTTCTCCTGAGAGTTGTTCTGATTTGAATTTTCCATTTTTTCTCCTTAAAAATCCTGCTGAACAAGACCTCTTAAAAATTTTGAAAGTTCTCCCGCCCTGGCCTCAAGCTCCTTCTGAGTTGCGTTATTTTCCACCGCAATATCGCAAAGGGCGGTTTTTTTTCTTTGAGAGAACTGGGCTTTAGCTCTGGCTTTGGCCTGCTCAGGCGTCCATCCTCTCGCCTTAAGTCTTGAGTTTATGTTCCTCAAACCGCTTGTAACGCATACGGTCATGTCGGCAAAACTGTCAAATCCCGATTCAAACAGCAACGGCGCTTCAACAACGGCTATCTTTTTCTTGGATTTTTTTATCTCGGAATATATTTCGCTCGCTATGAAGGGGTGAAGATAATTCTCAAGCCACCTTCTCTTTCCTTTGTTTTTGAAAACCGCCTTGGCCAGTTTTCCCTTATTTAAGAGATTTCCGTCGGATACAGAACTGCCGAATTCTTTTAAGATTTTACTATAGCATTTTTTCTTTGTCAATAGTTTTCCGGCTATTTCATCTGCGGAAAGATAATGGGCGCCGAACTTTGACATAAAAAGGCAAAAAAGGCTTTTCCCGCAGCCGGGAACGCCAGTTACGGCCAGCACAAATTTGTCCTTAAGACCACTTTTCAGCTTTTCAATATACTTTCTGTCCATACGGTAAAACGCGCAGAAAATATTCCGGTCAAACTCCGGAATTTATCTTTTTCATCTCAGCCCAGTTGGGACCGGCCTTGATTTCAACCAGCAAGGGAACGCTCAAAGAGTATGAGTTTTCCATTTCCTTTTTAATTAAGGGCGCCCACTTGTCTATTTTGTCCTCCCTTATCTCAAAGATCAATTCATCATGGACCTGAGAACAAAGTTTTATCTCAGGGTTATCCCTTATTAGAGCCATTATGCTTATCATGGCTTTTTTTATTATGTCGCTGGAACCGCTTTGTATGGGCATATTAAGAGCTATTCTTTCGGCAAACGCCCTTACAGCCCTGTTTGATGAATTTAACTCCGCAAGTTCGCGCCTTCTTCCAGCAAAATTGATGCAATATCCTCTTTTTCTTGATTCTTCAACGACCTTTAAAGACCAGGCCTTTACTCCGCTGTAATAATTGAAATAACTCTCTATGTATCCGGCAGCTTCGCTTTGCGGTATCGAAAGTTCTCTTGAAAGGCCGTTCGGGCTCTGACCGTATATGATGCCGAAATTCACGGTCTTGGCTATTCTGCGCATATCCGCTGTTATTTCCCCGGGAGTTTTGGCAAATATCTGCATTGCTGTTTTTAGATGTATATCATCCCCTCTGCGAAAAGCTTCAACAAGCTTTTCATCTCCGCTTTCATGGGCCAGCACTCTTAAATCAATCTGAGAATAATCGGCTGAAACCAGCAAAAATCCGCTTGGAGCATTGAAGCAGGCCCTTATCTTTGCGGCATGCGAAGTCTTTACGGGAATATTCTGCAGATTCGGGTTGGAGCTGGAAAGCCTGCCGGTCGCGGTGCCTGTCTGATCGAATACGGTGTGAATACGTCCGTCTGAAATTTTTTCAAGCAAAACTTCCACAAAGGAGCTTTTTAATTTAGCCAGTTCACGGTATTTTATTATAAGCGATATCAAAGGGCTGTAAGGTTCCAGGGCGACGAGGGCTTCTTCGGATGTCGTGTAGCCCGTTTTTGTTTTGAACATGCTTTTCTGTTTTTCAGTGAGCGGAAGGTTGAGCTTTTCATAAATAAACGATGAAACCTGTTTTGGAGAATTAAGGTTAATATCGCATTGCGCGGCGCTTCTGAACTCAAGCAGAACATTCTCTATTTCTTTTTCAAGAGAGACATTAAGGTCCCTGAGGCGCTTTTCATCCACGCTCATGCCGTTTCTTTCCATTTCAGCCAGGCAGGAAACGAGCGGCTTTTCAATTCCTTCATATATGCCCTTGAGATTTTTTTCGTCCAGAATTTTTTCAAGCGAGAAAAAAACTTTTTTCGCGGCGGCTGCGGGAGAATTTGCCTGAGCCGGATAAAGCTCCCTTACCATCCTGTAAGGGTCAGGCTTTCTCTGTCCGCCGTAGGCAAGATAATAGGCCAGTCTTATGTCCTCAAAATTCTCCATTTGAAAAATTCCGCAGTTCTTTAAAAACTCTTTTGTGTCATAAAGATATTTTCTAGCCCCGCTTTTAAGCAGGGGCGCGATATCGCGGCATTGATCGAATTCGCAATAGCCGGCCTCTGTGAACAGCTTATTTTCAAAAACAGATATTTCTCCCGGATTTGAATCTAAAATATGGGTTAGAGGCAAAGACGGCGCGCTTTCAATAATGTTTTCATTCCCGAAAGAAAAAAGTTCGTCCTTTTTATCAAGCTCATAAAGATAGCCGAATTCCAGTCTTTGAGCCCAGAAGGGAATTTTTTCCGTTCGCAATCCGCCAAAAGAAAATATTTCCAAATCCTCGCCTACGGGCGCTGTGAAATCAAGCTTGACAAGCTCTTTTGACAGCCTCACCGAATCAAGACTTTCTTTAACTTTGAGCAAATTCTTGTCTTCAATGCCGTCTTTTTGACAGGCCGAGATGATAGAATCCAAAGAGCCGTATTTTTCAAGAAGCTGTGCAGCTTTTTTAGGTCCTATTCCCTCGGCTCCGGGAATATTATCCGAGCCGTCGCCCGTTAAAGACAGGAAATCTTCCACGAGAGAGGACGGCACCATAAATTTTTTCAGGACATATTCCTCGGAAAAATATTCTTCAGCGCTGCCGTCCCAGACATAAGCGCCGAGAGAGATAAGAGAGCAAATATCCTTGTCAGGAGAAACTATAACTGGTTTAAGCCCGTTTTTAAGCGCTTTTTGAGTTATGGAAGCTATGATATCATCCGCTTCAAAACCGGAAATAGAAACTGTTTTGATTCCGAGATCTCTCAGGATTTCCGCAGAAAGATTTATCTGGTCTATAAGAGCCCTGTCCGTTTCGGGCCTGTTGGCTTTGTAAAGCTGATATTTTTCCTTCCTTTTCGTCGGTCCGGGAGAGTCATAGCATACTGCCAGATATAAAGGCTTTTTCTCCTTTATTATCTTAAGCAGCATCCTCAAAAAGCCGTATACCGCGCCGGCCTCTTCGCCTTTTGAAGTCAGCATTTTGGGCAAAGCAAAGTAATTCTTGTAAAGGTAGGCGTGAGAATCTATTATGAAAATTTCTTTTTCGGAAGCCATTTTTCGGCGCCCCGTTAAAGGGGCGCCAGGAATGTTTTAAAGCAGAGAGTCCAGAGTTTTTTTCAGGTCTTCCTTGCTTTGAAGGCCTACGCTCTCCTTTACTACCTTGCCGCCTTTGAAGAAAAGAAGAGTAGGGATGGCGCTGACAGAATATTCCCCGGCTTTCGCTGGATTTTCGTCAGTGTTAACTTTGCAAATTTTGGCCTTGCCTTCGTATTCATTGGCCAGCTCTTCTATCACGGGAGAAAGCATCCTGCATGGTCCGCACCATGGAGCCCAGAAATCAACAAGCACCGGCACAGAGCTTTTAAGGACTTCTGCGTCAAAGTTTTCATCCGTCAGATGTATTTCGCTCATTTTATCCTCTCATTTTAGGCCTTGCGGCCGATTTTAAAAATCTATTTCCTGTTCCTTATATAATAGCTTATTTCTTTCCAAAGCTCTTCTATGTCAACCGGCTTGGAGAAAAAAGCCTTGGCTCCCGCCAGCAGGGCCGCAGCCCTGTCAGCTGGTTCGGTGTATTTTGCCGATATGAAAATAACCGGGACAGAATTAAGTCTTTTTGAGGCTTTTATCGCCTTCATAAAATCCATGCCGTGCATATCCCCAAGCTGAACGTCAAGTATTATTATATCCGGCACATAGGATGAAAGAGTCTCAAAGGACTCCCTGGCGGATGAAGAAACCTTTATTTCAGCGTTTATGTCTTTTTCCTTAAGGCTGTCCCTTAAAGTCTCTATGAAATTCTTGTCATCATCAACTATAAAAATCTTGAAGTTCATTTTTTCTCCTAAAATCCCATAGCCAGTCTCTCAACCAGAAGAGGAGGCATTCCTATTTTTGTCATAAGCTCCTGCACTGTCAGGACATCGTACTTGACCCTTACCAGCTCAAAAGTTTTAAGCTTTGAATCATAGACCCCGAAACTCGCCAGAGGATTGCCGTCTCTCGGCTGGCCGACAGAGCCCGGATTTATAAAACACTTCGGCGAATTAAGCAAAACCTTTTCCGAGGGCTTTATGAAGTCGCTGTAAACAAGCCCGTCTTCCTTAAGGCAGAAAAACATCGGCATATGACTGTGGCCGACAAAGCAGACATTGTTTGAGACATATTTTATATTATCAAAAAACTGGGCTTCGCTGAGCAGGTATTCCTTAAGCGCATTCCTCGGAGCGCCGTGCACCAGAGTAAAATCCGCAGCGTCTATTCTTTCAGGAAGAGAGGAAAGCCATGCTATGGTTTCAGAGTCAAGAGATTTTGCCGAATACTCTATAGCGGCGGCAGCCGCTTCATTGAACCATTTAAGCTCTATTTTGCCGGCAAGAGCGGCGTCATGATTTCCCATGACTATGTAAAGATTCTTGAGCTTTCTAACAGCTGCGGCGCATTCAGCAGGCTGAGGCCCGTAGCCGATAAGGTCTCCGCAAAAAATATAGCCGTCTATATCCATTTTTTCCATCTGAGCCATGGCGCTTTTAAGCGCCTCATAATTGGCATGTATATCGGAAAAGACGGCGTAGCGCATCAAACAGCTCCCGCCGGCTGCCTGGCTCCCGTGAGGTCAACAGCTCTCTTTAGGTCAACTGAAATTATTTTTGATACGCCAAGCTCTTCCATGGTAACCCCGTACATTATATCGGCGGCCTCCATAGTTCTCTTATTGTGAGTTATGACGATGAACTGCGTATCTGCGGCAAACTCTTTTATCATTCTGGCAAATCTCTCAACATTTCCCTCGTCAAGAGCCGCATCCACCTCGTCCATTATGCAGAAAGGCGAGGGATTCACCTTAAAGAAACTGAAAAGCAGCGCCAGGGCCGTAAGAGATTTTTCTCCTCCCGAAAGCTGGGAAATATTTATAAGCTTTTTCCCCGGAGGATGAGCCATAATCTCCACTCCTGTTTCAAGGAGATCGTCCGGATTGGTCAAGATAAGATTGGCCTCGCCGCCATTGAACAGAACGGAATATATGCTTTTGAAATACTCCTGAACCCTGTCAAAAGTTTTCTTGAAGTTTTCCTTTGTTGTCTCGTTTATTTTCTGTATGGCGGAACGCAGGTCGGATTTTGCCTTGTTAAGGTCCTCTATCTGCCCTCTCATTGAGTTGTACCTGTTTATCAGGGCGTCATATTCCTCGGGAGCGGTCATATTTACAGGTCCCATATTTTCTATTCTCTTTCTTAAAAAAAGGACCCTTTCCATATCCACTTTAGTCTCGCGATAGGCATCTTTCGTGTCCTGATATTTGACATTCCAGTCATTTTCCAGCTTCTTCTGGGCATCCTCGGCTCTGGTGGAAAAAGTGTTTATTTCAAGCTCTATGGCCTGCTTCTTTTCTGAAAGGTCATTTATGGCCTGCTTATTCTCCCTTATTGAATGAGACAGTCTCTCCATGGTATTTCTTATCTCGGAAATTTTTTCAGATAAAGCGTTCTGCGCTATTTCAGTCTCTTTGAGATTGTTTCTTTCTTCAAGCACTTTTTCCTGATAAGCTGATATCTGCCTGTTAAGATTTTCTATCTCCGCTTCAAGTAAAGCCTTTTTTGAATCCATGGAACTCTTATCGCTTTGTATCTGGGCAAGTCTGGACTCAAAAGAGGAAATTTTTTCCTCAAGGTCTTTTCTGCTGCTGAGATATCCCTCATAGGCGTTTCTCGCATTCACAACTTGTTCCTTGGCAGAAAGGATTTCCTTGGCCAGATTTTCCCTTACAGACTTGATCTCCTGGGCCGATTTCTTTATGCTTTCGGCTTTTTGCCTTAAATTGGCCAGCTCATTTTTATGTATCTCAACCTTTTCAAGCGCCTCCTTTTTTCTGGCTTCATTTTGAGCCTTTTGAGACAAAATGGAAGCGACAGCTTTTTCAAGCACCGCCATATCCTCCTCTTTGGAAGATATGGAATTTTCAACCGCCGCCTTCTGAGCCTTTAAGACTGAAATGTTTTCAATAGCGGAGGAAATTTCTTTCTCGGCGTTTTCCATATCGGCGGCAAGCCTGGCCAGAAGAGAGGAATTTTCAGCGCTTTCTGCGCGACAATTTTCAATTTTTTTCTTCAATTCGTCTACGCTGCCCCAGTACACTTCGTTCTGATTTACGTCCATAACGCCGCCGCAAACCCAGAACGGGCCTGAAACCGAGTCTTCATTGTATGAAACATCAGACAGCAGATAGTTCAGCAAATCCGCGACCTTATCTTGGGGTTTTATGCAATTGAGCAGAGAATTGAAGGAAAGCTGAGGCGTAACCTTGGGGATTTTGTCAAGTATTATGAATCTAGCCCTGCCCTTGCCTATGAACTTGAGCTTCTGGGCGCAATCTTTTGCGGCCTGTTCATTTTCCGCTACGAGCGAATCCAGAAATCTGCCGAGTGAATCTTCGATAAGCGGCGCCTTGTCAGCCGGGAAATCTATCATCTGGCGGAGCGTGCCGTAAATACCCGGAAACTTTTCGGACATTATCACATTCGTTCCTATCCAGTAAACATCCTTCTCGGCCTGCGCAACAGAGGCTTCAAGCGAGCTTTCAAGAGAAGCCAGCAGACCGGTAAGCCTTAAACTGTTTTCCTCAGCCTCTTTTTTAGCGGCCGAAATTTTTTCTTTCAGGGCGTTTTTTTCGGCCTTCAAGCTCTCATTTTCCTGTATTCTGAGATTTACAGCCGAAAAATTTTCTCTGTCGGCTTTAAGCGCGGCTTCAACCTCGTCCTTTTTCGACCTGGCCTCGGAAAGGTCCTTTTCAATGGAAAGCTCTTCGGCAGCGTAATGCGAAATAGATGCTTCAAGAGCTGAGACAAGCCCCGAAATCTTGCTTTCCTGCTCCAAAACAGAAAATGTGTCCTTTTCATACCTCTCGGAGTTTATTTCGCTTTCCATCAGAGAGTTTTCAAGATTCTGATAGGCAGCCTGCGCCTGCTGATATTGAGCAGCAAGCTTCTCATTGGAAGCCCCCAGTTCGGCAAGTTTCGCCTTAAGCCCTTCAAGCTGAGGAAGAATTGAAACCTCAAACTGTTCATTTTTCTCTTTTTGGGATTTAATATCTTCTATCTGTTTCAGCTTCTCCTCTATCATTTCCTTGCTGCTTATTATCCTGTCCTCGGCGGAAGAAAGAGAAAATTTTATTGAAGAGGTTTTCTCCAGAAGCGCCCTTTCCTCCTGCGTCTTTTCTGTAAGCTCTATGTTCAGGGCCGCATATTCGGCTTCCTGGGCTGTAACAGCAGAGTTTATCTGCGATATCTCTTCCGTCACTGGGGCAAGCTCGTTTTTTTTGAGCTCTATCTGCTCCATGTGGGAGCTTATCTCGTTTGTTATAAGAGCTATTTCGGCTTCCCTGAGCTCTTCCCTGTACTTTTGCTGAAGTTTTGCCCTCTTTGCCTCGGCATCAAGCTTTTTTATCTGTTCGTCTATTATCTGCAGCGAATTTTCAAGGACGGCAAGATCTGCATCAACTTTTTCAAGTTTTTTAAGCGATTCTTCCCTTTTGGCTTTATACTTGGAAACGCCTGCCACCTCTTCAAAAAATTCCCTCCTGCCGAGCGCGTCCGAGGAAAGAAGCGCCTCTATCTCTCCCTGACTTATTATGGCGTATCCGTCCGAGCCTATGCCGGTGTCAAGGAACATATCTCTTATGTCTTTGAGACGGCATGGGGTCTTGTTTATGAAGTACTCCGATTCCTCGCTCCTGTAAATCTTTCTTGTTACAGATACCTCATTGAAGTCAAAATTCAGTTTCCTTTCCTGATTATCAAAAGTAAGGGTTACCTCCGCCATATTGAGCGGCTGCCTTTTGGTCGTTCCGGCAAAAATGACATCCATCATTGACGGCATCCTCAGCGCGCGTCTTGACATTTCGCCTATGGACCACTTTATTGAGTCAACAACATTTGATTTCCCGCAGCCGTTCGGGCCCACTATGGCAGTTATGCCGGGGTTGAGGTCCAGACGGACTTTATTGGCGAAAGATTTAAAACCGTAAATTTCAACAGACTTTAAGTACATTTTAATCTCCGAAAAGCGAAATAGCAAAGAAACGCAATATTATAATTATATCAATTTAGGAGTCCCGTAAAAAGCCCTCAAGAGCAGTTTAACATGGAACCGGCCTAATACGTTATTCCATAAGTCAGGCCGAACGAACTGCCCGTATAGTTGTAAGGCATATAGGCGTCAAACTTATTATTGGAAGATGCTTTGGTTATGC
>JAJUJA010000019.1 GCA_029267355.1 Elusimicrobiota bacterium | reverse complement strand
TTCAGCCGAGCGAATTTGCCAGAATAGGATTAATCCTTTCCCTGTCCTCATATCTTGAGAAAAATTTCAGCAGAATGTCCGAGTTTTTCTATCTGTTTCTTGGACTTTTGATAACGGCGCCTTTTATGTTTCTTATGCTTAAACAGCCGGACTTTTCCGGCATACTTATAACTCTGCCTGTAATTTTTGCCATGTTCTATGTCGCAGGCGCGTCAATGTTTCATGTCTATATCATACTGGCCTATGTCTTTGTCAGTTCTCTTTTTCCATTGCTGTGGACCGCTATAGTTTTAAATCCTGACCTTGCCGACAATATGTTCATCTCCGCCTTCTTTGAGTTGGCCGATTTAGGATGGAACACTTTTTTCTTCATTGTCTTTGTATCGGCTTTTGCCTATATAGCGTGGAAAATATCCGTATATTTTAAGAATGTGAGCGGAATTTATTTCGCTGGTTTTGCCGTGATAATAATAGCCGGCTTTCTTACGGGCATATTCATAAAACAGCAGATAAAATCGTATCAGTACAAGAGAATAGAAGTTTTTCTTTCGCCGGAAAAAGACCCGAGAGGCGCCGGCTATAATCTTTTGCAGGCCAGAATTGCCATCGGCTCGGGAGGATTTCTCGGCAAGGGTATTTTTTCCGGCACTCAGACCAGGCTCGGCTTTGTGCCTGAAAGACATACAGATTTCATACTTTCAGTGGTGGGCGAAGAAATGGGCTTTCTCGGGATTTTAGCCGTTATGAGCCTTTATGCTCTTATGCTTTACAGAATAAGAAAGATAGCCGCTTTGGCCCGCGATAATTACGGCTATTTCTTATGCGTGGGTTTTTTCGCGCTTTTCTTTTCTTACTTTCTGATAAATTTCGGCATGATACTCGGCTTTCTGCCGGTGGCTGGAGTTCCTTTGCCTATGCTTTCATACGGCGGCTCAAACCTCGTCTCAGTTTTTATAATTTTAGGGCTTATGCAGTCTGTTTATTCAAGGAGATATTCAATAACATAAACTATGAGAGAATATAGATACAGGCTGAGATTTTCAATAGAACCCGATTTTAAATCTGCTGACGGATTTAAAAGCAGAGACGCTTTGAAAAAGGTTTTCTTTGAAAAATTGCCTTTAAGCGCGGACGGCAGAAAGGTCAAATTTTCCTTCGGACCAGCTTTGGCCAGGGAACATATAAGCGAATGCGAATATGCTGATGTGTGGCTTAAGGAAAGGCCGAAAAAAGAAGATTTTGCTTCATTCTTTGCTTCTTTGCCGGCCGGAATGTCTTTTATAAAAGCTGTCAGCGTGCCGCTTTTTTTCCCGGCTATTGAAGCCGTTGACTTGATAGAGGAATATGCCCTCTATCCGAAAACGGATATTTCAAATTTAAAACCGGTTTTTGAAAAAAATATAAAGATTTCGCCTTTTGAAATAACAATTGAAAAGAACGGAAATACGAGAAAAGAGGACCTTTCTCTCTGGCTTTATAAAGCGGTATGGCAAAGCGGAAGGGAAATATCCGTTTTTATGAAGCGGATAAAAGGCCGAACCGTAAGGCCCGAGCTTGCCGTTGAGGCTCTGACTCAGTCAAAAATTGATTTTTTAAAGGTAGTGAAAAGAAATATGTTCTGGAGCGATTCCTCCGGGAATCTTAATGAAATTTAGAAAGGAGACATTATGGAAAAAGACAATACATTAAAAAAAGAAATTTACGCCAATACTTCCTTTGAAGAGACAAGGATAGCCGTCGTTGAAGACGGTATGCTGTCCGAACTTTTTTGGGAAAGGCGCTCGGTCGGCAATATAGTCGGCAATATTTACAAGGGGAAAGTGGAGAATGTTTTGCCCGGCATTTCAAGCGCTTTCATAAACATAGGCCTTGATAAGAACGCCTATATCTATATCTCAGATGTGCTTGGCGACAAGCGCCAGGGCATAGACAAACTGATAAAAAAGGATCAGGATGTTATGGTGCAGGTCACAAAAGACGCCATAAGCACCAAGGGTATGAAGGTCACTATGGATATAAGCCTGCCCGGCAGGTATCTGGTTTTGACTCCATATCAGGAATTTGTCGGAGTATCAAAGAACATAGAAAATGATGAAGAGAGAAAGCGCCTTAGCGAAATCATAAAGAAGATATCTGAAAGCGTCAAACTTGAAAAAATCGGCTGCATAGTAAGAACTGAAGCCGAGGGCGCCACGGAAGATGAGCTTCACAAGGAGATAAAATATCTGCTGCGGCTCTGGGAATCCATACTTAAAAAATACGAAAGCGTGAATGCTCCTTATCTTTTAAGAAAGGATATGAGCTTGTCAATGCAGGTGGCCAGAGACGTATTATCCAGAGATGTCAGCATCTATATGCTTGATAATAAGGAAGAATGTCTTGCCGTTCAGGAATTTGTCTCTAAAATATCGCCTGAGCTTAAAGACAGGGTTAAGTACTATGAATCCAAAGTCCCCATTTTCAAGGCTTTCAAAATAGAAGAGGAGATAAACGAGCTTAAAAAGATAAAAGTTGATCTTCCCAACGGCGGCAGCATAATAATTCAGGAAGCCGAGTCTCTTTGCGCCATAGATGTAAATACTGGCAGATACATAGGCAATAAATCGCAGGAAGAAACAGTCACCCAGACCAATATAGAAGCGGCCTATGAAATAGCCAGACAGATAAGACTGAGAAATATCGGCGGCATAATAGTCATAGACTTTATAGATATGAGAAAAGCGTCAAACCGCCACAAGGTCGTAAGGGCGCTTGAAGACGCAGTCAGAAAAGACAGGGCGAAAATAAGGATTCTTCCGATAACAAGACTGGGTCTTGTTGAAAT
Source organism: Elusimicrobiota bacterium (assembly GCA_029267355.1). Taxonomy (GTDB): domain Bacteria; phylum Elusimicrobiota; class Elusimicrobia; order Elusimicrobiales; family UBA9959; genus JAAYVI01. The sequence continues at coordinate 20,793 of JAJUJA010000019.1, read as the reverse complement.
GACAAGAGAAAGAAAAAGAGAAAGCACATTCAGCATGCTTACCGACCAATGCCCGCAATGCCACGGCTCAGGCAGGGTTTTATCCAGCGAAAGCATAAGACTCAATATACAAAGAGATATACAGAATCTGACAATGGGCCGTCCGGGCGGGAATCTGCGCATAGCGGTTCATCCTTTGCTTGGCGAAGTGCTGAGAGAAAAGCAGGGTTTAATAGAAAAAAATGTTCACAGAAGCGTAAAGATTTTCAATGACCCGCAGCTTCTCTGGGAGGATTACAGGATAATACTTGAGTAGGCGCATTTGCAAAGCGCGTATTATATATAATTATAGTTAGAGGTGTTTATGCTTAAAAAACTTCTTTTTCCCCTGATTTTCTCTGTTTCGTTTGCCCATGCCGGCATTTCAGAAGTGAAGTTCTATAAAAATGACCAGTATATTTCCAAGATAAAGGTATATACATTTTCAGACAGGCTTTATTATGATTCTTCCGAGATAACAAAGAAACTCGGCGGCAAAACCTACTGGTATTCGGTGTCTGGCAAGATGCTTATACAGCTTAAATCCCATAAAATTTCCATTGAAAAGAAAACCGACAGGGTAACTTATGATGATGAATCTGTTTCTCTGGCCAACTGCCTTATAATAAGAGGCGGCAAGGTTTTTGTTTCAGAAGAAGTTTTCCTAAATCCGCTTTTTTCCAAAACTATGGGATTCAGACTTGAATTTTCTGAAGGTGAAAATTCTCTCAAAATGTATGAGAAAGTGAATATCAGTTCTGTCAGGTATTTCTCCTACAAGGACAAAACAAGGGCGGTGATTTATCTTTATGAGCCTCTGGAATATTCCATTTCCAGGCAGGAAGGCGGCAAATTGATAATATCGCTGATTGACGGCTCATATCCGGCTGCCAAAGAAGATATGGCCATAAATGACGGCGTGGTTAAAACAATCTCGGTGGTTCAGGAAGGCAAATCTGCCAAAGTTATTTTTGACCTTGCCGAAAATTTCAGTGATGTTCAGGTATTCACTCTTACAGGTCCAGATAGAATCGTGGCAGATTTAATGGCTTCTCAGGAACCGGTGAAAAACAGGCTTGGCGATTTGCCCGTAATATCGCCGGAAACTAAAACGGAGACGCAGTCAGTTTCAACTTTAGCGGCCGTTCTCCCAGACAGGCTTTCATCTTCAGGCGGGGAAAAGAAAAAAATTTTCATAGACCCCGGCCATGGCGGCAAGGACCCCGGCGGCAACAGAATATTCGGCATGAAGGAAAAGGATATAAATCTTGATATAGCGCTTAAACTCTATGAAATGCTTTCAAAACATCCTGAATTTGAAACCGTCATAACCAGAAAAACAGACATTTTTATCCCCCTAAACGAAAGATCTGAAATGGCCAATAAATCTTCCGCTGACCTTTTCATTTCAATTCACGCCAATGCCTCAAGAAACAGAAAGGAAGGCGGCTTTGAGATATATTTCCTCTCTGAAAAAGCCAGCGACCCATGGTCAGCCGAAGTGGCCGACTATGAAAACTCCGTCATTTCACTTGAAGACGATACGAAAATTTACGATTCAGCCGCGCTTGTGCTTCATTCTCTGGCCAAAAACGAGTATATAAACGAGGGCAGTCTGCTGGCCTCATATGTGGCGAAAAATTTTGAGAAAAAGACGCCTTTTAAGAACAGGGGTATAAAACAGGCGGCCTTTTATGTGCTCAGAGGCACCTATGCCCCGGGCATACTTGTTGAAACCGGCTTTATGACCAATTCGCAGGACCAGAAGAATATGAATAATCCCAAGGTGAGAAAAAATGTCGCCGAAGCGATTTATAAGGGCGTTTTGGAATATGCCAAAAAGAAAGAGTGGATTAAATAAGAAGCCGATAGGCATTTTTGATTCAGGTTTGGGCGGCCTTACCGTTTTCAAGGAGATAAGGCGGCTTCTGCCCGGCGAAGATTTGATCTACTTCGGCGATACCGCCAGAGTGCCGTACGGCACAAAATCGCCTGAAACCATAAAAAAATTCGCCGTTGAGATAGCTGATTATTTCAGAGAATTGAAAGTGAAGGCGGTTGTTGTGGCCTGCAATACAGTTTCCTCGCTGGCTCTTGAGGAGGTAAAAAAACATTGCGGCGTGCCTGTCATAGGCGTGATAAAGCCGGGCGCCATAGAGGCGGCTTCCGGCTGCGTGAAAGGCAAGATAGCCGTCATAGGCACTCAGGCCACTATAAGCAGCAAATCCTATGAAAAAGAGCTTAAAAGCATAAATCCTTCTTTTAAAATAATTTCCAAGCCGTGTCCATTATTCGTGCCTCTTGTTGAAGAGGGCTGGGCCGGCAAAAAAGTTTCTTATGATGTAGCCAAAGAATATTTGTCTGAAATCAAAAAAGAAGCGCCGGAGGCATTGATTCTCGGCTGTACCCATTATCCCATGCTCTTGAAAGAAATATCCGCCGTATTGCCCGGCGTAAAGATAATAAATTCCGCTCAAAGCGTGGCCAAATTTTTGCTTGATGAATTATCGCTTCTGGGCTGCATAGAGAAAAACGGAAAAGGCAAAGATTTCTTTTATGTAAGCGATGCCCCGGAAAAATTTTCCCGGCTGGCCTGCAATTTGCTCGGCATAAGGACAGGCAAGGTTTTCCTTAAAAGGTTTTAGGAGGTTTTATGAAAATTATTTTTTTCGCTTTGATTACGGCATCATGCTCTCTATTTGCTCAGGATAAAAAAGATGCTCAGCCGGCCAAAACCGGTGTCTCTGTTTCAACCAGAACTGTTTCGCAGCCGGCTCAGGAGCAAAAGAATAGCCAGCCAAAGCTGTCCCCCGTTTCAATTCAGGCTTCAACAATAACAGCCAAAGTAAATATTTCCACCGCTGCCGCCAAGCCCGAGAAGCAGGAAGTTAAAAAAGATGACGATGAATATTCCGAAGTTATGACCGATGTGATGGAGACTCAAACTTATTCATTTTATCCGTCCGCGGATGAGCAGCAGGAAAAGGAGATTGTTCAACCCATACCTCTTACTTACGGCAAGGTGAAAGGCGCAATGACGGAGACGGGGAAAAACTATCTTGTTCTGGAAAATGAGGACGGCGAGATTTATATTCTCAATGTATATACGGACAAGAACGGCATTTTCTCCTGGAAACTTTCCGGCAAATTTGAAAGGAATTAACGGAGGTCTTATGAAAAGAAAAGATCTTATAAGGCATTTGACAAAAGAGGGCTGCGTGCTTGTAAGGGAAGGCGGAAAGTATTCTGTTTTCGCCAACCCTGTCACAAAAAAAGAAATACCTGTTACAAGGCATAATGAGATAGCGGATTTTTCAGTGAAGAAAATATGCAAAGAGCTCGGGGTCAATCCGCCGAACTGAGTATGAAGAGGTTTTTATTATTTCCGGCTTTGTTTTTTGTTTCCTGCTACAGCGCAAAGATAGATATCATTCAGGCAGGCCCATGGTTTGAGCCGAGAAATAAAAAAGAAGTTGAGATTTTCGCTGACAGAAACAAGGTAAAGAGACCCTTCGGCGCCATAGCCGTCATACACAGCGAGAGATACCGCTGTCTTGCTAAGAATCATGAAAAGTATCTCAAAAAATCTGTTGAAGAAGCGGCTAAAATCGGCGCAGACGCTATTGTCTACGCCATAGGCGAAGACCCGGCCGAGCTTAATCCGGGCGTGCCGCCTGAATGCTATATAAGCGCCATGGCGGTAAAATACACCAATGAGATCATAAAAAAATGAGAAATATAAGAATAGCTTTTGATAAGGATGAAGTTTATGATTTTTCCGGCACGGCCATTGTCATAGACCTTTTCAGATTCTCCTGCACTCTGGCCTGCCTTGTAAAGCGGGGCAAAAAAGAAATAAAAATTTTTTCGGACAGAGAAAATGCCGTTTTATACCACAGAAATAATCCCGGCGGCGAATTTTTCTCCGAAATGGACATAAGCGAAATTGAAAAATTTGACAATTCGCCTTATCTGGCCCTTGAGAAATCAAATCCGGACTCTCCCGCAGTTATAGTCACAAATTCCGGCTCTAAAGCGGTTATGGCCTGCCGTAAAGCCGGGGAAATATACATAGCCGGTTTTCACAATTTGCCTGTTTTGCTTGAAAAATTGAAAAACTCTTCTGAAAACATATTGATAGTGCCGGCCTGCATATTTTATAACCGCGAACATAAAGAGGATTTCATCGCCGCCCAGGCCTTTTATAAATCCTTTATGGACGGCGTCTGCGACAGGGAAATAATTTTTGATATACACTCCACGGGCAGGATTCTTGAGCTTATGAATTTCAGGCCGCAAACGGCCAAAAAGGACCTTGAAATCATAATGAACATAGGCAATTTGAATGTTCTGCCTAAGGCGCAGATAAAAGGCGTTTATGCAGCAGTCAGCGCCTGCCCGGAAGGCAAAATATGAAAAAAGCGGTAGTTTTATTTTCAGGCGGTCTGGACTCTACAACCTGTCTGGCATGGGCTTTGAAAAAGGGCTATAAATGCTTTGCTCTTTCCTTCTTTTACGGCCAAAGGCATGACAGGGAAAATAAAGCTGCCAAAAAAATAGCAAAAATTATGAAAGTGCCGCTTTTCAATGTAAGTTTGTTTTTACCTTGGCTTAAAGAAAGCTCTCTTGTTGATAAGAGCAAAAAAATACCCGAGAATAAACCGGAAAAAATTGCTTCAGGAAAAATACCTTCAACCTATGTGCCTGGCAGAAATTTAATGTTTGCTTCTATCGGCGTATCTTTCGCCGACGCTATAGGCGCCGAGGCCGTGGTGCTTGGCCCCAATGCCGTAGATTATTCCGGCTATCCCGACTGCCGGCCGGAATTTTATAAAGCTTTAAATACTGCGGTTAATTTAGGAACGAAAAATCCCTCTATGGGCAGGAAAATAAAAATTCTCACGCCGATAATAAATATGAGCAAGGCGGAGATAGTGAAACTCGCCTTCAAACTTAATGCCCCGCTGAAATATACTTGGTCCTGCTATAAAGGCGGCAAAAAGCCTTGCGGCGTCTGCGATTCCTGTCTGCTGAGAGCCGCGGGTTTTGAAAAGGCCGGCTATAAAGACCCTGCCTTAGATTGAATTTATATGAATAAAAAATCGCCTGAAGCGCCCATTTTTGAGATTTTTGTCTCATATCAGGGCGAAGGCCTTTTCGCCGGCCAAAAGCAGATTTTTGTCAGATTTGCCGGCTGTAACTTAAAATGCCTTTATTGCGATGAGCCGGCTGCGGTCAAAAGCGCGCCCTTAATGAGCGTAAAATCGCTTATTGCCGAAATAATTTCTCTTTCCGGAAAAGAAAAAACAAAGGTTATATCTTTTACAGGCGGCGAGCCCTGTCTTTACGCCGATTTTATAAAGGAAACCGCCGTTTTGCTTGTCAAAAAAGGCTTTAAGCTTAATCTTGAAACCAATGCCGTATTAAGCGGTAAAATAAACCCCATATTGCCGTTTCTTAACCATGTCTCAGCCGATATAAAACTGCCGTCTCAAAGCGGCAGAAAATTATGGCCTGATCATAAATCATTCATCAAAAAAGCGCAAAAAAAGGCCTGTATAAAAATAGTAGTAAGCAAAAAAACTCCTTTGAAAGAATTTATATCGGCGGTAAAATTGATTAAGGAAAATTTTCCGCATTTAACTGTATTCATACAGCCGGAGAGTTCGGAGTTTTTTCCCAAAAAAGACTTAAGGCCTTATGAGAAATTTATTAAAGCGGCATCAGTATTGCCTGATGTGAGGTTTTTTCCGCAATTGCATAAAATCTGGAATATAAAATAGGAGGGGGAATGTCAGATACCTTTTTAATAGACTGCCCGAAATGCGGGCTAAGGATAGAAATTGACAGAAAAACCGGCAAAGTGGTCAAGCATTATGAAAAGCCGGATATTAAAACCGGCGATCCGCTCAAGGAAATGATGGACAAGATGAAAGGCGAAAAGGAAAAACTCAATGATTATTTCAAAGGCGCCCAAAGCGGTCTTAAGGACAGGCAGAAAGAGCTTGAGAAAAAATTTGAAGAAAACAAAAAGAAAATAGAAGAATCCGGCGATACCTCCAAGCCCATAAACCCCATGGATTTGGATTAGAAAAATAACATTTAAATTTTTTATGTATGGACGGACTTAGATTTTATAAATGAGGAAAATAGTTTTGAAAAATTGAAAAAATTCTTAAACAAAAAATATTCAGGGAAAAAATATAAGGATTATTGTGAGGATATGGTTAGCAATGCTAAAGACGAAATTTCAAATATGTATAAAGTATATGAAGGGTATGCTGACCAAAATTTCCTATATGATTTCAGTTCAGGTGATGAAGAAAAATTTAATCAAAGATGGTGGGAAATGTATCTTACTGTACACTTGATCAATCAAAAATTGAAAGTCATTAACAACGGAAACTCAAATAATGGTTCTCCGGATATAAAGATAGCGTTTAAGGGTAAAACTATTTGGATTGAATGCATTTCTCCAACAAGAGGGGAAGAGAAAAACAAAGTCCCAGCTTTACCTGTTTCTATATTGTCGGATATAAAAGTAAATAAAGTTCCTTGGAAAGAAGTTTTATTAAGAATTACAAGTGCGATAAGAGATAAATTTGAAAAGTATCAACTTTATTTAAAGAAAGCCGTTGTGTCGGAAAAGGATATTTTTATTATAGCCATAAATTGTTCTCAATTAGGAAAGTATGGATTTATTGGAAAATCTCAATTGCCTTCCATAGTGGAGGCTGTTTATCCTATCGGTTTTAATATTTTTGAAATAGGAAAATCTGAAAATATAAATGATTTATCTTCGTCCTTAAGCTACATGGATAGAATATATAAAGCAAATGGTTCTTCTGTAAATACATCAATATTTTTAGATAAGAATTATAGTGGTATAAGCGGTATCATAGGAACAAGCCGGGATGAATTTCAAAAAGATAAACCTATTGTTTTCGTGAGTAATCCTTTATCTAAAAACAAACTTCCGGAAAGTTTAATAAAATTTGATAAGAGATATGAGATTATAAAAGTTGGCTCGTCCCTTGCTGTTGCTATAAAACACTGAATAAAAAATTGTACAATTTTAAATGTGGAATGTGCTTAATCTAATAAATAGTTAAGAAGGGGACTATGCTATGATAGAAAAGATTATATTGCGTGGCATTGCTACTTACAATAACACTGTCGAGTTGTCAAATTTAACAAAAATTAATTTTTTTTACGGTAGCAATGGAACGGGTAAAACCACAATATCTAGATTAATTGCCAACATCAAAAGTTATCCATCATGTAATGTGAAATATCAAGATAATACTCCATTGAAAGCAATAGTGTACAACGGCGATTTTGTTAGATATGTATTTAGCCAGTCGGAAAACTTTCAGGGCATTTTTACAATAGGAGATGGTGCTAAAGAAATTGAGGAAAAAATCAACTTAAAAAATAAAGAGAGAGAAAAGCTAGAAAGTGAAAAAAAAGGCTTAAATGATACTCTTGGGAATGAAAATGATAAACTTGACAAATTGAAAGCAGAATTCAGAGAGTTATGCTGGGAAAATATATATCAAAAATACCGGGGTGAATTTAATAATATTTTCGCGGGATATCGGAGCAATAAAGACAAATTAGCCACTCGTTTATCAAAAGGGAATTTGGCACCACAATTACAAACAGAGGAATACTTAATTGAACGATATAATCTATTGTACAAGGAAGAGCTTAAAAATATCAGTGGACTTGAATTATTATTAGAAGAGTTTTTTAATCAATTTCGAAATTTAGAAAGCAATCAAATATTAAAAACAAAGATTATTGGAAGGGAAGATATAGATATTGCTGCAATGATAAAAAAAATACATAACCACGATTGGGTAAGAGAGGGAAAACAATATTTCGATAAGAATTATGATGAACAAAGAAAAGCTTATATCTGCCCTTTCTGCCAGCAGACTACACCAGATGATTTTAAGAATAAACTTGAAGAATATTTTGATGAAACTTATGAAAATCAGATAAAAGAATTAGATCGGTTGTACGAGGATTACCAAAGACTTTCAACGCAACTTACTGATTATTCAAAAAGATTGTTATCAACGCGAGAAAACAAATATTTTGAAAACAGAAAGGAAGAAATAAAAAAACACATCCAAATTATTAAACAAGTGATAGAAGATAATTTACTAATAATAAAAAGTAAGAAGGAAAAACCAAGCGAAGTAGTTTCCATTAAGTCAATATTAAATTTACTTAATCAGCAAAATAATTTGGTTGATTCTGTTAACCAAAAAGTAAAAGAACATAACCAGGTAGTTGGAAATCAACAAAAAGAAAAACAAAAAATTGATTCCGAAATATGGAGATTTTTCCGTGAAGAAATAAACAGTTTAATTAAATCTTATGATAAAAACACAAAAGACGTAAATAAAGCTATAGGGAATATAAATAGACAAATAGAAGAAAAAAATGACCAAATAAAAAAGATTAAAACTGAAATTTCAGAATTAGAAAAACAAATCAAAAGTGTTAAGCCAACAGTTGAAGCAATAAATAAACTTTTAGATAGATTTGGATTTCGAGGATTTAAGCTAAAACCAACGGATGATGAAAAGCATTATTGTATCATAAGAGAAGATGGCACAATTGCAAAAGAAACCTTAAGCGAAGGTGAAAGAAATTTCATAATATTCCTTTATTTTTATTACTTAGTCCAGGGAGTTTTAAATCCGGAAGAAAATATAAGTGAACCTAAAATAGTTGTTTTTGACGATCCTGTCTCCAGCTTGGATTCGGATGTATTATTCATTGTTGCTACTTTAATAAAGGACATTTTAAGAAAAGTAAGAAATAATGAAGGAAATATAAAGCAAGTATTTATTCTTACGCATAATGCATTTTTTTTCAAGGAGGTTGCATATATTTCATCACTAGGAACTCAAAATAGTAGAAAGGATACAATGTATTATGTTATTCGTAAAAGTAGCAATATAAGTTCTATAGATTGTTATGAATCAAATCCGATAAAAACACACTATCAGCTTCTTTGGGATGAGATAAAAAAAGAAGGTTGTGATTGTATTAGTTTGCAGAACTCTATGCGAAGGATTATTGAATTTTATTTTAAAATACTTGCTAACCTCGATGGAGAAAAATTGATTAATGTATTTAGTGATGAAATTGAAAAGAAGATCTGCCGTTCTCTTATATCATGGGTAAATGCTGGTTCACATAATGTTTTCAGCGATATTGACTATGCGCCCAGTTCATATGAAATTGAAAAATTTAAAGATGTATTTAAGAAAATTTTTGAAATAACTGGGCATATGGAACATTATAATATGATGATGGCTTAAGTCCGTTAGCGTCATAAAGGAGTCCATTGTGAAATGAAGAGAGGATTTAGCGGATAGAATATTGGAAATCCAAAAGCAGTATAAAAATAACGATGCCACTATCTTGAACGGGAGGCATATAAGGATATGCAAAATATATAGCTTGACTAGTAGATAATAATGTTTGAGGATAAAATAATATGCTGAGTAATGTATTAAAGATAATCATGGTTTTAACTTCTATTTCGCCGGTATTCCTAACATTATGGTTTATAGAATTTTCAAAGTTTTGGAGTTTTGTTGATGGAATTTTCTGGCTTGTTATAGCGATTGTCTTATTTGTTTTAGCATATGGTATATTAAAAATATCAATTAAAAAGTTAGAAATAATTGATATAAAAATCACTTTTATCTCTACAGCAGATAAAGAAGTTTTATCATATGTTTTTACCTATATTTTGCCATTGATAGGTATAGACATGAAGGTGTTATTTTTTATTCTTTTGCTTTTCTCTTTTATAGTATTTACAACTCACATATACCATTTCAATCCAATATTTGGTCTATTTGGTTATCATTTCTATGAAGTAACATCAGAAAATGGAGTTAATTATGTGCTTATGTCTAAAAAACAAATACGAAAAGTAGAATCAGTGGATAAAGTAATATTAGTCTGTGATTACATATTGATTGATAAAACTAATGAAGCATAGGGAGGAGTTGGTCATGAATTTATATTCTATTTCCAAGAATAATAAAATAAAAAGAATTTCTGTTACTCAAGTAATTCAAAAACAACTTGCTGACATTATAGATAAAGATGCTGATAAGTTTGAATCAACAGGTGAAAAAATAGTCTTTGATGGGCAATATAAACCTGAAGATAATGAGATTTTAGTGATTAAAAATTTTAGCTATCAAAATATAAGTTCATTTGCGATAAGTTCTGACTTGCTCACCGATAAAGAAATTGATGAAATTAAAGCAATTGTATTTTATTTCCATGAGAATAAAATTGCTTTTCAAAACTTTGATAGTAGAAAAATAATTAAGCCAAATGCCTTCAATCTGATATACTCTCAAAACACTTTTTCCAAACTTGATAATAAAGGAGTTGTGATAGATAGCGGGATAGACGCATTACTACTAAATGGTACACTGTATTTTAAATCATTTTTTAATGTTTCAAAAATATTTGACTTATCTGAGTATTATAGGGAAGCCACAGATAAAGAATTAGATAAATTAAGAGAAATGTCAGGGATAAGTTTTAAGAAAATTAACGATTATCAATTGTTTGATTCAAGAATGAGAAGAAAAATTTATTTGATTACAAAAAATGATGTCATAAGAAAGGTTATTGACAATTATGACAAAGTGAAAAAATATGCTAGGAACATCGGTATTGGTGATTTTTTTGATGATAGGAGTAAAAAGATTACTTTTCCTAATGATAAGGATAGATTAAAGATTCTCATTGATTTTTTGAATGACGATTTGTTTAAATCTGAAATTACTGGTGAGATTTATGAAACAAATTCAAAGATTAAGAAGAAACTGTGAACTTCCCCCGAAAAAGTGGACACAAAGAGGAGTTAAAAGCAGCAGAGCTCAGGACAACGAGAAATTGCTCATTGAAATAAGGCGGGTATTTCTGGACAATCACCAGAATTACGGCAGTCCGCGCGTGTGGGATGAACTTAACAATGAAGCAGGTATAAAGTGTTCTGAGAACCGGGTATCGCGGCGCGGTTAATGCGAGAAAATAATCTTGTGGCGGTGCACAAGCGCAAGTTCAGGGTGACGACGGACTCGAATCATAAGTTGCCTGTGGCGGCAAATCTGTTGGCTCGCAATTTTATGACCGACGAGCCGGGTAAGATATGGGTAACAGACATAACGCATGTTTGGACATGGGAAGTGTGGCTGTATTTAGCGTTCGTGCTTGATTTATATTACAAGGGAGTAATAGGATTGTCTATGTGAGATAGGAAGACGGATGAATTGACCCAGGAAGCGCTAAAACAAGCAATAGAGCGACGCTGTCCATCTCGAGGTCTGATACACCATTCTGACCGGGGCAGCCAGTATGCAAGTCGTGAATATCAGGGACTGCTTGCCAAACATTGGATAATGGCGAGTATGAGCCGAAAGGGCGACTGTTGGGGCAATGCGGTGGCAGAGAGTTTTGTTCACACGCTTAAAGTGGAAAAGATAAACCGGCGCAGCTTTAAGACAAGGGAAGAAGCAAAGCGTGAGATATTTGAGTATGTTGAGATGTATTATGATCGGAAAAGTGCGCATTTGTCATTAGGATATATGAGTCCTTTTGAGCATGAAAAACGGTTCTATACATCTATTCAAACTGTCCACTAAAATGGGGAAGATCAAACATTACAGTATTACAAGTCAAATTCATTCGGCCTATGTTTTAAAAACGGAGGAAAAAGGTTCAGATGTAAATCTTGCAACACATTTGTTATTTGATTCATTTAAAGATGATTTTGAAACTGCTGTTGTCATATCCAATGATTCGGATTTATTTGAGTCTATCAGGCTTTCAATAGCTTTAGGCAAAAAGGTTGGGATAATTAATCCACATAAAAATCCAAGCAGGAAATTAACTCAAATTGCTTCTTTTGTAAAGAAAATAAGAGAGGGAGCGCTAAAAGAAAGCCAATTCCCGGATGATATGAGGGATGAAAAAGGCGATTTTCATAAGCCTGAGACATGGTAAATTCTCATAAGTACGGTTTGTAATAGAAACTCCCGAATAAGTTGGCAACTTATATTTTAAGATGTCAATATTAACTCCCAAAGTAAAGCATTCTAATGTGATAGTTGTACGAAATAACTGTTAACTTAGTGTTCTGAAAAAATGCGCAAGAAATCATTTCCTTTCCCGAAGGGCCTATTTTGATTGGGCCTTAAAATTTTGAAAAAATGGGATTTTTGACACTTTTTGAACAGCCGTTTTAACGCTAAAATTTAAGTATGATAAAAAACAAAATCCTTTTAACAATAATCGCAGTTTCAGTTTCACTTTCCCAGGCTCAAACAAAACCGGACATAGAAACCAGAATAAAAAGAACGGCCGAAGCCATGGGAACTTCAGTTTATGAGGATTTACCCGTTTCAAAGGGCTCATTCGGCAGTCTGAATAATCCCGTGCCGGCAGCCGACGGCTTTGTGGTTCCATTCAATACTCCGGGCGCGACAATGATTCCCGAGCCCACGCTTAATTCAGGCAATTTGCCTAAACCGCCGTCTCTTTCCACTGGCGAGCAGGTCAATGTTTACTGGTCTTATGTATCAACTTTGTGGAATTCAATCTCAGCCCAAATATCTGATTCCGGCGTTTTTTCAGCCGGCGCGCCTTCCTTTGAAGATATTTCCAAAAAACTTCTGGCCAGAACCGAATCGCAGAATTTCAAGCCGGGAAAACCCGGTGAAAGATCCCTTCTTGAAAATGAAGGTTTCCTGAGAGAATTTGAAAAAGTCGCCGGTTCATCCTTCATAGCCGGAAACAAGGTCAAATACCTGATAGACGGAGAGGAATCATTCAAATACAAGGATTATCTGATAAAGAACGCCAAAAAAAGCGTTTATGTAACTACCTGGGCTTTCTATGACGATATCACAGGCGAAGACGCCCTCAATATGCTCAGCGAGGCCAAAAAAAGAGGCGTTGATGTAAAAATAATTCTGGACGCCAAAATAATAAGCAGCCACGGAATTTCAATAGTTAAAAGAATGGAAAAAGCGGGTTTATCGCTTCTGAAATACAGGGAAAGCGGCAGGCCCGCGGATATATGGCATGTCAAAATGATAATAGTGGACGGCGAGTATGTGATAATGGGCGGCATGAATTTCGGAGACCCCTATTCGCATAAGGACCCTGCTGGCCTTAAATGGCGCGATACCGATGTCTTGATAATGGGACCCGCTGTAGCCAAAGCCCAGGAGATTTTTGCCGGGATATGGAACGGCGAGATAAAGAAAAACGGTCTTAATCTGCCGCTTATGAGCGAAACATATCAGCCGGGCCAAGCCGCCGGCAATGCCAAAATATCTTTCTCATTCTCAAATCCGCCGCAAGCCGAAGGCACCGAGATTTTGGCCGCTGTTATAAAAGCGATAAGAGGCGCCAATAAGAAAATAAACATAGAAAACGCCTATTTCGTGCCCATACCTGCTCTCACTCAGGCCCTGCTTGAAGCCAGAGCCAGAGGTGTGGAAGTCAATATATTCACAAATTCCAAAGACAGCATAGACCCCGAAGCCAAATCGGTAAGCGATATATCAATGAAGAGCATGCTGCCGCTTTATAAAGCCGGCGCTTCAATATACCTTAAAAAAGGCGATACGCTTCACTCCAAATTTATGACAGTGGACGGAGTTTTCGTCTCCATAGGTTCTTATAACCTGCATCCCAGAGGCGAAAGATATGACAGCGAGCTGAATGCGAATATAACGGATGCCGAAACTACAGCGGCGCTGGACAGGGCTTTTGAAAAAGATATAAACACTATGGCTGTGAAGGTTACTTCCGACAAGCAGCTTGTGCCGGACCAAAGCTGGTTTTCTTCAATAATAGAGAAGTACTTCTTCGCCCAGCTTTCAAGAAAATAATCCGGAATTTAAATAAAAAAAAGCCCCGCAAAAGCGGGGCTTTTTTATTGTTTTGCCTATTCTATGATTGAAGCGGAAAGGATATAATCCAGTTTAGGGAATTGCGCTTTGAGGTATTCATTGCCCGAGCGCTGTATCTGCGCCTGATTGGGCCCTCTGCCGTTCGGCGCGCCTTCGCCGTAGCCGCTGTAAAGACTTTCGGCTACATCCATCCCTTCAATAACTTTGGCGAAAGGGGAAAAACCCATATCATCAAGTCTGGAATTGTCGCCGTAATTTATGAAAAACTGAGTTGTCCTGGTATTGGGGCCGGCTGTAGCGAAGGAAATGGTTCCTTTGAGATTGCTTTCTTTTACTGGATCATCCTGTATATTTTGATTTCTCCATACTGCGCTTATTTCAGGATTGCCGTGTATGCCGAACTGGGCGACAAAACCGTCTAAAACTCTGAAAAAAGCTATATCTGTAAAAAATCCTGCTTTGACAAGATTGTAAAATCTGTCCGCGCCGTTCGGCGACCATGACCTCACTGCTTCAACTATTATATCGCCTTTTGTGGTTTTGAATTTTACCTTAAATTTCTCAGGCGCCTTTTCATTTGCTTTCTCGGGATTTGTCAATTTTTCCATATCAGGTTTAATCTCCTCAATATTTTGAGAAACCGCCGTCTTAGGCGCGGCAGTTTCTTCCCCCTGGCCCTTATTTGTCTGGCATGCGGCCATGGGGAGAATTAAAGCCAAAACAAGAAAATATTTTCTGTTCATTCCAAAATTGTACAAATTTTTACCCCAAAGTCCTACCCGCCCCCGGTTCGGTTTTTTCTTTTATCATTTCATTTTTGCTATAATGAATAAAAGTTTTAAAGCAGGATAAGGGTCATTGAAATGAATTTTTCTAAAAGAAGAATAGCCAGAATACACTGCGTAACTTCCCTTTACCTTTACGATGTGGGGAAAATCCCCGTTGACGATATATTCGATGCCTACATAAAGTATCAGGACAATCTCGGCGTAATGGCCGATGAGAAGGTTTACGGTTTTTATGAGGACCTTCTTAAAAAAACTGTTGAAAATATAAAGCTTATAGACGATACGATTTCCGAAGCTTCAAAGCGCTGGGATACATCCCGGCTTTACGCCATAGACAAGGCGATACTCAGAATGGCAACCTGCGAATTGGTAGTGCTTAAACACGCCTCGGTCTCAATAATAATAAACGAAGCGATAGAGATAGCCAAGTATTATTCGCCGGATGAGGAAAAAGGCCCCAAATTCATAAACGGAGTTCTGGATACGGTGGCCGATCTCGCCAAGTTAAAATGACCCGCAAAGAAGCCGCAGAAGAAATAGAAAAACTCAAATCCGAAATATTAAAACACGAGCGCGCTTATTACATAGACGATAATCCGCTGATAACGGACGCCGAATTTGACGCATTAATGCTGCGGCTTAAAGAGCTGGAGGCAAGTTTCCCCGATTTGGTTTCGCCTGATTCCCCGACTCAGAGGGTGGGCGGCAAGGCGGTTTCAGCTTTTCAGCCGGTTGAGCATGAAATACCGATGCTTTCCCTGGAGAACTGCTATTCGCCTCAGGAGTTTTCAAAATGGTATGAAAGAATAAGCTCGGTTCACGGCGATTTTGAAACCGTGGTTGAGGCCAAAATAGACGGGCTTTCCTGCTCGCTGGAATATGAGGGCGGAATTCTCAAAAGGGCTTCCACACGCGGCGACGGCTATAAGGGGGAAGATGTTACGGCCAATGTGAAAACGCTGAGAACTGTGCCGCTTAAAATAAATGTTCCTTCCAATTCCCGCTTTGAAGTGCGCGGCGAAGTTTATCTTGAAAAGGCCGATTTTGAGAAAATAAATGAAAAACAAGTTCAGGCCGGTTTGCCGCTTTTTGCCAATCCCAGGAATGCCGCCGCCGGCTCGCTTCGCCAGAAGGATTCTTCGGTAACTGCAAAAAGGAATTTGAAATTTTTCGTCCATTCCTCAGCCCTTGCGCATAATCTGGAAATACCGCAGAATCACTGGGATTATCTTGAATTCTGCGCTTCGCTCGGCTTTCAAGTCACAAAGATTAGGAAGCGCTGTTTAAATCTTGATGAGATAATCTCTTTTTATAATAAATGCGAAAAGGAAAGATTTTCGCTTGATTATGAAATAGACGGGCTTGTGGTAAAGGCAAATTCGCCGAAATTAAGAAATGAGCTTGGCTTTACCGCCAAAAGCCCGCGCTGGGCCATAGCTTTCAAGTATCCGGCTTCACAGGCGCAGACAAAAGTCAAAAATGTCATTTTTTCAGTAGGCAGAACAGGCGTAGTCACCCCGGTGGCTCAGCTTGAGCCGGTCAGATGCGCCGGCGTGATGATATCAAGCTCAACTCTTCATAATTTTGACGAAATAAAGCGCCTTGAGCTTAAAATCGGAGACAGCGTTTTGATAGAAAGGGCCGGTGAGGTCATTCCCAAGGTTGTGAGAGTATTGAAAGAAAAAAGGACCGGAGATGAAAAAGATATAATTGAGCCGTCTATATGCCCGGCCTGTTCATACCGGCTTGAAAGGCCTCAGGGCGAGGTGTCTCTTAAATGTTTCAATCCTCTTTGCCCCGCGCAGATAAGGGCCTCAATACTGCATTTTGCTTCAAGGGACGCCATGAATATAGAGGGGCTTGGCGAGTCGGTTTGCGATCAGCTTCTTGAGAAGGGGCTTATAAAAGATTTTTCAGACATTTATAAACTCAAAAAGGAAGATTTACTCAAATTGCCATTGTTCAAGGACAAAAAAGCGGAAAATCTTCTAAGCCAGATAGAGGAAAGCAAAAAAGCCAATCTTGACAAGCTTATTTACGCGCTCGGCATAAGACATATAGGCGAGAAGACGGCGCTGGTTCTGGCTGAGAGATTCGGAAATCTTGAAAAACTATCTGCGGCTTCCTGTGAGGAGCTTTCAAAGATAGACGAGATAGGCCCGGTTATGGCGGAATCCATTTCTTCGTTTTTTTCTTCTGAAGCGGCGCGCTCTCTGATAGAGAAACTTAAATCGCACAATATCAATTTCAATTATGTTTCACAAAAAAAAGATTCGCGGCTTTCCGGCCTGAGTTTTGTTTTCACGGGCGAGCTTAAAACGATGACCAGAGATGAGGCCGCTCTCAAGGTGAGGCAATTGGGCGGCAAAGACTCTTCCTCAGTGTCTTCAAAAACATCTTATGTCGTCGCCGGCGAGAATCCCGGCTCAAAATATGACAAGGCGATTAAACTTGGCGTCAAAGTAATAGGCGAAGAGGAATTTTTAAAGCTTATTTCCTGAGATGAAAACGAAAACGGTTTATTTTGACTCTCCCTACAAAAAAGAATGCCTCAAAGCGGCTGAAAAGCTTTTTTCTCTCGGCTGGGAGATATACTGCTCTCCATATCTTTATAAAACTTTTTCTTCAGGCAATTTCACTTTTACGCGGCTTTCTTCAAGCGACTATTATGAGATAAGGCAGGCGCTTAAAAAAGGCGTTTATAAGGAGGGCGCCTTCAAATTAAGCGCGCCTGATATGCTTGTTCTGGAGGCCGGGGAAAATTGTCAGGACGCTTTTGCCCTGTCGCAAATGGCGGCGCTGGTTTTCGGCGCGGCCTCGCTTGACCCTCTGCCGGCCATAATATGTCTTCCCAAAGACCTTGATTCTGTTTTGGAAAAAATCAAAATACTTGATGAACTTAATCGGGAATCTCTGCTGTTTTATGCTTCAAAGGCCCTGCACAGATTTTCATATTATCAGGCCGAGCTGGCGGAAAAACTCTGGCCTTTTTCTCTTTCTCTGGATACGGCCGCTCTGCCTTTGAAAAAAGTCAGGAAGCTGGATTATGGCGAAAATCCGCATCAAAAAGCTTTCTATTATTCGCTTGGCGGGCAAAATGAAGAGCCGGTTTCATACAGATATCTGAATCTTAATCATGAAATGGATATGGAGAAGGCGTCTGAGCTTGTTTTCCGCTGCGAGGAGCCGGGAATTTCATTTTTCAAACACGGCAATCTGGCCGCTTTTTCGCTGGGAGAGGATGCGCTTTCGGCGGTAAAGAAAATAAGGCTTTTCTCTCAGGGCGATGTTTATAAATCAGTATGCTGCTTAAACAGGAGACTTGAATCCGACAGCGCTTATGAGCTTGTTAAATTAAAGCCGGAGCTTGTCTGCGCTCCGGATATATCCAAAGAGGCCGCCGCCATACTTAAAAAAAGCGATGACTCCATTTTTATAAAAATCCCGTATTCTTTCACGACCGGCCCGCAATTATCTTTTCAGTCGCATAAGGGCGGTTTTCTGATTGAGGAAAAAGATGAAACTGAGATATTTAAGGACATAAAAGTTATTTCCAAAAGGCCGCCTTCTCTGGAAGAGATTAGAAATCTCAGATATGCCGCTTTGCTTTCTTCTTTTGAGCGGCCTTATTCCTGCGTTCTTTTTGCCCAGAATTTTCTGCTTGCGTCTTCCGGACCGCATCCTTGTCTTGCTTCGGCCTGCGATACTGTCTTATTCAAGCTCAAAAATAAAATGAATTTGCCGCGTTTTTCAAAACCTTCGGCCGCTTCATGCTCGCCTTTCGGACATCAGCCGCTTGAGAAAATTATCTCAGCCGGCATTTCTTCCTTTGTTTGTCCGGCTGACGGTTTTGATTATGACTCGGTTTCTCAGCTTATAGATAAGAACAATATATCCGCAGTGCTTCTTCCCAAAAGACATTTCAGGCATTGAACCGTTTTTTGATTAAGTTCTGAAAGGGGACAATGAGTTTTATTTTTCCTGCGCTAAACCGAAGAAATCAATTATTTTATCGGTGGCATTGAATTCTCTTGAGGTTTTCCCTATGCGCCTTTCAGGCAGATACTGAATACCGCCGGGCCAAGCATGTCCGCCGCCTTTTATCAGGTAAAAAGCTGTTTTGGAGTTCAGACAGGAGTATTCTTCAAAGATAACGGAAGTTCCGTCTTCTTTGTCCGTATTCAGCTCATAAGACTCGTTTTTCTTAAGGCAGGAGTTATTGTTCAGCCAGAATTTTTTTGCCTCTTCCCATGACATAAGCTCTCCCAGCCGCCTTTTTACAAGCAGGTGAATCTGAGGTTTGCCGCCTTCAAACGGAATCAGAGGGTCCTCATTTCCGCTTATTACCAGCGTATTAAGAGGTGCAGTTTTCTTTTTTTCTTCAATAAGTTTCTTTTGAAGACCTGAAGCCACTGCCGCCAGCCCCCGTATTTTGCCAGGCCTTTCAAAAGCGTAAGAGTAAGCCATAAAGCCGCCGTTTGATATGCCGGCTATGAAAATGGATTTCTCATCTGCTTTGAAGTTTTTAATAAAGTGGTCAATTAGAGAGTCCAGAAAGGAAATATCGTCTGATTGGGAAAACTCTACGGCCCTGCCGTCATTCCATCTTCTTTTCAGTCCGTCAGGGTAAACGGCGATGAATCCGTTTTCTTGCGCAAGTGAAATTCCGCGGGCATTGTCCAGTTTGAAAAATCTTTTTCCGCTGCCCCCGCCGCCATGCAGAAATATCAGCAAAGGCCTTTTTTCATTTTTTGCATTTTCAGGTGCAAAGAAATGAAAAGTTCTTTCAACGCCTTTGACATTTATAGAGCTGTCTGTCAAAACGGCGGCATCCGCTTTCAGCGCCATAGCCAGCGCCAAAGCTTTTATTAAAAAGCCGACCATATTTTTTTAGCCAGCTCGGCGGCTCTGGCGTTTACGGCCTCTTCGTCTATATCAAGTTTCAGCTTTTTATTCTCCATAAGGATTTTGCCGCCGGCTATGGTCGTGTCAACGGAGCTTTGCGAAATGCCGAATACAAGATGGCCGTAGAAATTGGCCGTTTCAAAAGGCGTGCAGGGCAGATAATCCAGAATTATTACATCGGCCTCAAAGCCCGTCTTTATTTCTCCAACATTTTCAAAGTATCTGCCGGCTATGGCCGGATTATTCACGCAAAGGGCTTCGCAAATTTCCATAAAACCGCAGGAAGGATCGCGTTTTAAATGCTGAAGCCAGAGGCCGCATCTGAGCTCTTCAAGCATATTGACCGTCATGGCATCTGTGCCGAGGCCGAACAAAATGCCCTTTTCTTTCATCTTCACTATATCGGCTATGCCGACGGCATTATTGGCGTTTGACTGCGGGTTATGAACCACGGCGGTTTTTGAGGCAGCTATCAAATCCATTTCCCTTTCATTTATGTGTACGCAATGGGCAAGTATTGTCCTGGGGCCCAGTATATTGAATTTTGAGAATCTTTCAACGACCCTGAGCTTTCTTAATGTTTCGCTGTTTATCTGGTCGGATTGTGCCTCGGCGCAATGAACATGAAAGCCGCAATTCAAGTTCTTGCCGTAGGCGGCGGCTTTTTCAAGAGTATTGTCTGAAAGAGTAAAAGAGGCGTGAAGTCCGAAAAGCGCCTTTATTCTATTGCCGTTTCTTTCGGCGCAGCGCTGTATGAAGGAGATATTCTCCTCAATGCCCTCCTGCGCTTTTTCTGCGCCGTCCCTGTCTGACACCTCATAGCATAAGACGCTTCTAAGTCCGCTCTGATAAACCGCTTTCTCTATATTTTCCAGAGAGCCCTTTATATCAAAAGGGCTGGCATGATGGTCTATTAAAGTTGTGGTTCCTTTTCTTACGGCGTTTATAAGAGGTATTATGGCGCTGTAATAAGACGCTTCCTTTGTCAGTTTTTTGTCCAGCTTCCACCATAGATTTTCCAGAACTTCATTGAAGTTTTTGGATGGTTTTGCCTTATTAAGCCCTCTGGCCAGGGTGCTGTAGAAATGCATATGCGCGTTTATAAATCC
>JAJUJA010000020.1 GCA_029267355.1 Elusimicrobiota bacterium | reverse complement strand
ATATCCTCAGGCTGTGCAGGAAAGCTTTTTTTTCTTTGCAGGGATATGCTCCTGCAATATTATCTTTTCAGCGTAATCGCCGGCGGAAGGAGGCGTCTGCTCGTAGGAATAGCCTTTTTTCGCGGCGCAATCGTCGCAAAGCTTCAAAGTTTTTATTCTGCCGCTGACAAGAACTTTAAGCAAAACGGAAAAATCTTTTTTTCTGCATTCCTGGCATTTCATTTTAAGGTGAAAAGTTTCTCTTCCCTCAGTTCTAAAATCCTGTCGGAAAAGCTTTCCGCGAGGGAAAGGTTGTGCGTGACTGTAATCACGCAGGCGCCAAGCGAACAGGCTTTTTTCAGGTCGCCAAGCACCTTCAGCGCATTATTGTGGTCAAGATTGCCGGTGGGCTCATCGGCAAGAATGAGAGAGGGCGAATTTCTCAAAGCCCTCAACAGCGCTATTCTCTGCTTCTCTCCCCCGGAAATTTCCCTCGGATTCTTATTCATAAGCTTTTCCATTGAAAAGCTGGAAAACAGCTCCATTGAAGCTCTTTTGGATGGTCTGCCGGCCATCATGGCGGCCAGCTCCACATTTTCAAAAGCGGTGAACTCCGGCAGAAGCGAATCGAATTGAAAAATAAAGCCTATTTTTTTAAGTCTCAGAGCCGCCTTTTCCTCTTCGCTCATTGAGGCCGGTTCCATTGAAAAAATTTTAAAGCTGCCGCCGTATGAACTGTCCAGCAGGCCCAGTATATTCAGAAAAGTTGATTTGCCGCAGCCTGAGGGGCCGACTATTGAGACGAATTCTCCGCGAAAGGCTTCAAATGAAATGCCGTCAAGAACAAGGATCTGCTCTCCGCCCTGCTGATAGGTTTTTGTCAGCCCTGAAATTTCAATGATCTTATCTTTCTTCATCCGTACCTTATAGCGTCTATGGGATTTATTCTGGAAGCCCTGTAAGCCGGGAACACGGCGGCCAAAAGGCAGAGTAAAAAGGAAACTGCGGCCGTCCAGGCCAGATCAAGCGCCTTTATTTCCACAGGCACTCTGGTTATATAGTAAATGTCAGCCGGCAATTTTAAGATATCATGCGTTTTTATAAACCATGACACAGAAAGACCGAGAGCGAAACCCAAGAAAATTCCGCAAACCGCTATAAGCACTCCTTCATAAAAAAAGACTCTTCTTATGAAAGACGGGCTTGCGCCCATGGCCCTTAGTATTCCTATATCCTTTATTTTCTCCACGCTGGTCATAAGGAGATTTGAGGCTATGGTAAAGGTAGCCACTATTATTATCAGACCGAGAATAAGGCTCATCATGAATTTTTCAAGCTTAAGGGCGGAAAAAAGATTCTTGTTCATCTCCGCATAGGTTCTCACCGGATAATAGCCGCCGAGAGCCTTTTCTATTTCAGAGGCGGCGGAGAAGACATCGCCGGCGTCCTTTATGGAAACTGAAACTCCGGTCGCATAGCCGGCCAGACCGAAAAAATCCTGGGCGTCCTCCAGGGAGCAATATGCGAAAGAAGAGTCAAATTCGTAGTATCCGGTATTTATCAGGCCGGCAATTTTGAATTTTTTCATTTTCGGCATTATTCCGAAAGCCGCCTCTTCTATCCTCGGCGAGACCAGAATCACCGAATCTCCTATCCATAGCCCCAGATTGTCCGCAAGCTCGCTTCCAAGCAGTATTTCCCCCTTCCCGGAGATTACGCCTTTCCAATCTCCCGCTTTTAAGGACCTCTTGAGACTGTTAACGTCAAATTCGCTCTCTTTTATGCCCTTTACAACCGCTCCTGATGTTCTGTCCTGGGCTGACAATATCGCCTGTCCCATAAAAAATGGAGAGAAAGCCTTAACCTGCTTAACTGAAGAAAGCTTTGAAGCTATCTCATCATAGGCGCCTTTGCTGAGATTTCCGTAAACTATTATGTGAGCCTGAGCGTCAAGTATCTTCTTTCTTATATCGGACTGGAAACCGTTCATGACGGAAAGCGTGACTATAAGCGCGGCCACTCCGAGCGCCACGCCGGCAACGCCTATAAAAGTTGTCAAAAGAGTAAAAAGGCCTTTGCGCTGAGTATTGAGATATCTCAGCGCTATAAAAAGCTCCGTAGAAGTTTTCTTCATTTTTGAGACGGCTTGAGAAGCGGAAACGGAATAACCTCTCTTATTGAAGGATTACCCGTAAGTATCATGGTAATTCTGTCTATTCCTATGCCTATTCCGCCGGTTGGAGGCATTCCATACTCCATGGCTTCTATAAAATCCTTGTCCAGAATATCGGCTTCTCCATTGTTTTCTTCATCTCTCTGCTTAAGCTGTTCCATAAGCCTTGATTTCTGGTCCTGAGGGTCATTAAGCTCCGTGTAAGCGTTAGCTATTTCCTGTCCGGCCATAAAGAACTCAAATCTCTCTACCAGAGACTCGTCATTCTCCTTTGTCTTGGCCAGAGGCGTTATGGCCGTGGGATAGTCCATAAGAAAGGCCGGATGCTTGACATCATTGAGTATTCTCTCGTCAAGTATCCTGTCAAATATCTTGGCGCACGGGGTCTGTTTGTCGTAATCTATCTTAAGAGAATCCGCCATTTTGTACAAATTCGCCCTGTTGAAAGATTTCCCGCTCAGCACTTCATGTATATCGGAGCCGAGCTTCTGCTTCCATCTTTCCGGCAGATATATCCTTTCAAAAGGGGGCTTGAGATTCAACTTGAGCCCGTCATAATCTATCTCCGAAATCTGAAAAGCTTCGCAGCATTTTTCAAAAATTTTCTCCACAAGCTCGGCCATTTTATGATAATCGGCGTATGCCTTGTAAGCTTCAAGGGTCGTAAATTCAGGATTATGCCTGGTGTCTATGCCCTCATTTCTGAAAACTCTTCCTATCTCATAAACTCCGTCATAGCCGCCTATGATAAGCTTTTTCAGAGGAAGCTCGGTCGCTATTCTCATATAAAGCTCGGTTTTGTAAACGTTATGAAAAGTTATGAACGGCCTTGCCGACGCTCCGCCCGCCTGAGAACACAGTACCGGCGTCTCCACTTCTATATAGCCGTCGGAATCCAGAATGCTTCTTGTTATAGCGATTATTCTGGCTCTCTTTACAAAGATCTCCTTCACTCTGTCATGCGCGATCAGGTCGAGGTACCTCTCTCTGTATCTGGTTTCAGGGTCGGTTATGCCGTGCCATTTCTCGGGAAGCGGCCTGACTGATTTTGAAAGTATGGTTATTTTTGAGACATTTACCGTTATCTCGCCGGTATGAGTTTTGAATATTTTGCCCTCAGCTCCGATAAAATCGCCTACATGGCAATTTTTTTTGAAAATTTCATAAGCCTCATCGCCCAGAACGTCCTTTTTCGCATAAATCTGCATTTTGCCGGTTCCATCCTTCAAATGAGCGAAAGTGGCCTTGCCCATAACGCGCATAAGGACTATCCTGCCCGCTATCACAACATCCGTTCCCTCCGGCAAAGCTACCGCAGAGCTTATTTTATTCTTTACCTCAAAGCGCCTCGGGAAAGGGTCTATATTTTTTTCCTTCAGTGCGCGTATTTTATCGTAGTTGTTTTTTATGATCTCGTTTATCGGGTTATTTTCCATTTTTGTTAATAGCTTCCTTCACTATTTTCAGCAGATTTTTGGGTTCAAAAGGCTTTTCTACAAAAGCGTGTATATTGGAAGATAACTCAAAGAGGTCCTTCATCTGGCCCTTGGCGGTCAGTATTATTATCGGGGTGCCTCTTAAATCCTCCATTTCCTGGATTTTAGCCTGCAGGGTATAGCCGTCCATTTCCGGCATCATTATATCGAGGATTATCACATCGGGCCTGGCCGGCTCATTATCAGCCGTGAGCTTATTGTAAGCCTCAAGCCCGTTCGACGCCTCTATTACTTCAAAATTTTCCTTCTCCATAAGCACCTTAAGGAGATAAAGGACATCTTTTTCGTCGTCCACGATCATTACTTTGGCCATAAAACCTCCGCCTTCCAACAATAAGATTTTACAAGATTATAGGCTCCCTGTTCAATTGAATTGATGTTTTGCCTTAAATTTGCAAACGCTTTAATTAAAAACTAAAATAAGATTCTGGACTTTAAGGCGGGATATGGAGGAAAAATGGCCATAGAGAGAACCCTGGTTGTAATAAAACCTGACGGAAAGAAAAGAAAGCTCACCGGCCTTGCCATAGACAGGCTGGATCAAAGCAATCTTGAAATGGTTGCCGCAAAGGTTGTGAAAGTGGACAGAGAACTTGCCGAACAGCATTATGCGGCGCTTAAAGGAAAGCCTTTTTTTGAAAACCTCGTAAAATTTTTCCTCGGCGAATTTCACGGATTTAAAACATGCAGACTGCTGGCTTTGATTTACGAAGGAGAAAACGCCGTTGCGGAGGTCAGAAGAATAGTCGGAGCGACAAACCCTGAAGAAGCCGACCCTCACAGCATAAGAGGAAGCTTTGGAAAGATAAATCCCAAAAACGGCATCATGGAAAATGTCATACACGCTTCGGGAAACACAGAGGATGCCAAAAGGGAAATCGCTCTCTGGTTCGGCGAGGGAAACATTGAGAGCTGAAATGAAACTTTTGACGCCTTTTCTGTGCCTGGCTTTTTTTGCCCTGCCCTGCCCGGGGCAGAGAACTCCTGCTGACACAAAAATGGTTTCTGACGACGGATGGCAGCTGAACGCGAAGTGGCTGCCTCCATGCCAGAATAAGCCGGTTTTGCTGTTTCTTCACAGCCAGAAGAACAATCTTACCGAATGGAAAAAGTGGTTTCCCAGAGCTGAAAAATACTGCTTCGGCTATCTCGCACTTGATTTGAGGGGACATGGTCTTTCCACGGTAATGCCCGACGGCTCAACTTCAACTTTCAAATCTTTTTCGGTAAGCGGGCTGGACAATGAGTACAATAAGATGATAAGGGATGTGGATTCTGCGCTTGTGTTCATTTCCTCAGCCGGATACTCAATGGACAGAATAATCCCCGTCGGGTCCTGGATAGGAGCAAATCTCGCCGTAAAAGCCGCGGCCATAAACAAGGAACTGCCGATGGCCGTTGCCATTTACCCTTCCATGAACATAAATGACGTTCTGATAGTAAATCCACTCAGGGCCTACGGCAAGAGGCCTATACTTCTTATATCCTCGTCAAAGTATGAAAAAAAATACAAAGAATTTCAGCTTCTGAATGATATAGCCAAGTTCTCCTGCGGCAGGGAAAATGTTTTCTCCCTCGTTGAAGAAACCGTGGACGGACCGGATGATTTTTCAAACAGGAGCATAGATTCCGTCCTAGGATGGACAGAAAATCCCAGGATACCTGATATCGTAAATTTTGACCCGCTGACCGCCATTTCTTCCAGCACGGTCACGATACAGGAAAGCACTCAAACGGTTACCGGAGAAAAAAATGAAGAATAACGCCAAGTTTTCCCTTTACGCCTCTCTTCCAACCGAAAAGATAAACAAAAATACCGCAGATATAGACAGAATTCCTCTTGAGAAAGTGCTGCTCAAGCTTAACAGGGAGGATATGAAAGTGCCTAAAGCGGTGGGCAGGGAAATAAAAAGCATCGCCGCAGGCGCAAAAATCATATCAAAAGCTTTCCTGTCAGGAAAAAATACGTTTTTCATAGGCGCCGGCACCAGCGGAAGACTCGGCGTTCTTGAAGCCGCAGAGCTTCCGCCGACATACGGCGTTGAACCGGAAAGGTTTACAGCCGTAATGGCAGGCGGCAATAATGCGGTTTTTCTCTCAAAGGAAGGAGCTGAGGACGTATACGAAGACGGCAAGAAGGAGATAATGAAAAGAGCCAAGGCCGGCGATGTTGTAGTGGGCATAGCGGCAAGCGGAGTGACACCCTATGTTCAGGGAGCCATGGATGCGGCCAAAGCCAGAAAAGCCGGAACCATTTTCGTCACTTGCAATGTAAACAGCAAGCCGAAGTCGGCGGACATTATAATCGCCGCGGATCCGGGACCGGAGCCGGTGAACGGCTCCACAAGAATGAAAAGCGGCACCGCAACAAAATTGATACTCAATATGCTGACAACTTCCGCCATGATAATTTCAGGAAAGGTATATAAGAACTGGATGGTTGACTTGAAAAAGACTTCTTTCAAGCTTAAAATGCGCTGTGAAAGGATTTTAAGCCAAATATGCAAAATCCCCCCGCAAGAGGCCGAGAGAATTCTTTTGAAACACGGTTACCGCGTAAAGGAAGCGATAGTCGCCTGTAAACTCAATTTGTCATCAAAACAGGCAAAAGCCCTGTTAAAAAAGAAAAAAGGCTTTTTGAAAGATATAATAGAAAAATAGTTTTTTTCGCATCCCCCTTTCTTTTCTCTTATGGAAAAATTCAAGCTGATATCGCCTTTTAAGCCCGCAGGAGATCAGCCGGGCGCCATAAAACATTTGCTTTCTTCTTTGCACGCCGGACAAAAAAATCAGACTCTTCTTGGCGTTACGGGTTCCGGAAAAACTTTCACTATGGCCAATGTTATAGCGGCTTTGAACAGGCCGGCTCTTATAATTTCCCCCAATAAGGTTCTGGCCGCTCAAATCTACGGCGAGTTCAAATCGTTTTTCCCTCAAAATAAAGTGGAATATTTCATTTCCTACTATGACTATTACCAGCCTGAGGCCTATCTTCCGCAGACCGACACCTACATAGAAAAGGACGCTTCAATAAATCAGCAGATAGACCGCCTCAGGCTGAAGGCGACTTCATCGATACTCAACTTCAGAGACACCATAGTGGTCGCAAGCGTATCCTGCATATACAATATAGGCTCCCCTGAAGAATTTGCAAAAGCCGCGCTTTTTCTTAAAACAGGAGATAAATTTAACAGGAAGGAAATCACTGAAAAGCTCTCATTTCTGAGATATGAAAGAAATGATATTGATTTTTCCAGGGGAAAATACAGGCTGAAAGGGCCGGTTCTGGACATATTCCCCTCAGACGAGGAATATTTTCTCAGAGCAGTATTCTCCGATAAGATAGAGGAAATATCCTGCCGGGATCCGCTCACCGGGAGAAAGATATCCGAACTCCGCGACGCTGCGGTATATCCGGCCACGCACTTTGTCTCTTCTCCGGCCTCCCTTGAAAAAGCACTGGAATCTATTGAAGAGGAGCTTAAGAGCAGACTTGCAGTTTTAAGGTCCGAGGGCAGGGAACTTTTTGCCCAAAGACTTGAGCAGAGAACGAGATATGACATTGAGATGCTCAGACAGGCCGGATTCTGCCACGGCATAGAGAATTATTCAATGCATCTGACCAGCAGGGCCAAGGGCGAGCGCCCCCTATGCCTTCTTGATTATTTCCCAAGGGATTTCCTGCTGTTCATAGATGAATCCCATGTTACAGTGCCGCAGATAAGAGGCATGTATGAAGGCGACAGGAGCAGAAAACAGACTCTTGTGGATTTCGGCTTCAGACTGCCTTCGGCTCTTGAAAACAGGCCTTTGAAATATGAAGAATTTGATTCCATCAGGCCGCAAACAATTTTTGTGTCTGCCACGCCGTCGCCTTATGAACTTAGCCTTTCCGGAGAAAATGTGGCCGAGCAAATAATAAGGCCTACAGGTCTGCCGGATCCTAAAGTGGAGATACTTCCTCTTGATAATCAGATAGAAGAGCTTGTAAAAAGGATAGAAAAAGCCGCAAGAGCCGGAGAAAAGACTCTGGCTTTGACCTTAACGAAGAAAAACGCAAAAGATTTAAGCGATTATCTTTCACAAAGGAAGATAAAATCGGCATATCTGCATTCCGATATGGATACACTTGAAAGGCTGGATATACTTGATAAATTCAAAGCCGGAGAATTTGACGTTCTTGTGGGCATCAATCTTTTAAGGGAAGGGCTGGATATCCCTTCTGTTTCAAATGTGGCTATATTGAACGCCGACAATGAAGGTTTCCTGAGAAGCGAGACGACTCTTATACAGATAGCCGGCCGCGCGGCTAGAAACAAATGCGGAAATGTGATTCTTTTTGCCGACAGGCTCACGGAATCAATGAAAAAAGCGGTTTTTACGATGAATTACAGGAGAAAAATACAGCTTGAACATAATAAAAAGCACGGCATAACGCCTGAAACCGTGGAAAAATCCTATATCTCCTACAAAGAACTCAGAAAAGAAAGAGAAGAGAAGGCTATGGACGAATTTGAAAAGGCTGTTTCCGAAGCGAAGGATCTTTCCGCGCTTGAAGAAAAAATTGAAAAAAACATGCTTGAAGCGGCCGAGAATCTGGATTTTGAAAAAGCTGCCTTATACAGAGACAGACTTAAAGCCCTGAGAGAAATGCGCGCAAAAAGCGGAGGCAAAAATGTTAAGCGTCGAAACAAAAATGAAAATAAAAAAAGCTCTTGAAGAAGACATAAAAAAAGCGGACATAACAACTCAGCTTTTTGTGGACCCCGGGAAGACCTTTTTTGCCGTCATGAAATCAAAATCCCTTTGCGTAGTTTGCGGAGCAGAAATGGCGGCATACGCCTTCAAGCTGTTAAACTCAAAAGCGAAAGTGAATATAATAAAGAAAGACGGCCAATGGGCCTCTCCCGGCGAGATTATAATGACCGTAGAGAGCGACAGAAGCGTCCTCTCAGCCGAAAGAACGGCCCTGAACATAGTTCAAAGATTAAGCGCCATTGCCCTGCTTTCAAGAAAAGCATCCAGGACAGCCAAAAAAACCGTCATACTTGACACCAGAAAAACCACGCCCTTATGGCGCCTTGAAGAAAAATATGCGGTAAAAACAGGAGGGGCCTCAAATCACAGATTCGGCCTTTATGACGCTTTTCTCATAAAAGACAATCATATAGCCGCCCTCGGCTCCTTGGAAAAACTCGCACAAAAAATAAAAGAGGCGAGAAAGAAATTTCCATCTAAAAAAATAGAAATTGAAGCTCAAAATTTGAGCCAGGCCCGAAGTTTTGCCGCCATGAAACCTGATATAATAATGCTGGATAATATGAGTGTTTCCGATATGAAGAAGGCGGTAAAAGAAATTAAAAAAACAAGCCCGAAAACTAAAATAGAGCTGTCCGGGTCAATAAAACTTCATGATTTGCCGTCATATTCAAAAATCGGCGCGGACTATATTTCCATGGGATGCCTTACGCATTCAATATCTGCGGCGGACATCTCCCTTGAGATAGAGGAGAAAAAATAAAATGGAAGATAAATTTCTTCATATAAAACTTGACGAAGTTTCATCAACTCAGGATTATGCCAGAGAGCTTGCCAGAATGATAGATAATGAGTTTTGCGTCTCAGCCGCAACACAAACCGCGGGATACGGGAGAAGAGGTACAAAATGGTTTTCCCCGCCGGGCGGGATATATCTCACTTTATGCCTTAACAGAGAAGTCAAAGACAATGATATTCCCAGCATCTCAATCAAGGCGGCTTTCGCCGTGAAAGAATACTTGAAATCAAAAGGCGTGCGATGCGAGATAAAACATCCAAATGACATTATGGTGAAATTCAAGGGCAAAAAAAGGAAAATATGCGGAATATTATGCCAGACAAGCCCCAAAAAAAATTTCAGGAAAATATTTGTGGGGGTTGGACTTAATCTTAACAATAAGTCTCCTCTTTCATGTCAGGCCGTATCCGTATTTGAAATACTTAAAAAGAAAACAGACGAAAAGGACGCTGAAAGGGAAATAACAAATCTGCTGAGGGAAGCCATTTGAAGGAAGAAATAATAAAAAATGAGCTGATGAGAGTTGAAGCCGCGGCTGTTGAAATAGTAAAAGCTCAAAAGCTCGATTTAAGCACCTTTTCAAAAATAATATCAAAATATCCTGATTCTATTTCTTACCTGAAAAGAAATCTGGATAAAATAGAAAATCCAGGACTCTGGTTTGAGGATGCAAAAAGCGTTTTAATATGCCTTTTCCGTTATAATTCGGAGCTTGAGCATGATAAAATCAATGAAATAGAAAGAGATCCGCAGGGCTTTCTTGAAAGAAAAAAAATAAAAATTCCGGAATTTATCAAGGGCAAAAAGTTTTCCATAGCCCGCTACGCGCGCCCTGACGATTATCACAGGGTATTAAGAGAAAAGGTAGAAAAAGCGCTTAAAAAGGCGAAAGAGAAAATTCACGCTCTTAAATGGAAAATTTTTGTTGACAGTTCCCCGGTCGCCGAAAAAATATGGGCAGCCATGTCAGGACTGGCTTTTACGGGTAAAAACACTCTTGCTATAAACGAAAAAACAGGCTCATATTTTAACATTGCCGGAGCCATGCTCAATATTGAAACAGACTCTGCCGGATCCGAGGCAAAAAGCCTTTGCGGGGATTGCCTTAAATGCGTGCAGGCATGCCCGACCGGGGCCTTGACCCCGTATGTACTTAATCCGGAAAGATGCATTTCCTACTGGACGACTCATAATAGAAAAAGCTCCGCGCCGCCGCCGGAAATATTGCCTTATTGCGAAAAAAACTTCGGCTGCGACATATGCCAAGAAGTGTGTCCTTATAATCAAAAGTGATTGGTGAGATTATTGCCCGCCAAGAGCGCGCTTAACTGCTTCAATAAGATCATCAGTATTGAAAGGCTTTGTCAAAAAGGCGTTTACCTGAGTGAATTTGCCGAACATTGACCTGGAGGGTTCCAGAGCCGAAAGAACTATTATCGGGATTGATGCGGTATCAGGCGATTCGGAAATCTTGGCAGTAAGAGAATATCCGTCTATTCCGGGAAGCATGACATCCATGACAAGCAGCTGCGGAGAAAATTCTTTTATGGCGTCTATGACTTCCCTGCCGTTATCGCAGACTTTTATAGTGTGGCCCAGACTCTCAAGAGTATACTGAACAAGAGAAGATATTTCCGGATCGTCATCAACAACTAAAATTTTGGCCATATTTTCCTCTTTTCCCTGATTACCACTAAATTCTATAAAATACGAAGTTTTTTTTCAATAAAACTCATTCATTTTCATAAAGCCATGCCAGAAGCTGCCCGTGAGCATAATCGGCATATGCAGGCTCAGACAGGTAATTATTCACTATGAAGGCAAATGAAAGCTCCCTGCCTTTTTTTGTCCTCAGATATCCGGCATATGCCCTGACATACTTGAGCGAACCGGATTTAACGGCAAGATTTCTGCCGAGTTTTTTTTCCTTATCTATATTCCTGATATGCCCCCTGCCAAGCTCGTCTCCGGGATAATAAAGGGAATCTCTGTAACTCTTAAACCACGGCCTTGAAGCTGCATAATTCAGGAGTCTTATAAAATCCCCTGCAGAAAATAAATTAAGTCTAGACAGGCCGCAGGCGTCCGCTGCTTTCGGTGAAGCGCCGAATAAAGAGGAATATTCTTCAATGCTTTTTAAACACTTTAACCCGGCTAATTTGTAAAGGCCTTCAGCATAAAGATTAAAGCTTTTCTTGTTAGTTGCGGCAATTATGCTCTCAAGAGGAGGCGACAAAAAGGTTTTTATAGGCCTTTTCACCTGAATATCCTGAGGGTACCTGCCGTATAAGGAGCCGCCTATTACATTAATGCCTTCAGATATGAGAAAATTTCTCAGGTATGCGGCAAAAAACGAGGCAGGATTGCCCATGGCGCCTTTTATGCAGTATCCGGGCGGAGCTGAGCCGGTTATCCTTATTTTATTTATCCACGGAAGAGAGTATATGTATGAATTGTCTCCCCCGCTTTTTTCCCCCGTCAGTGCAAAATTTTCAACTTCAAGCTGCAATTGCGGCTCTATTGAAGATAATTCTGCAGGACGGCCTGTTTGAGAAGCGGATGAAAAACATATCCTGTAAAGATTGTCATTGACAGAAAAAGCGCGCGGGAAGGCGGCATAATAATTGCCTATATCTTCCCACGCCCATGAGCCCGGAGCCTGAAATGAGTAAAAAGAGTCATCCACAAAGACAGATCCGCTTATCTCATTTATGCCGAGAGAACGCAAGATTCCGGCGATCTCTCCGGCTTTAGCGGAATATGAATCTCCAAAATTTTCCGAGCCGAAGGATATATCGCCGCCGCCTTTCAGTATCAGATCCCCTTTCAATACGTTTCTTTCCGCAGGTCCGGACGAATAAAGTCCGGTTTCAATCCTATAATCGGGCCCAAGGCAGTCAAGGGCGTAGGCAGTGGAAAAAAGCTTTACGGCGCTTCCCGGAACAAGCTTCAAATCCTCATTTTTTCCGTAAATTTTCTTTCCGGAAACGCTGTAAACTGCAAAAGACCATGAAGCATCTTTGAAGCCTTCTTTTTCAAATTTATCGGCCAGTTTTTTGAAACCTCCTGCGGTTAAGAGCGAGGAAAAGACTATAAGCACCGCAATAATCTTCATTTTTTAGCCCTCGGATGAAATTTTTCATAAACTTTTTTCAGATGCTCCATTGAGACATGGGTATAAATTTGAGTAGTGGCGAGATTTGCATGCCCCAGCATCTCCTGCAGGGCTCTGAGATCGCAGCCGTTGTTCAAAAGATGTGTGGCAAAAGAATGCCTTAAAGCGTGAGCGTTTAAATTTTTGGCAAATCTTGCTCTTCTGGCGGCTTTTTTTATTATGAAAGCCACTCCGGCCTCGCCTAAGGCTTTTCCGGAATTGTTCAAAAACAAAGGCTCTGATGGCGCCGGATTTTTTCTTGTCTCAATATATTTTTTTACCGCTTCAAGAGCGTTTTCCCCAACAGGAACTATTCTTTCCTTCATTCCTTTTCCAAGTATTCTGACAAATCCTGAAAACAGGTCAATATCGCCTACTTTAAGCCCGGCAGCTTCGCTTCGCCTTAAACCGCATGAATATATGAGCATCAAAAGAGCATAATCTCTGAAAGCCTGCCTGTAATTTAAATTTCTGGCCAGTATTTTATCGGGCTGATTGGCTGAAGTCAGTTTTTCCGTTTCCTCTTCAGTGAGAAATCTGGGCAAATTTTTGTCCTTTCTGGGCGATGTTAAGAGGGAGAATGGATTATCGTCTATGACCTTCTTCTCATAAAGATAGTTGAAAAAAGAGCGGACAGCGGCCAGTTTTCTTATTATCGTATTTTTTTTAAGCTTTCTTTCAGACAATGAAGCGGAATAAGCCCTGACAGAAAGTCTGTCAATCTTTTCAAGTTCCTGCTTTTTGAGACTCTTGCAGAAAGACAAAAACTCCGCAAGGTCCCTATTATAAGCCCTTAATGTATGCTTTGATGCGTTTTTTTCGGTTTTCAGGTAAATAAGAAATTTTTCAGCTTCGCTGAGCATTATGTTTTATTTTCCGCGGTTCTGTGAAATAATTTTTGCGGCTTCATCGTCTGAAACGCTTTCTATGTTCCTGCATGAAGGAAAACGGGAGCAGCCAAGGAAAAAGCCTCTCGGACCTTTCCTTAAAAGCATTTTTCCCTTCTTGCATTTTGAGCATTCCTTGTCGGTTTTCACAGCATTGAATTTTTCTATCTTATTGCCCTGCGCGTCAAGCTGAATCTTGCCCTGGCACTTGGGGAATCTGGAGCAGGAAAGATACTTGCCGAACCGGCTTTCCCTTAAAAGCATGGGGCTCAGGCAAAGCGGGCATTTCTCGGATGTTTTTACGGCCATTTTGGCCGCCGCCATATTTTCGGAAGCATTGGCAAGATTTTTTGAAAACTCCTTGTAAAAATCTGAAATTATCTTTTCCCATGACACAGCGCCATCGGCTATATCGTCAAGCTTGTCTTCTATCCCGGCAGTATACGAGAGACTCATTATATCTTTGAAGAACATTTTGAGCTTTTCCGTGACGATCTTTCCAAGCTCCGTTATGGTCAACCTCTTATCTTTTTCTTTTTTTACATAGCCCCTGTCTATTATCGTTGAAATTATTGAGGCATAGGTGGACGGCCTGCCTATGCCGTGCTTTTCAAGCGTCTTTATAAGACTTGCCTCATTGTAATGGGAAGGAGGGCTGGTCCTATGCGGTTTCGGCTGGGCGTCCTTAAGCTTCAAAGCGTCTTTTTCATTGAGGGGCGGCAGAGTTTTTTCTTCCTCATCCTCGTCCTCTTCCTTTTCGCTTTCCTGATAAACTTTCAGATAGCCGTCAAACTTAAGAGTTCTGCCGGACGCCCTGAAAAGGCTCAGATCTTTTTCATCCTTTATCTCCACGCCTACCGAGTCAAAGGAGGCCGGCGACATCTGGCTGGCTATGAATCTTTTCCATATAAGGTCATAGAGCTTGTACTGCTCCGGTGTCAGATAATCCTTTATATCCTGCGGTTTTCTCCCGATATCTGTGGGGTGTATGGACTCATGAGCTTCCTGAGCGCCCTTTACCTTTTTAAGATAGACCGGAGGGGTTGAAGGGGCGTATGTTTCTCCATAGGCCTTTCTTATAAAAGACGAGGCCTTCTTTTGCATATCTTCCGAAACGTTAAAAGAATCAGTTCTCATATACGTTATGAGACCCGTCATCTCGCCGGCTATATTCACGCCTTCATAAAGAGACTGGGCTATTCTCATCGTTCTTTCCGGAGTAAAACCGAGTCTTGTATAGGAATCCTGCTGCAGCGAGCTTGTGATAAAAGGCGGTTTGGGCTTCTTTGAAACCGTTTTCTTTTCAACTGATGAAACGAAAAAGGATGAATCTTTCACGGCGGAGAGAAGTTCAGCCATTTCTTCTATGGTCTTGAAACACGATGTTTTATACTTGTAGTCCTCGGCAAAAAGCTTCAATGTAACCGTTTCTTCCACATTCTTGCCTTTCCACTTGACCATTTTAGCCGCAAATCTTATCCCGTCTTTCTCAAATATCCCGTCTATCGTATAGTAATCGCTTTCCTTGAAAGCTTCTATTTCAGCGGCCCTCTCGCTTATAAGCCTGACAGCCACAGATTGTACGCGGCCGGCGGAAAGACCCTTCTTTATTTTTGCCCACAGAAGGGGAGAGATCTGATAACCGACAATTCTGTCAAGAATCCTTCTGGCCTGCTGAGCATTTATCAGGTTAAAATCCAAATCCCTGGGATTTTTAAGCGCCTCAAGGATGGCGGTTTTTGTTATTTCATGAAAGCTTATTCTTTTGAATTTGGATTTATCGGCGGATTTGAGAGCTTCGGTAAGATGCCAGCTTATCGCCTCTCCTTCTCTGTCAGGGTCTGTGGCAAGATAAACCTTTTCTGCGGTTTTGGCCATTTTGTCAAGCTCTGATATTATTTTCTTTCCCCTTTCAACCAGAACATAGGTAGGCTTAAAACCGTTCTTAAAATCCACGCCTATCTCATTTTGGGGCAAATCCCTTATATGACCGTATGAGCTTCTTATCGCATAGGAAGCATCCAAAAATTTTGAAATTGTCTTTTGTTTTGTCGGAGACTCAACTATAACGAGATTTTTAGCCATAGGTTAATATTCTACACTTTTTTTGCTTCATTTGAAAAAACCGCTTCTCTTCAGGGCAAGCCAGAGCCAGAAGTTATCATCCCGGCGAAGTCCGGCATTATTCCTGATCATGGAAACGCAAAAAATCTCGGCAGAAAAAGGCCGAGCCGGCCTGAGGATCTTTTTCCCGCCGTTTAAAAAGCCGAGCAGATTCAAAAACTTTTTTATTTCAAAATCCAGACGCTTTTCAAAGCTCTTTTTCCTGCTATCCGGCGATGAAAGAAAGGCATAAATGCAGGGCCATATTTTATTGCTATCCACGTCAAAGAGAGGCAAAACGCATGAAAGAGCCTCTTTTTTCATCCCAAGCCCCAGAAAACAGTGAGATTTCCAAAGCAGGGCCTCAGCATCGTCTTTTCTGTAAGAAAGCGCGGCATCCAGAAATTTCATGGCTCCGGCATAATCTTTCCCAAGCGCTATACAGGCGCCTAGCCAGCAAAGGTTCAGCGGATTTTTGGGAGATTTCAATATATATCTTTCAGCCTTTTCAATGCTGCCGTCAAAAAGAAACAGGGATGCAAGCCATGTTTGAGATGATGATTTCAGATTTGGAAGGCTGAAATCATACCTAAAAACAGAAAAGGCCTCTGACCTTTTTCCCAAAAGATAAGCTGTTTCCGCATAAAAACCCCTGGCCTCAAGCAAATGAGGATAATGCCGCATAAACTTTGAAAAACACTCCAGAGCTTCGTCTAAAAGCACGGCATCCATGAACAATTTGCCCCTCAAATAAAATTCCAGCGGATGAATTTCAGCTGAAAATGATTTAAGAGAGACAGGAGAAAAATGCGCGCCGCTTCTTGACATAAAATAAACCCTGTACATGGCCGCAAATTTTCCGCGGGGGCTTGTAAAGCAGAACTTTCTGTAAACAGGGCCGATAAAAGATTTTTCAAGTTTTCTCAGTGGAAAGCAGATATCGTCCACGATTATATCTTTTTCAATTTTCAGGTAACGCTCCAGAGCCCTGAAGGAATCCTCAAAGTTTCCAAGCATAAAATTTGCCCAGAAGCTGAAATATCCGTCTTTTTTTCCCGAATACTTCAGGAATTTTTCCAGCTCTTTTGCGAAATCGAGGTAGGAATTCCGCAGCATCGCTTTTTTCAAAAACACGAAAGACGGCTCTATAATGAAATCCTTGTACCTTATGAAATAATTGAAATTGGAAAAAGGGGTTTTTCCAAGGTCCATAAAACGCCTTGAGAAAGAATCCGGAACAGCCCCGGCCCCTTTCCATACATCAAATATCTCATCGCAAATCTTCAAAGCTCCGCTTTTATCGCCGCTGGAAAGTCTGCTCTCCGCCGTTTCAAGAAGGGAAAAAAGCTTTTTTTCCGTATTATTTTTCATTTCAAGCAGTAATATCTGTCGCCCTTTCTTGCCAAAAATCCGCCGCTTTCAAGCTCAAAGAGGATATTAAGAGCGCTGGAAACAGGCATATTAAGGCCCATGGAAATTTCATCGCAGCTTGCCGCTCCGCTTTTATACACAAAAGTATAAATTTTTTTCAAATCCCCGCTCAAAGGAATATTCTCCCGTTCTGGTGTTTTATCCTTTTTTTCACTGAACTTCTGTCTCAGATACTCGGGAACTGCGGCCAAAACATCTTCCGTACTGCAAACCGGTATTGCCCCTTCCCTTATCAGCCTGTTCGGACCGCGGCTTAAAGGGTTGTCTGCATCGCCTGGCACTGCCATTACTTCCTTCCCCTGTGAAAGGGCATGCCTGGCCGTAATAAGCGACCCCGAAGGATAATCCCCGCGCATAACAATTACGCCCCACGAAAGGGCGGAAATAAGGCGGTTCCTTAAAGGAAAATTAGTCTTGAGCGGCGCTTCATTCAAGGGCGACTCGCTCAGCAGGAAACCGCCCTTTTCGCAAATATCGGCGGCCAGTTTTTTGTTCTCCGGCGGATAAATATTCAAAAGCCCGGAGCCTGTAACAGCGGCCGTTTTCCCCCCTGCCTTAAGCGCGCCCTTATGGGCCAGAGTATCTACTCCTCTGGCGAGACCGCTGACTATTCCCATGCCTGTACAAGCAAGCTCAAATGACATTTTGCTTGTCTGTCTCACTGCATAAGCGTCGGCTTTTCTGGTACCCACAATAGCGACTGCGTCAAAAAGCGAAAAATCTCCCTTTATATAAAATACGGCCGGCGGCTGGGATATTTGATAAAAGCATTCAGGATATCCCTGCTGCCCGTAAAAATAAACTGATATCTTGTTTGCATCAATTTTTTCAAGCTCTTTTTCGGCTTCAAAAGAAGAGGCCTTTTTTAAAAAATCTTCAGCCTTTTGCGCCGATATTCCGGTATCAAAGGAAATTTCAAGAGAATTTTTGGAAAGAATTTCCTCTGCTGAACGGCTTTTTAGGTATTCCGAAATCCAGCCGTAACCGTAATATCTGGCCGCATTAATGCGCAAAAGAGCCGTTTTTTCCCTGTAGTCCATTTTTTATTTCACTCTGACAGGCATATCCTCTGAAATAAAATTATTTACCCATATAAGCCGGCATTTAACGGCGGAATGCTCCACGTAAAATATTTCGCATCGGCCGCAAAGCTGGGCAGTAATTTTGCCGTCATCTTCCCTAATTTTTGCGTAAATTTCAGCTATGGAGCCGATATTTGCTTTTTCCGGAGAAACTTTGAGCAGCAATTCATCTCCCTTCTCGCTGAGCCCTTCAGCTTCAAATTCATCATCTTTGAGAATCTTTTTTACCTTTCCGTTGAAATAATCTCTATCCGCAAGAATGGTCTTGTTCGTAAATGACGAGAATACCTGGTTTTCAGGCATTCCCTCGTTCAAAACAGGTTTATTTAAAATCTCAACTTCCGGCTTTTTTGCGTCTTTCTGCGGCTCATTTTTTTCAATTGTCTGAGCCGGCGGAACCTGAACCGGAGAATTTACAGGCGCCGAAGCGGTTCCAACGGCAGAATTAGCCGTTATCTCTTTAAGTTCAACGGGATATTTCTTTTCCCTCTGAGGCAGAATAATTTCATCACCAGGAAATATAAGATTCGGATCTTTAATCATGTCTTTGTTCAACTGATATATTTCCTTCCACATGAACCCGTCAGAATACTCTCTGTATGCAATGCTCCATAAAGTGTCTTTATCTTTGATAATGATCTTTTTGCCGGGCACATTCTGAGCCCAGCCGTAAACAGACAGCAAACATACAAGCAATAAAGGCAAATGAATCATTTCTCCTCCTCAAAAAATTTTTCTGTCCAGAGACCTGAAAGACAGGGCTTCTGCAATATGCGCTTTTTCCAGATCTTTTTTGCCTTCCAGGTCAGCTATTGTTCTCGCAGTTTTAACCGCTTTATCAAGGCTTCTGGCTGAAAGGCCCAGCGTATCCATGGCCTTCTGCATCATTTCCTGTGCATCCGAAGGCACGCGGCAGATCTCTCTGAGCATCTTTCCGGATAATGCCGAATTATAAACGCCCTCGCCGTTCCTTTTTTCTTGTATCCGCCTGGCCGCGGATACCCTCTCTGCTATTTCACGCGAACCTTCAGATTTTTCGCGTCCCTCCCATTGGGAGTATTTAACGGGAGAAACTTCAACATGAAGATCTATTCTGTCCAGAAGAGGGCCTGAGAGCCTGTTTCTGTATTTTTCAACAGCCAGAGGGGTGCAAACGCATTCCCTTATAGGATGAGAATAATATCCGCAGGGGCAGGGATTGGCCGCCGCCACCAGAAGGAAATCTGCAGGAAAGGTCAGGCAGTCTTTGGCTCTTGCCACCGTTATCTTCTTATTCTCCAAAGGTTCGCGAAGCCCTTCCAAAGCCGCCCTTGAAAATTCAGGAAGCTCGTCGAGAAAAAGTATGCCGTTATGCGCAAGAGAAACCTCGCCGGGCCTTGGATTTTGGCCGCCTCCCAAAAGGGCAGTATCCGATATGCTGTGATGCGGTTCTCTGAAAGGCCTTTGCGACACAAGAGAGGTCCCTCTGCCCCAGACGGAATATATCCTGGTGGTCTCAAGCATTTCTCTTTCGCTTAAAGGCGGCATTATGGTAAAAAGTCTTTTGGCTATCATGCTCTTGCCAGAGCCCGGCGGGCCGACCATTATCATATTATGGAAACCTGCGGCCGCTATCTCAGCGGCCCTTCTTGCTTTCCATTGCCCTTTAACCTCCGAAAAATCAAGAGATGAATCAGAAAGAGATTTGCCTGAGCTGCCGCCTTTGCTCTTATAAAGCTCTTTTTCTCCCTTGACAAAACAGCATATTTCAAAAAGATCTTTGGCGCATAAATATTCCGCTTTGGCTATTTCAGCCTCCTGCGCGCTCTCCATGGGAATTACGGCGACCGCCTCCGGGAAATTTTCTTTCAGCGATATAAGCATCGGCAGCAGCCCGGAAGCCGGGCGGAGCGCTCCGTCAAGCGACAATTCACCCATAAAGAAGTATCTTCCCATGTCTATTTTGCTTTTTATCAGTCCGGCCGACAGCAGTATGCCTACAGCCATCGGCAGATCAAAGTGGGAACCGCTTTTTTTCAATTCTGCCGGCGAAAGATTTATGGTAATTTTTTTTGCCGGAAGCTTAAAACCTGAATTTCTTAAGGCGGAAACTACCCTGTCTCTGGATTCCTTGACCGCCGTATCAGGCAAACCGACTACATTGTATGAAGGCAAGCCGGCGGAAACATCAGTTTCCGCCGTAACCTCAAAACCGTCTATCCCCTTAAACCCCAAAGTTTTAACAGCAAAAAACATGACCCCTCATTTTTTAAGCCTGCATATATCTCCGGCCTTCGGCGTACCCTTGAGAGAGAGGGCTCTGGCTATAGAGCAGTCTCCGCCGTCGCCGCAAAACCTGATAATCTCAAAATCGCCGAGATACTCCTCTCTGTAACCGAGGATTTGATTGTTCCTCGGATCTCTTATTTCCTTGCCCTGTTTATAACATGAAAGCTCAAGGCCTTCCTTGAGATTTGAGGAGGAGCCGGCGTTCAGATATATTTCCTCGCCTGAATAATCGGCTATCATGGCCGACCACGGCCTTTTATTAAGCTGATTTGAGATATTGTCCACAAATTTGACTATGGCGGCTCTCAAAGCTTCGCCTTCCAGCGTCTCGTCATATCCGCCCCTGGTGCCCATTCCGAGAAAACTGCCTTTCTTATTTTTGGCCTGGCCCTTGCCTGAATCCGCCAGTATAACCTGCCCGTTCTGAACGTCTATGACCCTTATATCAACGGTGACATCGGCCACCTGCTGTTTGGACTGGGCCAGAAGATAGTCAGAGCCCTCTTTCTTTACGCCGAATTGGCTTACCGCTCCGACAACTATAGCTTCAAGGCCCATTATCTGCCCTATTTTGGCCGCTGTCTGCGGGTCTGTGATGCCCTGAGTCTGAAGCTTCTGCTCCTGCATTATCCTGTCCATTTTATCCCTTTCAACAACTATGAACTTTTCCGATTTGACCAGCTCTGTTACCAGTATGTCGCTGGCAGCCTGTCCGAGTCTGCCCTGCCCGTAGGCGCTTTTATTTTCAAACTCAACAACCCCGATCCGCCTCTTGGGGCCGATATATGTCTCTTTGACTTTTTTGGTTTCCTTAACCGTGGTGGCCTGCTGCATTTTAACCGATTTGCTGGGCGCGCAGGAAAGCAGCAGAGAAGCGATCGACGCCGTATAAAACACTTTTTTCATTATCTTCCTCCTTATTTCGTCCCCTGTATGCGGGGGAACTTTTGCAAAGCTTTTTCAACAGATTTTTTTACTGCCTCTCCCATAAGCAGATTTTTGTTTGATATATTTGAAATCAGCTTTACTCCGGAATTTATGACAAAAGCGGCTTCGGCTTCTTTCTTGTTCGTATATATTTTTGAGTCATCGCCTGAGCCGAAGCCCTCATAAAGAAGCGTTGAGTCATAGCCGTCCTCAGCTCTGATATATAGATCAGCTTTTTTCCTGACAATAAAACCCAGATTCTGAAAGACATAATTTTCTATCGTGCCGTAAACTATTATGCGGCAGGCCAGTTTTGAAGCTATTTCGGGAGTCTTATACGCCTTAAGCTGCCCGCCGTCGGAAATTCCCATCTCCTTAAGTTTTTCGTCAACATATGAAGATGTAAGAGGAGAATATCCCATGGAGACAAATTTCTTTATGACCTCGTCTCTCATATATCTTTCAGAATCAATATCCACAGATTCATTGTCAAAAGGAAGAACTGCCACTGAGGTCTCGGCTATGGAAGAGAACTTTTCCGATACGAAATAAGGCCTTTTTTCAATTGAAGCGCAGGCGGCAAAACAAAAGGCGGAAGCCAGCGCAAAAAACTTACCTGTTGACGACATTTTCCCCCACCGAAAATTTAAGCTCTCCCCTGTCTATGTACTCTATGTTGATTTTCAAGTCGCCGCGTCTCATTATTTCTCCGGCCAGAATTTCCTCTGGCATTGAGATGAAAGGCATTGTAAAACAGGCCTCCTTATTCCTGTAATAAGAAAGCCTGGACCTCGGCCCGAAAGCCGAGTCCAGAATTGAGCGCAATTCTCCCAGCGTATTTAAGTCTGCGACATTTGAAAATATCAACTTTATTTTTTTCGCCGACGCGGAATATTCCCTTACGGCTGCGGCAGTTTTTTCAGCTGCGCTTTCGCCGCAGGCTGAAAGAGACTTATAAGCGGCTTCGGACAAATCGAAAGACGTGGCACTGCCTGTAACCTCAAATGAAGAAACAAGTTTTTTCTCCGGGACATAGTAAACCTTAACTGTTGCCGAAGAGATAAAAGTAATGGACGAATTTATAGGATTATTGAGATAATAGGAGTATATTTCGGCCAGAGCCGCAAAATCGCTGTTTTTGGGAAAGTCCTGCGGGAACGGCATATTGCTGTATTTTATGCATACTCCTTCAAAGCATCCGTCCTTAAGTGATGAGGTAAAGTAATCATAGGTCTTTTCCTGAGTAGAGTAGGAAGAAGCATAAAACTCCGTCTGAGCGGCAGGCGCGTCGCCGGAATATTTCTGATGCGACAAAAAAGAAGCGGAGTCAAAGTAATGTACTGCATAAAAATACCTGGAGCCTGAATCTGAAGCTCCTTTCTTTATGCGGCTTTTTTTGACAAATTTTCCGGCCGTTGA
Source organism: Elusimicrobiota bacterium (assembly GCA_029267355.1). Lineage (GTDB taxonomy): Bacteria > Elusimicrobiota > Elusimicrobia > Elusimicrobiales > UBA9959 > JAAYVI01. Next base: position 437 of record JAJUJA010000020.1, on the reverse strand, counting down.
ACAGTCAGATATGCCGAGCGCCTTGCAGGCAATACCGGCTGCTGTTTGGGAGTCTGATGAGGGGTCGAAAGCTGCGCCGCTCATTCTGGTTATTACAATGTCCCCGTATGAAAAATTCCGCTTTTGCCCGGATGCGCATCCCAAAGCCAGAATAAAAGCGAAAAACACTATTTTTTTCACAATCAACCTCCCCTTGAATCAAACGAAAGAACCGTTTCTGTATCCGGCTTTTACCTTGGGCAGCGCGAAAAAGAACTTTGCGCCTTTTCCCGCAGCCGATTCAACCCATATCTTGCCGTTATGCTTCTCTATTATAGACTTGCAAATCGAAAGCCCTAGGCCCGTGCCCTGAGTATTGGCTATGGCATTCTTGCCCCTGTAGAACTTGTTGAAAATCATTTTTTGATCGGCCTCGTCTATTCCGGGCCCGAAATCTT
>JAJUJA010000111.1 GCA_029267355.1 Elusimicrobiota bacterium | reverse complement strand
GGGCAATCATCAGCTTACAGCCAGGATAAATCTTGGCGAAGGCAATTATCTCATCTCCAAGAGAAGGAGATGCAAGGTTTCATACTGAAAATATTTGCCTTAAAAAACTCTCCTCTCCCGCCGCCGGCGGGAGGGGGGTTTTTGTTTTTAAGAGAGGGCTTAAATGGTAAAAACTAAGATCATAGCCACGGCAGGCCCATCCGCTTTAGAACCAGGGATTCTGAAATCTCTTGTAAAAAACGGAACCGACGTGATAAGGATCAATTTTTCTCACGCTTCATATGAATTTGCCTCGAATATAATCTCTCAAATAAGGGAAATAAACCGCCGCACAAAAAGAAGTGTTAAAATTCTCGCCGACCTTAAAGGCAACAGAATAAGGGTTAAACTTGCCGGGAAACCGTTTCTTTTGTCTAAAAATATGAAGGTTTCAATAGGAAATCTTCATTGCCGGAAAAAATCCGATATAGTTTTGACTATGAGGGGAGTTTTAAAAATGTAAAGAAGGGGCACAGGATATTTATCGAGGACGGAAAAATTGAGCTTAAAGCGGAGCTCGTCCTGAAAGACCTTATAATAGCCAGGGCCTTAACCTGCGGCGAAATAAAAAATTCCAAGGGAGTAAACTTCCCAGACACCGTCCTTGACTTTCCGCTCTTAAGCGATGAAGACAGGCAGGACATTGAATTCATAAACGGCGCAGGTTTTGACTATGTGGCGCAATCATTTGTAAGAAGCGCCGGCGATTTAAAAGCTTTAAGAGAAAGCGTTAAAAAGTCCGTAAAAAAACCTTTGATAATTGCCAAGATAGAAAACCGGGAAGCGATAGAGAATATCAAAGAAATCCTCTCTTACTGCGACGGTATAATGGTGGCCAGGGGCGATCTGGCCATATCGGTTGATTTTTACAATGTTCCCGTATTTCAAAAAAAGCTGATAGCTCAGGCAAAAAAAGCCGGAAAATTCTCCATAGTCGCCACTCAAATACTTGAAAGCATGACGCAAAACCCGACGCCCACAAGAGCCGAAGCCTCGGACGCAGCCAATGCGGTTTTTGACGGAGCCGAGTTCGTTATGCTGTCCGGTGAAACAGCTTCCGGCAATTATCCGTCTGAAAGCGTAAAGGTGCTTAATCTGATATTAAAATCCGCCGAGAACTATATTAAAACCGGCCTTTAGCTTATGAATGAAAAAGTTTTTATACCTGAAGATTTTTTTAAGCCGGAAATAGAAGCCTTAAAGCCGGGCGAAATTGCCGCAAGAATATTTGCCCAGCATTGCGACCTTTATGAAGCTTTTTCAATGGCAGGAGAAAAACTTACCTTATCTTTTTCCGGCGGACTAAAAAAAACCATCTCAGATCCCTCGCTGAAACCTATCGTCGGAGACTGGGTAGCCGCGCACAGAGACGGCCATATAAACCGCATAAAAAAGATACTGCCGAGAAAATCTGTAATAAAAAGAGCGACAAAACAGAAAGGCGAGCAGGTCCTGGCCGTAAACTGCTCGCTGATACTTGTGGCCAATTCGGCCGATAAGGGTTTCGCCCTGTCCAGACTTAAGAAATACGCTGCTTTGGCCGAAAACTCTCAAATTCCATATCAAATACTTCTCACTAAACAAGACCTTTGCGAAGACCAGGACAGCATACTTAAGGAAGTCAGGCAAACCTTTAATAAAGAGCCTTTTTTTATAAACTGCCTTGCCCCTGAAACTCTTAAACCTCTTCTTTCAATCCTAAAACCAGGCGAGACCTCTCTTCTTTTGGGGCCCAGCGGCTGCGGCAAATCAACTCTGATAAATACGCTTTCCGGCGAAAAAATAATGAAGACCTCGGCAGTCAGAAAAAAGGATTTTAAGGGGCTTCATACCACAACCGTAAGAAGGATTATTCCTCTGCCCAACGGCCACCTTATAACTGATATTCCCGGCATAAAATTGATAGAAGAGCCCCTGCCTTTTCATATGAGCGATTTCTCAGCCATATCGTCTCATGCCGCAAACTGCAGATTTTCCGACTGCCGCCACAACAGCGAACCCGGCTGCGCGGTAAAAAAAGCGGTTGAAAAAGGCGAAATTCCGGCTTCCGTTTACAGCGCCTGGCTTAAGCACATTGAGGGGGGAGTTTAGCCGATGTATAAAAAACATTTTCAAAGAGCGCAGAGAATTAAAAATGATTCAGTCCTTGAAATCTTTGACGCCGAATGGAAAAAAATCCTCTGGGCGGCCAGGCTTAAAGACTATTCTTCCACCGGAGCCGCCTTCATATCCTCAAAAGAGCTTAAAGAGGGAGATATCGTTAACGCTCTGCTTAGAATATTTTCAAAGGGCTGTTTCCGCATAACCGGGAAGGTTGTAAGGAAAACTAAGCTGAATGAAGGCTGGCTTTATGCGCTCAAATATGATTCCTTTACCGAAGTTTTCCCGACAGGCGAAAAAAAGAATTTTGACTGAAACAGCTGAACTTCATCTGCCGCCTTTGCTAAAATATATCTGTGAAGAAACTGCATATCATCACTTACGGCTGCCAGATGAACGAGGATGACTCAAAAAATCTGGCCCGCCTTTACGCTTCAAAGGGCTATGATTTGTGCAAGTCGCGCGAAGACGCCGACCTTGTGATAATAAATTCCTGCACGGTCAGACAGCATGCCGAAGATAAAGCCGTAAGCGAACTCGGAAGGCTAAGAAAATGGAAAGCGGCGAAAAGGGGAAGAAAAATAATATTCGCCGGCTGCGCAGCGCAGCGCCTTAAAAAAACTCTCAGAAAAAGATTCCCGTTTGTGGACGAAATAATCGGATCCAAAGATTTCTCGGAAATTTTCTCAAAAAGCATTGATGAAGCAAAAAATTATACTCATCTCGACCTTTTCAATTCTCCGGTTTCAGACTACTTAACCGTTATGCGCGGCTGCTCAATGAGCTGCGCCTATTGCATAGTCCCTTCCGTCAGAGGCCCTGCCGTCTCAGTTGATTTTGACAATATACTCTCTCTTGCCTGGCTTAAAGCTGAAGAGGGAATAAAAGAGCTTATCCTTCTCGGCCAGACCGTCAATTGCTACAAAGATTTGAAAACAGGCAGGGATTTCAGCGGCCTTTTAAATGATTTGAGCATGATAGACGGCATAGAAAGAATAAGATTCATGAGTCCGCATCCTCTTTTTTTCAGGGAGAATTTTTACAGGGTTTTTGCTGAAAACAAAAAGATAGCGCGCCATATACAACTTCCTGTCCAAAGCGGCTCTGACAGAATTCTTTC
>JAJUJA010000004.1 GCA_029267355.1 Elusimicrobiota bacterium | reverse complement strand
GAGTATTTCCGATTTGAACCAACCGGAATACACTGTAGATTTCAGAGCTTTGAGGCGGACCTAACTTCTCTGCTTTCAATCCCGCTTCTACGCCCGGAATACACTGTAGATTTCAGAGCTTTGAGGCGGGCTAAACCGCTGACCGGTAATGCCTTTTTGCTATTCCGGAATACACTGTAGATTTCAGAGCTTTGAGGCGGAAGAGATCCTGAGGTAATTCCATACAACGATGGTGCCGGAATACACTGTAGATTTCAGAGCTTTGAGGCGGAAGAAAATAAAAATCCGTATTGAATGGAGGTGAAACCGGAATACACTGTAGATTTCAGAGCTTTGAGGCGGTAAACGGAGCGAATTTAAGCGAAGCTTATTTAAACCCGGAATACACTGTAGATTTCAGAGCTTTGAGGCGGAATGTTTTCTCGCTTAAATAACATTCCCCCCGTCCCGGAATACACTGTAGATTTCAGAGCTTTGAGGCGGTTGATGTGAATAAGGTTCCGCGTGGGGTTTATACCCGGAATACACTGTAGATTTCAGAGCGTTGAGGCGGGGCAATGAGGTTGTCGAGATTTGATAACTTGACACCGGAATACACTGCAGATTTCAGAGCTTTGAGGCGGAAAGACCAAATCTTTGTTGCGTCAAAACTCTATGTATGAGATAAGTTTATGGCTTTGAAGTCCCTGTCACTCCGTTTTCATCAATCTTAAACTCGCATTCCTTGCCTTCGCAGGAATAGCTGAGCTTCTGCCATTTGACGCCGTTGATGCCTTCGAGTTCAACGTTTTTACCGTCAAGTTTTACCTTCATTGATACTGCCGGGGATTTTTCTCCTGAGTTAACGCCCTTTTCATCCAGCGTGAATTCACATGGCAAATTCTTGCAGGAATAAGAGGATTCTGTCCATATGGTTTCCCCAAGGCCTTTGAAAGATATTGTTTGTCCGGTTATTTTTGCCGACAGCTGAAACTTCGGCTGAGAGTTTTGCGTTTCCTTGTTTTGGCAGGATATAAGCAAAAATGCTCCCAAAACCGCAAATACAAAATTCCCTTTCATTTTTCCTCCTTAATTTAGCCTTAAGATGCTTTCCGCATTATAGCAATTAAAGAAGGGTTTATGAAAAGGAGGTTTCTTGCCCGATATGCGTATTTTTGCTATCTTATTGTTATGGTTTATGCTCTAAGCGCTATCATTGCCGTTTTACTGGGTGTTTGCGGCTATCTGTTGTCACGCCTTTATAAAATTAAACTTGACGAATCCTCCGCTTCAAAGGGCAGGGATTATGAGCTTAAGAAAACATGGGGCAAGTTTGATGAGCTTCTGGCCAGTCTTATGGTCATACATAATCTCGGCGCCATAGGCAGCGGAAAAACAAAACAAAATGAATTTTTCCAGATAGCTCTTGATAATGCCTGCGACCTTGTGTCGGCTGTACGCGGCTCGGTTATGGTTTATGATGAGCCGACAAAAGAGCTGAAAATAGTCGCTTCAAGAGGCATTTCCAGGGATATAGTTGAGAATACTCATATAAAAAAAGGGGAAGGCATAGCCGGCCGCGCTTTTGAAAAAGGCGAGATAATTTTTGTTACAGACCCTTCGCAAAATCCGCAATACAAAGATTTTATGGGCTATCAGGAGCAGACAGAACCGTTCATCTCTCTGCCGCTTAAAGTACAGGAAAAGGTTTACGGCGTGATGAATATACATATGCCCAAAGGAATGAATAGTTTTACCGATTATGATTTGAAATTTCTCAATATTCTCGGCGGAGAAACTGCCGTTACTCTTGAGAATATAAAACTTTATGAAAGCGTTGAGAATTTCTATCTTGAAATGGTCCAGACTTTGGCAAGAATCATAGACGCCAAGGATTCATATACAGGAGACCATGCTACAAGAGCCAGATCAAGAGCGGTAAGATTGGCCAAGGCGCTGGATATGCCGCAGCAGATGGTCAAATATGTCGAGTATGCGGCGCTGCTTCACGATATAGGCAAGATAGGCATAGACGCCAGAATACTTTTGAAGCCGGGCAAGCTTACAGACGAGGAGTACGGCGAGATAAAGAAGCATCCGATGATAGGTTATCAGATACTTGCTCCGATAGAATTTTTGGCGCCGGTGGCGCAAATGGTGCTTTATCATCAGGAATGGTATAATGGCGCGGGATACCCCGACGGGCTCAAAGGCGAGGAGATACCTGTCGGTTCAAGGATAGTGGCCATAATAGATGCCTGGGACGCCATGACCAGCGACAGGCCTTACAGAAAAGCCATGCCCAGAGAAAAAGCCAGAGAAGAATTAATAAAAGGCGCAGGCAAACAGTTTGACCCCAAGGTGGTGGAAGTTTTTCTTTCATTAGAGGAAAAAGAGTTTTCCCAGCAGATTTCCTGATATGCTTATAATCGCAGGCACGCCCATAGGAAATCTTAAAGACATAAGCCAGAGATTAAAGGAAGTTTTTCAGTCTTGTGACGCCGTTTTTTGCGAGGACACAAGAAGAACTCTTGCTCTTCTTAATCATCTCGGCATTTCCAAAAAAGTTTTCAGATACAATGATCATATGCCCTCTTCTATTGAGCAGGCCAAGGTTATGCTCAGGCAGGGGATGAATATTTGCCTTGTCACAGACGCCGGTATGCCCTGTATTTCAGACCCCGGCTGGAAGCTGGTAAAAGAGGCCGTAAAGGAAAATATTCAAATAGACGTGATACCCGGGCCTTCTTCCGTTTTATGCGCTTTAGCCGGCAGCGGATTTCCCTGCGATAATTTCCAGTTTATCGGTTTTTTGCCCAGAGGCGAGGAAAAGATTTTCAAAAAACTTTCTAAAGCGCTGTCATCCGGCTATCCGGTGGTCTTCTATGAATCTCCGCAGAGAGTGAAAAAGTTTTTTGAAGCCGCAAAGCAAAGACTGCCTTCAGTATCCTTTATTTTGGCCAGAGAATTGACAAAAACCTATCAGCAATGGCTCAGGGGCGATGCCGCCAAGATATGCGCTGATCTTGAGAAAGGGGAAAACCTCGGCGAATTTACCATAGTCGCCTGGGAGGACAAAAAAATTGAGATTTCCGCAGAGGATAAAAATCAGAAGGTTCTATTTGTCTGCGCCGGAAACACATGCAGAAGCTTAATGGCTGAAAAATACGCCCTGAAAATTTTCCCTGAGAATATAAAGCCTTTCTCCGCCGGGATTTACGCCTCTAATGCCGAAGTGCCTGACGAAGTTTTTAGCGCGCTTAAAACAGAAGGTATAGAGCGTTTTGAACACAGCCCAAGGCAAATAAATGCGGAAATGGTTGAGGAAAGCGACATTGTACTCTGTATGACAGAAAAACAAAGGGAGATACTTTCGGGTCTTTTTCCTAAATACTCGTCTAAAATTTACCAGCTTTCCTTTTTTGCCGGTTTAGGCCGGGTTGATATCTCCGACCCCTGGGGTCAGGACCGCGATTTTTACCTTATGACTTTCAAAACCATAAAAAACTGCGTCAAAGGCGCTTTGGAAAAGACAGTTATAAAAAATATATAATAGATAGACGGTCGCTTTAGATATTTCACGGCTCAAAGGAGATTTTATGTATGAGGAATTGAAAAAAGCGGACAAAGAGATTTATGAAGCGGTAAGGGGCGAGGTGCTCAGACAGCAGAATAAGCTTGAGCTTATAGCTTCTGAAAACTATACATCCAAAGCGGTGCTTGACGCTCTCGGCTCTGTTTTGACCAATAAATATGCGGAGGGCTATCCGGGTAAAAGATATTACGGCGGCTGTGAACATGTGGATGTAGCCGAAAAAATAGCCATAGAAAGAGCCAAAAAGCTTTTCAATGCCGAACATGCCAATGTCCAGCCCCATAGCGGCACAACGGCCAATATAACGGCTTATCTTTCACTTATCAATCCCGGCGATACTGTGCTTGGCCTTAATCTTTCCCACGGCGGTCATCTTTCTCACGGCCATCCGCTGAATTTTTCAGGCAGATATTTCAAAATAGTCACCATAAATGTCAATAAGGACACCGAACTCATTGATTACGATGAGATGGAGAAAATAGTAGAGAAGGAAAGGCCCAGACTTATAATGGCCGGCGCTTCCAATTATTCAAGAGTATGGGATTGGGCCAGAATAAAGAAAATGGCCGACAGATGGAAGGCGTTCATGGTTACGGATATAGCCCATTATGCCGGCCTTATAGCCGCAGGCGTATATCCTTCTCCTGCCGAATATGCCGATATAATGACCACCACTACGCATAAAACTCTCAGAGGCCCCCGCGGCGGCCTGATACTTTCAAAAGCGGCATATTCAAAAGCCGTTGACAGAACGAATTTCCCCGGCAATCAGGGCGGGCCGCTTATGCATGCTGTGGCTGCCAAAGCGGTTTGTTTCGGCGAGGCGCTTAAGCCGGATTTCGTTGCCTATCAGAAGCAGGTTCTGGCCAATGCTCAAAAACTCGCCTCCTGCTTGGCTTCGCTCGGCTACAGGATAGTTTCGGGCGGAACCGACTGCCATTTACTTTCGCTTGATTTGAGAAGCAAAAATGTGACAGGCAAGGACGCGGAAAAAGCGCTGGACAAGGCCGGCATAACGGTGAATAAGAACACCATACCTTATGACCCGCAGCCGCCTCTGATAACCAGCGGAGTCAGGATAGGCACGCCGGCTGTTACCACAAGAGGAATGAAAGAGAAGGAAATGGAAATAATAGCCGGATTCATAGATGAGGCGGTAAAGAACAAGGACAATGATACCGCTCTTAAGGGCATATCGGAGAAAGTGGAGAAATTCTGCGCCGGTTTCCCGATTTATCCCGGTTTTGAAAATTAGGAGGAAAAATGAAATTATCCGCAAAAATAGCGGTTATAGGCGGCAGCGGCCTTTACCAGATAGACGAACTTAAGAATAAGAGGGAGTTGAACATTAAAACGCCTTTCGGCAAAACTTCGGATAAGCTGATTTTTGGAGAGATTTCCGGCTGCCCGGTTTGCTTTGTGCCCAGGCACGGCAGAAAGCATAATATACTGCCTTCGGAGATACCGCATCAGGCAAATATATGGGCGCTTAAATCTCTGGGCGTGGAGACCGTTATTTCGGTAAGCGCAGTAGGCTCTCTGCAGCAGAAGCTGGCGCCTTCGCATTTTGTTTTCCCGGATCAGTTCGTGGATGAAACGAAACTCAGAAAAGCCACTTTCTTCGGAGACGGCGCTGTGGCCCATGTGCCTATGGCTCATCCTTTCTGTATGGAGTATTCCAAGTTTATGTTCGGACATGCAAAAAAACTCGGCATAACATCGCATTTCGGCGGCACATATGTGTGTATGGAAGGGCCCGGCTTTTCAACCAGGGCTGAAAGCGAATATCACAGAAAAATGGGGTATTCCATAATAGGCATGACCGTGGCTACCGAAGCAAAAGTCGCCAGAGAGGCAGGCCTGCATTATACGCCGGTTTCGCTTGTCACGGACTATGATTGCTGGAAGGAAGGAGAGGAAGTTGATCAGGCCAAGGTTCTGGAAACGCTGCATAAAAATGTCGAAAATATAAGGCGGCTGCTGGTTAAAGTCATACCTGAATTAAGCAAGATTAAATGCAGCTGCGGCTATGCCGATATAATGAAAACTTCACTTTTGACTTCAAAGGATAATATCCCTGCGGCGCTAAAAGCAAAGCTCAAACTGATAATAGGTTGAAAATGGCCAAGAAAGAGAAAATATCAAGAAAAGACTGGAACAAAAAAATAAGGGAAAAGCTTGTAGAGCTGGCCAAGAAGGCGCAGAAGCATTCTTATTCTCCTTATTCAAGATACCCGGTCGGTGCCGCCGTTCTTGGCGAATCAGGCAGGATATATACCGGCTGCAATGTGGAAAATGCCTCCTTCGGCCTTTCAATGTGCGCTGAAAGAACGGCTATATTCAAGGCGATAAGCGCGGGCGAGAAAAAAATAAGGGATATTTGCGTGGTGGCCAAATCTGCCACGCCCCGCGGCGCCTGCAGACAGGTCATACTTGAATTTGCGGCCAGGGATGCCAATGTAATCTGCGTTGACTGGCAGCCGATAGAAAAGAAAAAGGAAAAAATAACGGTGATAAAGGTTTCAAAACTGCTTTTGAAGCCCTTTGACCCTTCTCAGGCCGGTTTGTAGGAGATTTCTATGAAAGCTGAAGATATAGCGTCAATTGCCAAATGGGCAAAAGAAACAGATCTTGAAGAGATAGTTTATAAGAACGGAAAGGAAAGTTTTTCCTTTTGCGAAGTATGGAGAGAGGAAAGAAACTTTAATTTCATTTCTTCAATGGCCAATATAAACTCTCCATGCGTCGGTATTTTCAGGCGTTCACTGCCGGGCAGAACTTTGAACATATCAGAAGGCGACGAAGTTAAAAAGGGAGAAGTACTCGGCTATGTGGAAGTTCTCGGCGAGCACAGGGAGATAACTTCTCCCTATAACGCGGTAGTGGCGAAAGTATGCCTTAAAGACGGCGATTGCGCTGATTTCGGCGTTCCTCTCTTTTTTGTAGAAAAAAAGTAAGATGAAACCTTCAATAATAAGATGTTCCAAATGCGGATATCAGTCCAATATAATAAGCGATACCTGCATTAAATGCGGCTCCTCGCTTGTGAAAATTTGCGGAAATTGCGAGGCGGTGAACGCTGTGGAGAAGAATTACTGCGACTCTTGCGGCTCTCTTCTGGCTTTGAAAGCCGCGCCTCAAAATGAGCCGCAGGATGAAAATAAACCTGAGAAACCCGCAGCGCCTAAGATGGTTATAGAATTTGAGTCAATTAATGAAACGGTTGAGAGCCATGCCGACAGTTTCAGAAAAAAACAGGAGGCCAATCCGCAAAATCAGGCGCCTAAAGTAGTAAATAAAGACGAAAGAGTTGAGGCCGCCAAAAGAGAGAAAGACAAGCTGGCCGAGCTGGAAACTAAAAAAAATACCTCTGAAAACAAGCCGAAACCTGGGCAAATAAAAAAAAGCCCTCTTTCAAAGTATGCCGTTTATCTTGCGGTTTTGATCGCAGTCATTTCGATTGCATGGCTTATTATCGCGCCGAAAATTCCGGGCATAAAGCTTGTTTTGACGGCAAGGAAATATTTGACAGCCCTGAGCGAAAAAAATTATTCTCAGGCATATTCATATCTCTCAAATAACTCAAAGTTCACCTGCCCTTTTACAGATTATGTCAAATACAATGACGCTTACTATTCGCAGATCAAAGGCGGCTGGGAATTCAGGGATGTTTCCGTTTTTAAGATGGGGAAAGAAGGCGCCATAGTGAAATACTGGCTCAAGGAAGGCACAGGAACCTGGAAGGAAGACTATATCTCTTTTGTCAGAGAGCATGACAGATGGGTAAGGCCTTATATATGGCATTTATTTGCGCCCATAGACGAGGCAATAGGAAAAGGCGATTTCTCGCAGGCTCTTTTTCTGGCTCAGAAGCTTTATTTGACCGATCCTATGGACCCAAGAACTTCCGGATATCTGTGTAATACAGAGTATCTAATGGGGCTTTATGACAAGGCGCTTGAATCATGCAGAAGAACGCTTGACGCTCAGGCTTCATATCCTGTGGGCTTCAGCAAAGACGAGGTTTTCTGGTTTACATTTTATTACGCTGACAGCTTGAGATTTATGGCCAGATTTCAGGATGCTCTTCAGGCCTATGAAGAGCTGTTGAATTTTGAAGACATTTCATTAAAAAACAAGTGTCCTTTGCTTATGTCCAGAGCGGACGCCTATGTGCGCCTTGGCGATTTCCAAAGCGCTGAATCCGATATACAATCGGCGGTTTCCGTATGCCCGGAAGGTATTAATAAGAAGGAGGCGCTTAAGAGGCAGTCTTTCCTGTCTTCGGACGTTTCAGCAGAGGCGGTAAATATGGCCCAAAGGGCCAGAGTTTCGCCTGATGCGCCGACTGTTTTGGAACAGAGAAGCGCGGCTTTGAGCTCGCTTAACGGCAAGGACGCCAAAAAAAGCTTTTATTTCAAGGATGAATGGAAGGCCGAAAAACAAGATGGCCCGATTTACATGGTCTATGTATTTCAGGTTAAATACGATAAGAGAAATAAAAAACTTGAAGAAAATGAAGTTTACAGGGCTTCGGTAAATCTCTGGACCGGCTCTGTTAAAGCCGTTTCAAAATAATTCTGGAGGTTAAATGAAGGAAATAAGGAAGGTTTTAATCGCCAACAGGGGCGAAATAGCTTTGAGAGTCATAAGAACTTTAAGGGAGATGGGAATAAAATCCGTGGCTGTGTATTCAGAAGGCGACAGGAATTCGCTTCATGTGAGAATGGCCGACGAATCAGTCTGCATAGGGCCCGCGCCCTCAAAAGAAAGCTATTTGAAAATAGACAATATAATCTCGGCCGCTGTCACGCATAAGGCAGACGCCGTACATCCGGGCTACGGCTTTCTTTCCGAGAATGCTGATTTTTCCAGGGCCTGTTCAAAAAACGGAATAATTTTTATCGGGCCTGCGCCGGACTCAATAAAACTGCTTGGCCATAAGGCCACTGCCCGTTCTATAGCAAAAAAGGCCGGCGTGCCTATAACGCCCGGCACAGACGGCTGCGTTGAGAAAGATTTTATGAAAGAGGCCGAGAAAATCGGCTTCCCGGTTATGATAAAGGCGGCTGCCGGCGGCGGCGGCAGGGGCATAAGAATAGTTTATGATAAGGACAAGCTTCTGCATGAATGCGAAATGGCCAGAAGCGAAGCTCTGGCTGCTTTCGGGAACGGAGAGATTTATTTTGAGAAGTTCATAGAAAAGCCGAGGCATATAGAAATACAGTTCATAAGGGACAGCTTTGGAAATACCGTAGCTTTTCCTGAAAGGGACTGTTCGGTTCAGAGAAGAAATCAGAAGCTTATAGAGGAGACTCCTTCTCCGGCCGTGAATGCTCAGCTTAGAAAAAAACTTCAGAAAGCGGCCGCCAATCTGGCCGACAGCGCCGATTACCTTGGCGCCGGCACCGTGGAATTTTTGCTGGACAAGAACGGCGACTTTTATTTTATGGAAGTAAATACCCGGCTTCAAGTTGAGCATCCTGTGACGGAGTCAATCTCCGGTTCGGACCTTGTCAGGCAGCAGGTCCTGGCTGCTATGGGCGAGAAACTTGAAATAACGCAGCAGGATGCCGATAATTTCAGGGGCCATTCAATAGAACACAGAGTAAATGCGGAAGACTGGCGCAATAATTTCGCGCCCTCGGTCGGCAAGGTTAAAGAGTGGATATTGCCCGGCGGCCCCGGCATAAGAATAGATTCCCATGTCTATGCCGGCTATGAATTGCCGGTTTATTATGACAGCATGATAGCAAAACTGATAATATGGGCGCCTGACAGAAATAAGGCCATAGCGAGATCTCTCAGAGCAATAGATGAATTTAAAGTTGAGGGCATAAAAACCACTCTAGGCGCTCATGAGAAAATACTGAGAAGTCCTCAGTTCATGTCGGGCGATATAGATACAAAATTTCTTGAAAATTTTATGGCCAGCGATGAATTCAAAAAATAAGATAATAAAGTCCTCAAGGGCTTCTTCTCTGGCAAAAAAGGCCAAAAAGGACGGCCTTAAAGTTGTTTTCACGAACGGCTGTTTTGACATAATACATGCCGGCCATGTCAAAAGCCTTGAAAAAGCGAAATCCTTCGGCGATATTCTCATAGTCGGTCTTAATTCCGACGCTTCAGTGAGACGATTGAAAGGCCCCGGCAGGCCGGTCAACAGTTTCAAGGACAGAGCCGCTGTTTTAGCCGCTTTTGCCTGCGTGGATTATGTTACCGGTTTTTCGCAGGATACTCCTTATGAACTCATAAAAGCCATAAAACCGGATATTCTGGTCAAAGGCGGCGATTATTCGCCTGAAAAGGTCGTCGGGGCCGAGTTTTCCGGCAAAGTTGAGATAATACCTCTTCTAAAAGGCCGTTCAACAAGTAAAATCATTGAAAAAACGCGCGGTAAATAATAAAATTATAACATTATGAAAGATATCTTTGAAAAATGCTACGGTTTTAACATAGTTCATGAATTGAAAGAGAAGGGGATTTATCCATATTTTAAGGCGCTTGAATCAGAGCAGGCTCCGGAAGTCTATATAGGCGGCAGAAAATTCATAATGTTCGGCTCAAATAATTATCTCGGTCTGGCCAATGACCCGAGAATGAAGGCCGCAGCTTCCATGGCCATAGAAAAGTACGGCACCGGCGTGGCCGGCTCAAGATTTTTGAACGGAAATACGGTTCTTCATGAAGAGCTTGAAAGAAAATTGGCTGAATTCAAGCAAAGGGAAGCCGGTCTGATATATGCTACCGGCTATCAGATGAATCTGGGCGTGGTAAGCGCTTTGGCCCAGAAAGGCGATACCGTAATAGTTGACAAGCTTGACCATGCCAGCATACTTGACGGCTGCAAGCTCAGCGGCGCCGAAATAAAGAGATTTAAGCACAATGACCCTGCAGACCTTGATAAAGTCCTTTCCAAAGTGCCGCAGGACAGCGGAAAACTTGTCATAGTTGACGGCGTTTTCTCAATGGAAGGCGATATAGCCCCGCTTCCTGAAATAGTCAAAATATGCAAAAGGCATTCTGCGAGACTTATAGTAGATGACGCTCACGCTACCGGCGTTATGGGCAAGAACGGCCGCGGCACCTGCGAACATTTCGGGCTGGATCATAAGGATGTTGATCTGATAGTCGGCACCTGCTCAAAAACCTTCGCTTCTGTCGGCGGTTTTGTTGTCGGAGATGAAAAGATAATACATTACATAAGGCATATGTCGCGTTCAATGATCTTTTCTGCCGCTCTGCCGCCTTCCTGCGTGGCTTCCATTTCCAAAGCCATAGACATAATAAAAGAAGAGCCGCAGAGAAGGGAGAAACTCTGGGAAAATTCCAATTATTTGCTTGAAAGATTCAAGAAAATGGGCTGCAATACCGGCCATACGAATACGCCCATAATCCCCATACTCATAGGCGACAATGAGAAAACCTTCATGCTTTGGCGCGCCCTTTTTGATGAGGGTATTTTCACTAATCCTGTGGTCAGCCCGGCTGTACCGCCCAAGAGAACTCTTATGAGAGTGGTTGTCACCGCCTCACACACCAGAGAGCAGCTGGACAGGGCATTAGATATATTTGAGAGCTATTACAGAAAGATAGTAAAGAAAAAAACCCCTCACGCGGTTTGAGAATGCCATTTATTGTAAGAGAGAATACAGACCTGGAAAGTTTTGCCGCTTTCCCTTACGCCCTTTATGCCGAAAGTCCATATTGGACAGGCGAGCTTAAAAAGGATGTAATGAAGCTTTTATCGCCTTCTCATCCTTTCTGGTTCCATGCTGAAAGAAAGCTTTTTTCCGCCTATTCAAGCGATGGCAAAATGGCCGGCAGGATAGCTGCGATAATAAATCACAATCATAATTCTTTCCATGATGAAAAATGCGGTTTTTTCGGCTTTTTTGACTGCATAAACGATGAGCAGGCTGCCGGCGCGCTTTTTAAGGCGGCTGAAGACTGGCTAAGGGAAAAAGGCATGGATATTGTGAGGGGGCCGGCCAATCCTTCAAGCAATGAAACCTGGGGCATGCTTCTTGAGGGTTTTGATTCGCCCAATGTCATTATGATGCCTTATAATTTCCCTTACTATAATGAATTGGCCAAAAAAGCCGGTTATGAAAAAGAGAAGGACCTGTTTGCCTTCAAATTTATAACCTCAGGCGGCCTGCCCGAGAGGTTTGAAAAGATAGCTCAAAGGGCTATGCGCGACGGGACGGTGAAGGTATATTTGGCCGATATTAAAAACATAGACAGAGAGCTTGAGAAGGTCAAAGAAATTTACAATAAGGCCTGGGAGAAAAACTGGGGGTTTGTGCCGATGACCCAGGCGGAGATAGAAAGAATGGCGCAGGACCTTAAGCCTTTGCTTAAACCGCAATACCTGTTCTTTGCCGGCGTAAAAGAAGACCCTGCCGCCTTTTGCCTTATACTGCCCGATTTTAATATACCGCTGAGGCCTTTAAAGGGCTCTTTTACTCCGTTTAATCTGCCGGTTTTCCTGTGGAAGATGCTTTTCTCAATAAAAAGCGGCAGAATGCTGGCTTTGGGCGTGAAAAGCGAATACAGAAACCGCGGACTTGAGCTTTTAATGATAAAAAAGTCCATAGAATGCGCGAAAGAGCTGGGCTGGGATTGGGGCGAGTTATCCTGGACCCTGGAAGATAATGATAAAATAAACTCGGTCATCAAAGCTGTGGGGGGCTTTGTTTACAAAAAATACAGAATTTACAGAAAAAAGATTTGAACTTCCCGCTGGCAGGAAAAATAAATTATTTTGAAAAGAAAATTTAACAAGGTTTTGCTAATATTTTAATATGAAGTTCTCCAAATTCCAGAAACCTCAAAACAGCGATAAGAAGGAAATTGCATTGCCTTTGGAGGAAAAAATACAGAAGCCGCAGCAGTTACCGGAACCTTTAAAAACTCAGGATATTTCGCCGAAAGAACCGCAAAAGCAGGATTTGGCGCAGGATAATTCATCAAGAGATGTTAAATTTTCAATTAAAAGCGAGAAAAATCTTTCCAGTACTGATTCCGCAACTGAGTATTTAAAAATAAACAGGCAGAATCTTGAGCTTTCAGGAAAAGAAACTTACGGCAAAGCGATAGAAATATCAAAAGAGCTTATGACCCGGTGTTATTCGCCGTATTTTGAAATATATTATCAGATAGAGTACATAGTCTCTAAAATTTATACTCAGCTTAAAGACAATCCTTTATTTGCCGGTTTTGCCTCCTTTATAACTCCGGCCAATTATCTTTATTCTCATAATGTAAATACTGCCATTACGGCGATGAATTGCGCGCTGTCGCTTAACTATTCTAAACACGAGATAATAACTCTCGGCTGCGCAGCTTTTCTGCATGATATCGGAATAGTTGATTTTCTGGATATAATAAAGAATGAAAGGGAGCTTTCCTTTGAGGAAAAAGATATTGTAAGGCAGCATTCTCAGCGAAGCGTTGAATATCTTGATAAAATAACAGATCTGGAATATGAGAAAAAACAGCTGTTTTCAAGAATTATAATTAAGACGCATGAAAGATATGACGGCTCAGGCTATCCGGCCGGGCTTAAAGAGGATCAGGATGACCTCGCTTCAATCTTATCCATTGCGGACGCCTACGAGGCCCTTTCCCATAAAAGAAACTGGCGTGAAGCTTATGAACAGCCGGCTGTTATGAGATTTTTCCTGAATGAATTTAAATCCCAGTTCAGTCCGCGGGCCCTTAAGGCGCTCGTGTCTTCAAACGGAATGTATCCGGCGAATTCTCTGGTCAAGCTTTCCACGGGGGAAATTGCCTGCGTCGTTTTGAACAATAAGAAGAATTTGACGCGTCCTGTAGTTGAAATAGTAATGGACGCGGATTTTATGGAGACGAAATCTTTTTTGCTTGATTTGACCGAATATCCGCTTACAAGCATTGAGAATGAGATTTCTTTTTCGCAGCTTCTTGAAAAAAATCCGTCTTTTTATTCCGCCTGGGAGATGAAGCATTTCTGGATTGATTGGGGGTAAAATGCTTAAGATACTTCTTATAGAGGATATGGCGCATGTCGCGCAAAGGGTAAGAAACACTCTTAAAAGTCTTTCTCTCTCTGAAAGCGCTTTCGCCGACAATGCAAAAACGGCGCGCGAGCTGCTGCAAAATTCTTTTTTTGACCTTGTAATTTGCGAAGTCTCGCTTAAGGGAATTTCCTGCCTTGAAATAACGCATCTGGCAAAGTCCAAAAATAAAGACTGCTGCGTTATTATAATAAGCTCTCTTGAAAACGCGGATATAGCGGAAAGAGCGGTTAAGGAAGGCGCTTTTGACTTTATCATAAGGCCGGCTCAGATGGACAAACTGGACAATATGATAAGGCTCTATATGGCCGTGAAAAAATAATCGGTCAATTTTTTATCCGGCGATATTCAAGATTTTTTCTTTCAAATACTTAATATAATTCAACGGCCAGACCTTGCCGTGATTCTCAATAAGCAGCGCTTTCGGCGGAAAAAATCTGCGGATAAAAATTTCCGGACAGTAGAATAATTCCAGAATATATTCGTTTATTTTCCTTTCTTTTGAAAGTGTGAATTCAAAAAATCTGTAAAAAACTCTTTCTCCTGCCGAAAAATGCTGTTTTGGCGGCTCTATCCCCCAGATTTTTTTTGCCGCATGATATAACAGAAAAGCGGTTTTATTTCTGCGCGCCAAATTTGAGACCTTATGCGCAAATTCAGCCAGACGGTTTTTTTTAAATTCAGAGAGGCAAATTCCTTCAAGATCTGAAATTTCCTTAAAACTTAAATTACCATGATGAAGCAGGGCATGGTGTATTATATGTATGAAATTATATTCAGCCGGAAGCCCCATTGCCTTGCCGGATATTTTTTCGGCAATATTCCAAAAAGCGCTGCTGTCAATTGCTCTGATAGAAAAGTGTAAATCTATTATTGAAGGCGGGCCTTTGTGATTTTCCCTAAACCAGGCGCTTTCGCTTGAAGGCATTTTTTGAAATCCGCATTTTGAAAGCGCCGAATAAAACCAGTTTTTTTGTTCGCGCCTTATGAGAATATCAAGGTCTGACATTTGTCTTTTTGAAGGATCTGCTATTTGCGAAAGCAGAAGCCAGGCGCCTTTTAAAACTATAAAACTGCAATTTTCAGGAAGTTCTTTTGACAGTTTTTCAAGGGAATTGAGAAGGAGTATGTTCCTTGCCAGGATATCTTGGCTCATTATTTGTAAATTTTATCAAAAATAAATAAAATCTATCTGATCTTAAGGAAGGAAGTCCGTGAAAATCGGACGCTGCCCCGCAACGGTGATGGAAGTTCCTAAGCCCGGTCTACCTTTAGATTGTTCCTCGAGGGAGGCGCGGTTTTCCCTTGGGGTTCATTTTCTCGAGAGGAGAACCCGTGAAAACCTTCATAATCCATACCTCAGTATTTTTTCTCTGCAGCGCAGTTCAGGCCGCAGATGTTTTTCTAACAATGGAAAATAAGCCTAAAAACGCCTTGCCGGGCGCGGCTTTGGTTGAAAGCTTTGAAATTGACAATGCCCTTTTTTCAGAGACGATACAATCGGCTTCTCTGAGTTTGCGCAAAAGCGGCGGCGCCATGTCGGCTGAACTGCCGTCTATGCGCGGCTTTTATTCCAAACAGACAGCCGTTCTAATAGACGGCATTGAACTGCCCAGGGATGTGACCGGCACCAATGATTTATCTCTCTTGCCTTTTTCCATATTTAGAAAAGCCGATTTGATAAAGGGCGGGCTTTCGCCTGTTTACGGCGCCAATGCTGAAGGCGGCGCAATTTCTTTTTACAGTCTGCCTCATTTTTATTCAAGGGATTTCGCAAGCTTTGATTATTCGCTCAGCTCTTTTGGGGAAAATTCATTTTCCATGAAAAACGGCCTTAACAAAAAAGATTTTTCCATGATAAACTCTGCGGCCTATACAAAAGGAAACGGTTTTCAGGAAAACTCATCTTATGAGAAAAAAGAGGCTTCATTAAGCTTTGCAAGAGACGCCGGCCATGACATTAAGTTAAGCTTTCTTGGTTTTGCCTCAGGCCTTGACAGAGGCCTGCCCGGAGGCACGCCTTTTGATATAAGCTTGTGGGACGGTGAAAAAGAAAAGAAAGCCAATACTCCATGGAACTCTCAAAAAGATGATTTGCTTTGGGGCGCTTTAAAAATTGAGAAAAAAGCCGGAGAAGGCGCTTTTTTCATGCGTCTGTCCGGCAGCTCCTTAAATACGCTTGCCAGGCAATATAACAGCTATCTGTCATCGATGGATGAAAATAGAACCGCCATACTCGGCGGTTTATGGGAAGCGGGATTCAATTCCGATAGTTCAGGTATTGCCGTTCAGTCAGACAGACGGCGGCTTATCTCTTCATTTTACGGCGACAGAAAACTTTCAGCCAATGCCGCCAGCGGGTTTTTTAAGGTTAATTTATCTGAAAGCGTTTCCTTAACTCCATCTGCCCGTTTTGACGACAATAAAAAATACAAGGACCAGTTTTCTCCCGGCATTTCGCTGATATGGACGCCCCGCGGTAAATGGACATTTTCAGCCAAAGCAGTAAGGGCCTGGCAGGCCCCGACATTTGCGGATTTATACAATCCGTGGGCGCCGAATGAAAATCTTAAGCCGGAAAGGTCAATTCAGGGCGAGATATCCATAAGCCGCAAAGCTTCTTCGGGATTTGAGCATTGGACCTCTCTTTATTACAGCGATATAAAAGACAGAATAGCTCTGGACCCGGCCAGGAACTGGGCTGCGTACAATATAGACAGCGCTTTTAACAGAGGAATTGAAACCGGCTTTTCCTTTTTTTTCAGGCATTGGTCTTTCAGGGAATCATTGTCTTTGAGCAAAGCTATGGGTAAAAGCGCCGGCGACGCCTATTCTGAATTGCCCTATCTCTCAAACTTTGCCAATGTCGCGGCCGTTTCTTTCAGAAGAAACGGATTTTTCGCGGAATTCCTGAATAAAACAGAAGCTGAAAAATGGACTTCAAAGGGTAAAACCGGCAAAAAAATTCCGCCTTACAGCGTTTCATCAATGAATGTCTCTTTCAAGAGCGGGGATTTAACTTTGGATTTCTCCATCCTGAACATATTTGATAAGAGATACGCTTTGAACGCCGATTCGTTTAACGGCTATTACCCGGCAGACCCGAGAACATTCAGGGCGGGGATCTCAGTTTCTTTTATTTAGGTTAAAATCTGCGGGATATTCCTGCGATATCAAAAAAAGGCCCGCTTTCAGGCGGGCCTTTTCTAATTTCGCCGGCAGACATTACTTATTTTCAGCCGGTTTTTCCTGCTTTGCTTCCGTCTTATTCTCGTGCTTTTTATTCTTTACTTCATGCTTCATTACTGGTTTTATTGACTCTACTTTGCCGTCTATAAGTTTTATTTTGACTTCTTCGCCGACTTTAAGCTTGGCCATCTCTTTCTGCTCAACGGAGAATGTCTTGTCAGTTTTATCCTTCTTTACTTTCAAAGTTATTTCGTTTTTCTCAGTATTGACGGCTGAGATGTCTCCGAAAATAACTTCAGCCTTTTTAGCTTCCTTGCTTACAGCCGCTGTTTTTGCGGCGGGCGATACCTGCTGTGTTTGCGCAGTCTGCGCAGGGGCCGGATTGGTCTGGGCAAAGCTCACAGCCGATATGGCTGCGAGAGCCGCTATGGATATAACAGTCTTTTTCATTTGAATTTCCTCCTTGTTTCATTAAACCTCTTAAGGTCTGATAACAGGATAGCACAAGGATGGTTAAAGCAGGATTAAAAAGAGATTAAAAAAAATTAATTTTTGATTTGGGCTTGCGGCTGAGGGAATATGATTAAGAATTTAGCGCCCTTGCCCGGCGCATTTTCCGCTTTTATTGAGGCGCCGCAATTTTCAAGGGCAGACTTTGCTATGGAAAGCCCTAGTCCGAATCCTTCGCTGCTGCGTGAGGCGTCAGCCCGGTAAAATCTTTCAAAGATATGCGGCAGGCTTTCCGGCTCTATCCCGGGTCCCTCATCTGTTATATCAACCATAAACCCGCCGTTTGAAGGAAATGTTTTTATTCTTATGCAAGTCCCTTCAGGAGAATACTTCACTGCATTTTCCATGACATTGAAAAAAGCGCTTATAATTTGCATTTCATTTGCCTTGACCTGAAGCTTTTCTGGAGAGAGGTCAAGCTCAACCTTTATGTTTTTTGCTTCAGCCAGTTTTTTTATTTTCCCGGCCGCCTGAATCAGGGCATCGTTAGGATTTATCTCAGGGCTTGGCCCTTCATTTCCGCTGCTTTCCAGCTTGGCTAAAGTAAGAAGATTTTCCACAAGCCTGCTTATACGGTTTATTTCTTCAAGATTGCTTTTGAGCACTTCATTATATTCCTGTTCTGTCCTTGTCTTTTTAAGTGCAACTTCAATCTCGCCCTTGACTATTGTCAGCGGAGTCTTGAGTTCATGAGAGACATCCTGTATAAAGCGCCTTTGAGAAAGAAAAGCGCTTTCAATGCGTGAAAGCATTTCATTGAAGAGGTCTGCCAGTTCTCTTATTTCATCCCTGGTGTTTGGCGCCGGTATCCTTAAATGCAGGTTCTCGGCATTTATTTGTCTTGTTGTCCTTATTATGTCATTTACCGGCTTCAAAGACAGACCGGCCATGCTCATTCCAAGAAATCCTGTAAGCATAATAGTTATCGGTATGAATATAAGAATGTTTTCAAGAAGAGCTTTCATCGCCAGCCGATTATTATGCAGAGGCTTTAAAACCTGAACTATATATGCGGCCTTGCCCTCAATTTGAACAGGAGTTGTATATGAGCGGTAATAAACGATCTTGTCATTGCCGGAATTCAATTGCAAGGTTTCGTAATAAGCGTTTCCGCTCATTGATTCGGCCAGAGCTTCACGGGAGATGCCGTGTATTTGCATCATATTGGCAGAATTTGCGATTATATCTCCGTGTATGTCTGCTATCCTTATGGATATGGAGACAAGCCCTGGGTCCTGCATATGATTGTTCACTATTGACTCAAAGAATTTGCGGTCCAAAAAGCCTGATTTTTTTTTATTCCCTTCTCCGCTTCTGGTTTTGAGATAGGTTTCTATCGCATCTGCGGTATCCTCTCCCTTTACGGCTATAACCTCGTCAGAGTATTCATCAAGCGCCTTCTTTTGCTGATTATAAAGGAAAAAACTGAAAACTGAAAGGGCGATCAATAAGGTAAAGCTGTACCACAGGGTTATCTTAAATCTGACCGAGTTAACGGCCGTTTTCAAGAACATAGCCTTTTCCGCGCACGGTTTTTATTATTCTGAGAGGATTTTCAGGATCAATTTTTTTCCGCAGGTGGTTTATAAATACGTCTATAACATTGGTGTCTGTGTCAAAATTTATGTCCCAGACATTCTCAGATATCATTGTCCTTGTTACCACTTTGCCGGCATTCCGCATAAGATACTCCAGCAGCGCAAACTCTTTGGTTGTCAGCTCCAGCTCTTTTCCAAAAAACCGCGCTTTATGAGAAAGAAGATCCATTTCAAGCTCCCCTGCTTTCAAAACGGAGCCTTCGGAATTCATATTTTTTCTTGATAATGCTCTTATGCGCGCCAGCAATTCCTCAAAGGCAAAAGGCTTGGTCAGATAGTCATCGGCGCCGCTGTCCAGGCCTTTGACCTTGTCTTCAACCCTGTCTTTGGCTGTAAGCATAAGTATCGGCTTTTGGAAATTATTTTTTCTGAGCTCTCTGCAAACCGATATCCCGTCCATTCCCGGCAGCATCAAATCCAAAATTACAAGGTCATAATTATTTTCAGCCGCCATTTGCAGCCCCTCGTCTCCCCTATTAGCGACAGAGGCCATATGATTTTCCTCGGTCAGCCCCCGCTTTATAAAACTCGCTATTTTTTTTTCGTCTTCAATTATGAGTATTTTCATAGCTCTAAAAAAACAAAGCCGACGATCGGATTTGAACCGATGACCTATCGCTTACAAGGCGATTGCTCTACCGCTGAGCTACGTCGGCTTACTGAAATAATTTTACAAAATTTTTACTTTCTTGGTTTAATTTTCTCTTTTTAATAAAATTGAGTGTGGAGGGAAATATGAAGAAAGCGGCTTTATTTATAGCTTTTCAGGGCTTCAGGGATGAGGAATATGCCGAGCCGAAGAGAATAATGGAGAAAGCCGGCCTTACGGTTGAGACAATTTCAACTTCAAAAGGGCTGGCCAGAGGCAAGATAAAGATAACGGCTCAAGTTGACAAGGTTTTAGACGAGGTGAATATTTCAGATTATGCCTGCATGGCTCTGGTCGGCGGTCCGGGCGCTTTGGAACATCTGGACAAACCTAAGGTGCATAAAATGTTCACAGATTTTCATGCTCAGGGAAAACCGATAGCAGCTATTTGCATTTCGCCTGTCATACTGGCGCATGCGGGGCTTTTGAAAAATAAAAAAGCCACAGTATGGCCTGACGGCTCAAATGAGCTTGTAGCCAATGGCGCCGTTTATACCGGCAAGGAGCTGGAAATAGATTCAAATATAATAACCGCCAACGGCCCAGCCGCCGCGAAAGCTTACGGCGAGGCCATAGTTGAAGCAGTAAAGTAAATGGAGGCAAAGATGAGGAAATTAGTGATAATAGCGCTTGTGGCCGGTTTTATAGCGCCGGTTTTAGCCCAGAAAAAAGAAGCTTCAAAAGACGAGTCATGGAAAAATAGAAAATTCACTTCTGAAGAACTGAAGCAGTACAACGGCAAGGACGGGAAACCTGTTTATGTCGCCGTGGACGGCATTGTTTATGATGTCAGCAAGTCCAAATACTGGAAAAGCGGAACGCATATGAAAATGCATCAGGCGGGAGAGGATTTGACCAGAGATATAAAGGAAAAGGCGCCGCAAAGAATACATAAGGGCGGCAAGATACTTGAGAAAATGCCGAAAGTCGGAGTTTTGGTTGACAGCCCTGTTTCTGAAAAGAAGGATGAAAAAGCCGAAGTAAAAAAATCGCGGGAAGCTGAAAAAGAAAATAAGGAAGTTAAAGCGGAGAAAAAATGACCTTTTTTGACAGGCCGCTTTATATATGGTTCGGCATAGCCGCAGGCATTTCGCTTGCGGCGGCCGTTTTTTTAGGCCTTAATATGCGCCGTTTCGGACTTAAATACCATAAAATTTGCGCTTTCAGCGCGCTAATATTCGCCGTTTTGCATTTCCTGCTTGGCGCCTGGAGATATTTTTAGAAGCCGTTTTCAGGACAATTTGCCGCATAAATGCTAAAATTTCCTTATGGCAGAAAATATAGAGCTTAAAGATATAGCCAATAAAATAGAATATCTTGAAAAATTTTACAGCGAGATTTTGTCCATATTCAACATTGAAGAAAAGCAGCTTAAACTTGCCGAGCTGGAAAAGGAGACGCAAAGAGACGGCTTCTGGAACGATCAGAGGGCTGCGGGCAAGCTTGTAAAGGAAATAAACGAAATAAAGAAAAATATTTCCGAACTGGAAAAAGCGAAAAAAGAAATTGAGGATTTCAAAGTTCATTTTGACCTTGTAAAAGAGATGAATGATACGGCCGAGATGCAGGTCGTCTATGATGGGCTTAAAAAATTGCAGGCCTCGCTGTCGGCCCTTGATTTTGAGCTGAAGCTTTCTAATCCTCTTGATAAAGATGATGCCATATTGAGCATACATTCAGGCGCCGGCGGCACTGAAGCCTGCGACTGGGCTCAGATGCTTTTGAGAATGTATCAGCGCTGGGCTCAAAGGAAAGGTTTTGAGTTTTCAATAACGGATATACTGCAGGGGGAAGAGGCCGGCATAAAGAGCGTGACCGCTTTTGTGCGCGGCAAGTACGCCTACGGCTATTTGAAAAGCGAGATAGGCGTACACAGACTTGTAAGAATTTCTCCTTTTGACGCAAATAAAAGGCGCCATACATCTTTTGCTTCAGTGGATGTGCTTGCCGATATAGACGAGGAAATAGATATAAAAATATCCGACAGCGATTTGATCCTTGACACATACAGGGCCGGCGGGCATGGCGGACAGAATGTCAATAAGGTTGAAACTGCGGTTAGAATAACGCATAAGCCGAGCGGTATAGTGGTGCAGTGCCAGACAGAAAGGTCGCAGCATCAAAACAGAGAAAATGCCATGAAGCTGCTTAAGGCCAAGCTTTATGAAATAGAAATGGACAAAAAACGCTCGGCTATGGAAAAGCATTATGACGAGAAAGGCGATATAGGCTGGGGCCATCAGATACGCTCATATGTTTTCATGCCTTATCAGCTGGTGAAAGATTTGAGAACCGATTATGAGACCTCGCAGATACAGGATGTCATGGACGGCGATTTGGATCCCTTTATGCACAGCTATTTGAGCTGGAAGGCCAAAGAAAAGAAGTAAAATTTCCCATTATGCCTTATATTGATACTCATTGCCATTTTTCAGACGGCGCTTTCAATTCCGACAGAAATGAAATTATAGAAGCCGCTTTATCGGCGGGGCTTGAGTTTTTTTTTGAAATTCTATGCTCTCCGGAGGATTGGCAAAAAGATCCGCTTTTTTCAGATTACGGCAAAAACTTTTATTTCGCCTACGGCATTCATCCCGAATACGCTTCAAAATATAAATCCGAAGATTTGGAAAAGCTCAAAGAAAAGCTTAAAGGGGAAAGAACTCTTTTTATCGGCGAAACAGGCCTTGATTATTACTGGGTAAATGACAATAAGCAAAGGCAAAAGGAGCTTTTGCTGGCCCAGCTTTCACTTTCCGAGAGCCTTTCGCTGCCCTGCGTTTTCCATTGCAGAAACGGAAAAGACGCCGATGATAATGCCTATGGCGACTTGCTTGATTTGATTGAGAAAAACTGGAATTTCAATAGTACCGGCAAAAAAAGAGGCATTCTACATTCTTTTTCAGGCTCAGACATTGACGCACAAAGGGCTTTGGAGCTCGGTTTGTATCTTGGCATAAACGGGACTTTTACTTATCCCAAAAACAGTCAATTGAGAGAAATCGTAAAGAAAGCCGGACCTGAAAATATAGTTTTTGAGACTGATTGTCCTTATTTGCCGCCTCAGAATTTTCGCGGCAAAAGAAATGACTCTTCTAAAATTCCGCAAATAGCGGCTGAAATATCCGCCTTTTGCGGCTTTTCCTTTTCCGCGGCCGAAAATGCGGTGTATAATAATTCCCGCAGTTTTATAAAATGATGATATGACGGCGCTAAAAGAGATTGTCAAAAAGATTTTTATGTTCATATCCGCTTTAATGCTGATTTTTTCGGCAGGTCTCCTGATAATGAACATCATCATGATTTACAGACTTATAGAGAGGACATTCTCGTGAAGAGAAAACTGCTTTTATTTTCGGCTTTTATTCTGGCGCCGGTTTCAATTTTCTTTTTAATAGCCGACTTTTTTCTGCTTTATAATCTTTTGATTTACGGATTTGGGAAATGAAGGAATTTCTGAAAAAATGGCATGACAACTGGCTTGAAGTTTTTATAGCCTGCGCTTCGCTTTTTATCTTCCTTCATTTCGTTTATATAGCCCTGGCTTTCACTCTTTACGGGCCGGATATAGCGGGTTTCAGATGACTCTTCAGGAAGTAATAAAGAACAGGATACTGATATTTGACGGAGCCACCGGTACTCAGCTGGCGCTTATGAAACCGGCAGAAGCCGATTTCGGCGCTTATGACGGGCTTAATGAGTGGCTTAATTTCACAAGACCGGACCTGATTTCTCTTGTGCATGAGAAGTATCTTTCAGCCGGCGCGGATGTAATAGAAACAAATACTTTCGGCGCAAATCCCATAACTTTGGGTGAATACGGGCTTGAAGATAAGGTTTTTGAGATAAACAAAAAGGCCG
The DNA here is from genome assembly GCA_029267355.1 of Elusimicrobiota bacterium. GTDB lineage: Bacteria > Elusimicrobiota > Elusimicrobia > Elusimicrobiales > UBA9959 > JAAYVI01. The sequence continues at coordinate 44,689 of JAJUJA010000004.1, read as the reverse complement.
CGGAAATAGCCAAAGCGTCCGCCTTGAAGTTTTCATCCGCGGCAAAGCCGAGATTTGTCGCAGGCTCGATCGGCCCCACAACAGTATCAGCTTTCGTGAACAGAAATTATGACTTTGATTTTATGCGCCTGGCTTATAGGAGACAGGCTGAAGGGCTGATAGATGGCGGAGCGGATATTCTGCTTCTTGAAACAGCTCATGATATTTTGAATTTGAAAGCCGGCCTGACCGGCGTTTTTGAATTGATGAAGGAGAGAAATATTTCTCTGCCCGTAATCGCCTCAATTACGATGGATAAAAACAATCTTACCTTGAGCGGCCATTGCGTTGAATCGGCTTACTGGGCGCTGGAGCATTTTCCGCTTTTCGCTTTCGGCTTTAACTGCTCAACAGGGCCCGAGGATATGGCTTTAAGGCTCAGAACTTTGTCTAAAATAAGCCGTTTCCCTTTATTTGTAATGCCCAATGCCGGCTTGCCGGATGAGAATGGCGTCTATAAACAGACGCCAGAAATTTTTTCTTCTCATATGCTTTCTTATGCCAAGGAAGGCCTGATAAACATAGCGGGCGGCTGCTGCGGAACTGGACCTGAGCATATAAGGTCGCTTAATGAGAAACTTTCCTCAGCCGCGCCGAGAGCTGCGGCCGAAAATGACAGATGGGCGGTATCGCATTTGTCAGCTTTTTACTTTGACGAGATAGAGCCGCCTATGCTTATAGGCGAAAGGAATAATTCAATAGGAAGCAAAAAATTCAGGGATATGGTTGCCGCGGGGCAGTGGCAGGAGGCAGTTGATTTGGCAAAGACGCAGGCGGCCTGCGGAGCTCATGCCCTTGATATATGCTTGGCCAATCCTGACAGAAATGAAATTGAGGATTTATCCGTATTTTTGCCTATGCTGAGCGGGGCCGTGAAAATACCTTTGATGATAGATACCACCAATCTTGAAGCCGCTGAATTGGCCTGTAAGATAAGTGCCGGTAAAATCATAATAAATTCTGTGAATTTTGAATTCGGCGAAGAAAAACCGCTTAAGGCAATTGAGCTTAATAGAAAATACGGCGCCAAAATAGTTTTCGGACTTATAGACGAAGATAAGGCCAAAGGCATGGCTGTATCCTGCGAAAGGAAGATGGCCATAGCCGCAAGAGCTTATGATTTCATGGTGAAGAAAAACGGCCTGCCTGAGCAGGACCTTATATTTGACGCACTGGTTTTCCCTGCCGGCGTAGGCGGAGATTATAAATACAGCGCGGCTGAAACTATAAAAGCCGTAGGCGAGCTGAAAAAGGCCTATCCCAGAGTGAAAACCATACTCGGCATAAGCAATGTCTCCTTCGGCCTTCCGCCAAAGGCGAGAGAGGTTCTTAATTCAGTTTTCTTAAGACAGGCGGTTATGAAAGGCCTGGCCAGCGCCATAGTCAATATAGAAAAGCTCAGGAGATATTCTTCAATTGACAAAAAAGAGATAGAGCTTTGCGAAAATCTTATCTATGCGCTGAAAGATAATGCCGCTTTGGAGCTGGCTGATTATTTCAGGGGAAAGAAAGAGGAAAAGAAAGAGGCGGAAAATATTTCCGCTTCGCAAAAGATTTACAATTGCATATTGAACGGCCTGCACAGCGGGCTTGAAGAGGCGGTAAAAAGCGAATTGGCCGCGGTATCGCCTATGGACATAGTCAATGGCCCCATACTTAAAGCTATGGGCGAGGTGGGACGGCTTTTTGCCAAAGGCGACCTTATAGTTACGGAAGTCCTTTCATCGGCGCAGGCGGTTAAAAAGGCCGTTTCAGTTCTTGAGCCGTATCTCAGAAAAAGTCAGGCCCCAAAAAGGGGAAAGATTCTTCTGGCCACGGTCAAAGGCGATGTGCATGATATAGGGAAAAATCTTGCCGCCGTAATATTTGAATCCAACGGTTTTGAGATAAAAGATCTTGGCGTTAAAGCCGCGCCTGAAACCATAGTGGAAGCGGCTTTGGCCGAAAAACCGGATTTTATAGGTTTAAGCGGTCTGCTTGTGCGCTCAACAGAGCAGATGGCCATTGCCGCCAGAGAGCTGGCTATGAACAAAATAAACGCGCCTCTCCTTCTGGGCGGGGCGGCTTTAAGTGAAAAATATGTGGCGGATAATATCGCTCCGTTTTACGAAGGAAAGGTCATATACGCCAAAGACGCTATGGACGGATTGAACAAGGCTCTGGCTTATCTGTCCGGAAATCTCAAAGATGAAAATAAAATTTCATCAAGCCGTTCACCGGACGCAGAAAAAACCGCCGCGGTAAAAGCTAGAAAGGATCTTTATCCGCAGGATATACCTTATCCGAAAGATTTTGAAAGAAAGATATTTGACGATTTTGATATTGATGTCCTGTTTGAAAATATAGACTGGCCGATGTTTAATTTTAAATTCCTTAAAGCTGGCCCTAAAAATGCGCCAAATCTTGAAAAAGCGCATAAAGAAATAGAGGAGTTGCGAAAAGAAATCGCAGCTGAGAAACTTATAAGGGCCAGGGGAATCTATAAATTTTTCCCTGTCAACTCCAGAGAGAATTCAGTTCTGATATTTGGAGATAATTCTCAGATTTTAAGCGAAATACATTTCCCAAGGCAGACTAAAGGCGATTTTTTGTGCATAGCCGACTTTATAGCGCCCGTTTCGGCCGGCAGAAAAGATTTTATGGCTTTTACTGCCGTAAATTGCGGTCAGGGGCTGAAAGAGAAGACAGAGCAGTTAAGAAAAAAAGGACTTTATGTAAAGGCCTATCTGCTTGAGGCGCTGGCTTTGATGCTGGCTGAAAGTTTTACCGAAGTGCTGCATCGTTTTGTCCGCGAAGACTGGGGGATTTCAGAAGGCGGGCCTTTGGAAGATCTGCCCGGGGCCGATTACAGAGGCAAAAGATATTCTTTCGGCTATCCGCCCTGTCCGGATATGTCAAATCAGGCCAAATTGTTTTCTTTGATTTCCCCGGGCGATATAGGGCTTGAGCTTACGGAAAATTTTATGATGGAGCCTGAAGCGGGGGTTTCATCTTTCATACTCCATAATCCCAAGGCCGTTTATTTTTCAATATAAGAGTAAGAGTTTGCCTAAAACTCTAAAGATTATTTTTTTAATTTTTCTTTTAAGACCGAGACAAAAATTTCTTTTTGATGGGGGGAAATAAGCCATATTTTTTCAGTTCTTATAAACACTAAATCGCTGGAGTTAGAGCAGTAGGCCGTGAATCTCCCCCAGCCTTTTTTGTAAAAAATTCCAAAGAAGCCGAAAAGGCCGCTTGAGCCGAAAAGCCTTAAGGAACCTTTCAATTCATCCCCTGAAAGCTCTTTAACTTCTTCTATTGAGTCAAAATAGATTGCAATGTCTCCGGCGCGCCTTTTTATTATCACGCTTTCATCGTCTATTTCATAAGATTTCGGCGCATAGATAAATGTAATCAAAAGCGCCGCCAGCAGTATTATGAAAACTGCCAGAACTGTAAAAGTTTTTCCGGGCATAAGAAAGTACATAATTAACGGAATATGAATAATAAAGATAAAAAGGCCGGTAATGAATTTGACAGAAAAGTCTTTTCTGGCTTCAAAAATGTTCATAATATTTAAATTCTATCATTTAATGCGAAACTCGGTCATATTGCGCCTGTATTTCAAAGGCACAAAACTTTTTTGAAGTTTTTCGTTTTTTCTGCTTTCTATGGCTATTGTCTGAAAAAACTTGAGCCAGAGTTTTTCTATTTCAGCGTCATTTTCAAAAGAAGCCTCGAAATCAGGCTCAATGTTTTTTATTTCGCATTTCCCTTCAATATTTACAAGGGAAAGTTTCCTTTTTTTATCATAGATCAGGAAAGGCATTTTGCCGAAGCGCGTACGGAAATGGCCTTTTATTAAAGGCAGTATATTATGCTGAGGCTCTATTTCGGCAAACATAAGACCGCCTGCGGTCTGAGAAAATCTGACAAAACCTTTGAAACGATGAACCTCGCTTAAAACTTTTTTGGCGATTCTGTCAGATTTGGCAACATAAATGTTCTGTATATTATTCAGGCCTTCGGCGCCGTATTTGAACAGATTTTTAATATAGCCGAGCGCGAGGTTCTCAAAGCCCTTTGATTCGGAAAGCCATAAAAGCCTGATGACCTTAAGCGCCTGCGGAGAAATTTTTTCTATTTTGTTTTCAAACGCCTCCGCGGCCTTCAAATCCGATGAAATTAGAAAATTTGTTTCAAAAAGGCCTTCGCTTTCAAAAGCAGATATTTCTTCATGCCCTTCCTCAAGCGATTTGCTCAGGGCGTTTAAAAAGCCGGCATAGGTGGAGTCGTATATTATTTTCATTTACAAGTTTCCGGTATTGGCGGATATATATGTTCTTGCCGGAGATTTCAAATCAAAAAGCTCATCCTGCTTGTATTCCAGAAGAAGATTCTCAAGCCGTTCTTTATTGCCGGTCCTGAGTCCGTAATATTTGCCGCTTATTGTAATAAAATAGACGGCTTTCTTAAGCGATACGCCCATATTCTTAAGCCCTTGAGCGGTCAAAGAAGTAAATTTTCTGGCCTTTATTATTTTCTTTGCCGAAATTATGCCTATGCCCGGCACTCTGAGCAGAGTCTCATAATCGGCTTTATTTATTTCAACCGGGAAAAGATCCAGATTTTTAAGAGCCCAAGCCGTTTTAGGGTCAAAAAAAAGATTTAAATTTTCTCCATCTTTCAAAAGCTCATCCGCCTTGAAGTTATAAAATCTCATAAGCCAGTCCGCCTGATACAGTCTGTGTTCTCTTATAAGAGGCGGCTCTTTTAGGGCTGGCAGGCGGGAATCATCGTTTAATCTGACAAATCCAGAGTAATAAACTCTTTTAAGGTAAATTCTATTGTAAAGCCATTGAGAGAGATTTAGTATTTTAAAATCGCTGTTTTCATCCGCGCCGACTATAAGCTGAGTGCTTTGCCCGGCCGGCGCCATTTTAAGCTTTTTGCTTTGAGCGCTTTCAAGTATAAGGTCTGCCGCGTATTTCATCGGCTTAAAAACGCTTTCCTTGTTTTTTTGAGGGCAGAGTTTCTCAAGACTTTTATGGTCAGGAAGTTCTATGTTTACGCTTACTCTGTCAGCCCAGATAGACGCTTCCCTTACCAGTTTGAGATCGCAGCCGGGTATAACCTTGAAATGTATATAGCCCGCAAAGCCGTATTCTTTTCTGAGCTTTTTTACCGCTTTTATCATCAGCTCCATAGTGAAGTCAGGGTTTTTTATAACGGCAGAGCTCAAAAAAAGGCCCTCTATGTAATTTCTTTTGTAAAACTCCGCGGTGAGACGGCATATCTCATCTGCAGAAAAAGCGGTCCTTTTTATATTGTTTGATTTCCTGTTTATACAGTAAGCGCAGTCATATTCGCATATATTGGTCAGAAGTATTTTAAGAAGAGAAACGCAGCGGCCGTCAGCCGCCCAGGAATGGCAAATCCCTGAAATATGAGCGCTGCCTATGGCGCCCCCCTGCCTGTCTGAACCGCTTGAAGCGCAGGATGCGTCATACTTGGCTGAATTTGCCAATATTTCAAGTTTTTCTAAAAGTTCCATAAAATAAAATGCGCAGCGCTGACTTAAGGTATAATACTCAGAAGAAAACTAAAAGTCCTTGGCTTCTTCTGAAGGCGCATCATCCTGAGAGCTTTCCAGCCCCAGCAGATTTTCACTTTCAAAAGATGGAACAGTTTCCACTTCTTTGAGCTTTTTGCCTATGGTTTGAGTCTTTTTCTGGGCTTTATCTATATTGTCAGCCGCTTCTTCCAGTTTTTTTCTGGTTTTGGCAAGTATGTCTTCAAAATTTTGAAATTCCTTTTTTGCCGCGCCGAGTATTTTCCATACCTTGTGAGAGTGCTTTTCTATGGCCAGGGTCCTGAAGCCCATCTGCAAGCTGTTGACTATAGCCGTCAATGTGGTGGGACCGGTTATAACAATATTGTAATTCTTCCTTATATCTTCAAAGAAGCCGGGTATTCTGAGCACTTCGGCAAAAAGGCCTTCCACAGGCAGAAACATAAGCGCAAAGTCCGTAGTTTGAGGCGGATTTATATATTTGTCCTTTATGTCCTTCGCCTCTCCCTTTATCCTTTCGCAAAGAGCTTTTACCGCCTTATCAAGAGCGGCAGGGTCGGCCTTTTGCTGGGCGTCAAGTATCTTTTCATAATCCTCTCTTGGAAATTTTGAGTCTATGGGCAGAAGTATATGTTTATTGCCTTCGTCTTTGGACGGAATTTTTATCGCAAATTCCACTGCTCCCCTGCCTATTTTGGCATTTTCTTCGAATTGATCGCGGGTCAGAATGTCCTCAAGTATATTTTTAAGCTGCATCTCGCCGAAAATTCCCCTTGATTTTACATTGGTGAGAACTCTTTTCAAATCGCCGACATCGGCGGCAAGATTTTGCATTTCGCCAAGCCCTTTATAAACGTTTTCAAGCTGCTGGCTTACGGCCTTGAATGATTCGCCAAGCCGCTTTTCAAGAGTGCTTTGCAGTTTCTCGTCCACGGTCTGGCGCATTTCCTCCAGCTTTTTTTCGTTCTTTTCCTGAAGAAATCTTATTTCGTTTTTTAGTGTTTCGGCTGTGGCGTCTTTGAGCTTCTTGAGCGATTCATTGAGATTTTCAAGGTTTTTAAGCTGCGTTTCTGAAATATTTTTAAGCGTCAAAGCGAAACTGTCCAGCTGATTTTTCTGAGACAGAGAATTGGCCTCGGCAAGCTTGGTCAAAGTGCCGGTAAGCTCCTGCCTGAGCTCTTTTGCTGCAGCCATATACTCGGCGCGGTTTCTGGAGAATTCCGCGGCCTGTTTCTCGGCCAGTTTTTCCGAAGTCTCATTAAGCGCCTTTTCATAGTCCTGATTGCCGGCTGATTTAAGGCGGAATAAAAGGTATATGATAAGTATAAGATTGAGTATGGAAATAGAAATTATAAAAGCGTTCATAGGTCCTCCGTCATATAAATTATAACAGATTACTGCGACAGCGTCCTGTCGCGTTTTTTTTATGCCGGAAAATAAAAAAGCGGCGCTGTAAACGCCGCTTTTTAAGGTCTTTATGGTTTATTTATCTTTCTGATCTATGTCGCTGCCGCAGAATACGCCTTTTATGTTAAGCTTCTGCCATACGCCGTATGGATAGGTATGTGTTACCCCCTGAGTATAGCCGCCTGAAAATTTCGCCACTGAAGGCCCGACGGAGAAGCTGAAGCTGCCGCTTTGAGAGGATGCATAAGGCTTATCTATCCTTATGGAAAGAGTGTCATTTTTCCATTCATTGCCGTTTCTGGAGCATGTCACTTCTATATCCATATTGAAGATATTTTGCGCCGAGCCTTTGTATGATTTATAATCGCCGTTGCCGGCTTCTTTCTTTGCCGTTACCCTGACTATCTCTCCGTCGGAGGAAATCCTTCCGGATTTTTCAAACTCTATTTCTATTCTGTCTTCAAACCAGCCGAAGCTTTTTTGGGATTTGCATATGGAACGGCTCATTTCTATGGAAGCCCTTGTATGCATCCAGTTCGGCTGCAATTTATCGTGCACCGCATCGCAAACTGCGTCTCTTTCAGAGGTTGGATGCGAGCCGGGGTAATTGGCCTTAATATCCTTACAGGCCTCAAGTATGCCTCTGCCTGAAGTTATTTCAGGGCAGTCGCCCCCGTATTTTAGAACCCATTTCTTTATGATGTAAAAGCCGCTTACCGTTGAACAGCCGGACTTTGACATATAGCAGGGAATTTCAGCCGCTTTAGGCGCGTTCTTGTCTATGTCCATAACAGGAGCGGGGAGATTGAGGTTGTCGGGAATGGAAAAAGAACCGAAATCCTGAGAAAATAAAGGCTGGACTGCGAGCCATAATATGAGGGAGATAATTGCGTTTTTCATAAGGCCTCCAAAGGGCACAAGAATAGTATGTATCAATATGCTTGACATGTCAAGGGTTGATGCGGCCTGCTAAAATAGAGGACAAAGGGCCTATATGCATTTTTGATAAGGATTTTGGCCGTTTTCAGAAGTTTTTCATCTGAGCCAGAATCAGCCTTTTTTCCTCTTTCTCAAGGTCTGAAAGCGTTTCATATTTGAAGGACGGCGCCATGGCGCCATCAAGTAGATCAAAAAGGGCGCTGTTTTTCCACGCTTTTGGTGAAGTTTCAGCCAGTTTAAGGCAGAGATTCTTAAAGTTTGTATGCGATGAGTAGCCCTTCTGTTCTTTAAGGCAGGAAAAATCAAAATTATCCGAATTTATTCTCAGTCTAAGCTCTTCGTCAAATATCATATCCAGATAAAGCAAGGTTTCGCTTTGATGTATTTCCCTTGAAACTTCCTTGCTTTTGCCCAGTCCCAGAGGCAGTCCTGTGGCCATCATTATGCCAAGACGCATGGCCTTTTCGCCGGCTCCCGGCCCCTGCTTTTCCTTTATGACCTTGATTGTTTCTCTGGAAATTGGAGCATAGGCGATTACTTTTAATTTTTCTAGTTCCGCCTTCAATTGAAGGCCCTGATTTTCATAAATCAGATATTGCCCTGAAAAATCGGCTTTTTTTATTTCCAAGGCCGGGGCCAGCTTCGGCATACTTTCAGAAGGCATTGAGACGGCCTTTATATCGCAGGCCAGGCAGGCACCAATAAGAGCTTTGGACTTTTCTTTAGAGAGATTGAAGCCGAGAAAACCGTAATTTTTTACAACTATGGCCATTGCTTCATAGAATATCATGCCCTGACTTTGAGCTAATGCCTGCGCCATTATTTTTGCCGGCGGCAGTTTTTCCTGCGCGGCAAAGACAAAATCATTGTCTGCCATAAGGAGATTATATAAATAAAAACAGGATTATTTTATTTAGAGAAATTTTCATGCCAGGCCAGATATAAAGCGCCGCCCTTTATCATATCTATGACTTCTCTCGCCAGGGCGTTTTCAACGGCCGGGCAGCCGAGACTTCTTCCAATCTTCCCGCCATTATTTACCACATAGTCTGCGCCGTGAAAAACTATGTCCCTGTCTCTAGCATTGGAATTTGAATTTTCAAGCCCGTCCAGCCTTAAAGAATAGCCGTGCTTGCCCTGATAGGTTTCTGCTGTTAAATAAAATCCAAGCGATGTGGCATTGCTGTTGGGCTCATTGGAAAATCTGCCGGCATAGCCGTCATGATTAGCGTCTGAACCTTTGCCGTGAGCTGCAAGGTATTTTTTCACCTGCCCGTTTTCCATATTCACGATATACAGTCTCTTGTTTGAAGAATGCTGAGTGAAATCGGCTATGGCTATAAATCTTTTATTTGATATCCTCTGCTGATTGTTTTTGTAAAAATCCAAAGCTTTTTCTAGCGCTTTTGCCGGAATTTCTCCTTTTCTGTCAACATAAAAGAAAGAATTAAAATCCTTGTCGGCTTCAAAACCTGTTTCGGACGAGACTGGAATTTCTGTTTCTCTTATTCTTTCCAAAGATACGCTTTCAAACTGGGCTGAAACCGTTGAAAAGGCGGCGCTTAAGATAATTGCTGCGATAAGTTTTTTCATAAGGCCTCCTTGCTTACATCTTATATCCTTATCCTTGACAAATTAAGTGCTTTTTGAGTAATCTGTCTATGGGACCTTGGGCCTATGCCGGGCTATTTTGAAACTTTTGGCCTGAAACAGCATCTAAATATGGTGTAAAGGAGGAAAAATGAAGAAAGTAATAGCAATAGCGTTTATTACTTTGATGTCTGCCTCGTCTTTTGCCGGCGGCAATGTGCCGCTTATAGGAGAAGACGCTCCGTCTTTCACGGCGGAAACGACAATGGGAAAAATAAACTTCCCGGCCGATTATAAAGGCAAATGGGTCATTTTATTCAGCCATCCGGCGGATTTTACGCCTGTATGCACCACTGAATTTATGACTTTCGCGAAAATGCAGGATGAATTCAAGGCCTTGAACGCAGAACTGATAGGTTTGTCAATAGACAGCGTGTACAGCCATATAGCCTGGGCCAGAACCATAAAAGAAAAGGCCGAATACAAGGGAATGAAAAATGTTGAAATAAAATTCCCTATAATAGCGGACCTTAAAATGGACGTGGCAAAAAAGTACGGAATGATACAGGAATCGGCATCTGATACCAAAGCCGTAAGAGCCGTGTTTTTCATAGACCCTTCAGCCAAAATCCGCGCTCTTATATATTATCCTCTTTCAAACGGCAGGAATTTTGACGAGATGAAGAGGCTGCTTGTGGCCATGCAGACATCAGACAAATATAATGTCGCCACGCCGGCTGACTGGAGACCAGGAGACGATGTTATAGTGCCTCCGCCTTCTTCATGCGGAGTAGCCAAAGAAAGAGTTGAGAAGAAAGACCCGGCTGTCAAATGCCATGACTGGTTTTTCTGCTTCAAATCTTTGCCTAAAGATGAAGCGGTTCAGCCGAAATAAAACTGATTAGCGCTGATATTAAAATGAAAAAGCCCCGGTTTTAGCCGGGGCTTTTTCTTGAGGTGAGGGTATCTTATTTAGACCAGACTGAATCGGTCCAGGTTATGAACTCGTCCCACATTGAGTCTTTAGAGAGAGTTAAGTCCTGATACTTTGTTTCATATATCAGGGCCAGCTGAGGCGGAACTTCCTTTATTTTCATTGTCATATTTATGGCAACGCCGCCGACCTTAGTATAGTCATAATTGTTTTCAGCATCCCTGTTTATGCCCACTGAGGATATGACAAGCTTGTTTTTTACGAAGCCCATCAGATACTCGGCGGCTTGTCTGGTGTTGGCATTGGAAGCGTTTTCGCCGACTATCCTGGCGAAATCGTAAAGATCTACATAGGGAGCTATAAGCTTCTTTTTGTCTTTGGCCGGGTCAGCTATGCTTGTAAATCTTATTACGGCAGGGATAGCCGCTTTGACGGCTTCTTTCTCATCGTTTTTCATAACCTGATCGGCGAAATAATTGAGATATTGCGGCAATTCGGCCAGAGCCGCAGGCTCTATGGTTGAAAGCGTTGAGGCGATATTGTCTAAAGGCATTGTAAGAGGTCCAACGCTCATTCCCTGTGCATAAAACTGTTTATACCAGTTCATGAAAAAGTCGCTTATCTGTTTTTTTGAGAAATTCGGATTGCCGTTAATGAAATTAAGAAGTTTTTCATAATCAAAGCCCTGAGCCAGCATTGTTTCTTCGGAGCCGACTATAAGGCCGGTATATCCTTTCATTTCGTAGGCGACTTCAGCCATCTGCATAAGGCAGGCGTTCATGGCAAATACATCTATATATCCTGAGGCCTTAAGTATTTCCCCGAGCTGTTTTGTTCTTATGTAATTTTTGGTTTCATCGTCAAAAGCTATGCCTTTGTCGGAAGTGCCTGTGCCGGCTGTATGTTCCTGCATATTGGGGTCTATCCAGCCGAGGCCGTGATTCCATATTATAAGCATATATTTCTTGGCGGGGAAATTCTGTTTTGACCATTTGACGAAATCTATTACTCTTTTATAATCGCCCATATCGGCTTTCGGATCCTGGAGATAAACCTTCTCTCCCGAGGCGAAAAAACCGCCAAGGCCTGAAGATTTTTTAAGAATAAGCATTCTTTTTGCGCCTTTGCCTTTTGAGCCGTGCTCAACTACCACATTGACTTTATCCGTGGTGCCGACTTTTTTCATTTCATCTATATCCTTTTCGGCCCATTTGCCGACAAGCCCGAACAAAGAGCTTTCGGAAAGGTCATTTTTGGCGTTCATAAAGACTATGACCGTCCATTCCTTTACAGGCATAGGCTCTTCCTTGCCCGGTTTTATGAAATCAAAGATGCCTTTTGTTTGAGAATCTGCGGCCATAATGTCTTTGGCATTCATAGACTCAAGATTGAATTCGCTCGCTTTAATTTGTGAAAAGCAGGAGAGTAAAACTGCAGCTATAACCAGCGCTTTTTTCATTAATCCTCCGTTCATTTTATCTTGCATGATTAAATTTTAGTCAATCCGGAAGGGATATATAAGGTTCAAAAGGTATTTATAATTATTTTTTTCAGCCTATAAGAAAATAGGACCTAAGGGGAAAGCCGTTTAACCGGGAATAGTCCGGCTTTTTTAAAGTTTCAGGAGTTCGGCTATGGTTTCTTTCTGTATATCCGTGTAAACATAGCCCTTCTTTTGCAATTCAGAGAGTTCTTTTCCCTTGACGGAGAGAGCCGGCTCAAGAGCTTTGGCCTGATTAAGCTCAATTCTGGCCTTTTGCTCTTCTCCCGACATAAAATATGAGGCTGCCAGCCCGAGATGGGCATTGAAGTTTTTGGCCAGAGAGATGGATTTTTTGAATTTTTCTGTTGCTGAAGAGTAATTAGACCTTTCAAACTCGCAATAACCCAAATAAGTGTGCGGTTCAGGATTTTTGGGATTGAATTCAGCGGCTTTTTCAAAATATTTCACGGCATTGTCATAGTCAAGCATGGCATAATAGGCCTTGGCAGCGGCCAGATTGGCGCTGTAATCCGTCGGATTTATTTTTAAAGCTTTTTCCAAAGCCTGCAGCGCTTTTTCATATTGCCTGTCCCTTAGAAAAAGTTCGCCGACTGCGGTATGGGCGCTGTCATCATTGGGATTAAGCTTCAGCGCCTTTGCCAAATCCTGTTTGGCGCCGCCGTAATTGCCCATATTCATAAAAATTTTGGCTCTTAATGAATATAGAGGCGCAGATTCAGGAGAATCCTGCATAGCTTTTTCCACATCCATGCCGGCCTTGGCGTATTCGCCCATATAGAAGTATGCCATAGCCCTCTGAGGGTAAATTTCCCTTTTTTCAGGATCAAGCTCCAGCGCTTTTGTGAAATATTGAACGGCTTTTTCATACTGATTGTTCTTAAGATAGCTTGAAGCTGTTGAAAAATGATAGCCGGCCTGACTTTTCTGTCTGGCCGAATTTGAATTGTTATCGTTGCTGCGCGGCTTCATATCGCAGGCGGCTAAAAGAACGAGGGCGATAGCGGCAATTCTTTTCATAATTTTCTCCATTTACTATATCATAGCACAAAAGGCCTTGCAAAATTATTGCAAAGCTCTGAGTGCAATCAGATGAAAACAGCAATTAAAGTCAGCGCGGAGACAAGCAGAAAAAGTTTGGGAATTATCCAGCCGTATTTTGTATAAAAAGCGTCTGAAGTTTTCATTTCAGCCTGCCCGCTCAAGGCAAGGCTTTCCCCGGAGGCAGTCTCCCGTATTATCCTGCCTCTGTCATCTATTACTTGCGAAATGCCCGAGGTCGCCGGACGCAGTATCCATAGCCCGTTTTCAACAGCCCTTGCGGCTGACATATCCGCATGCTGTCTTTGCTGTTTAGCAGTCCATTCTATCGGGTCGTTTGTCGGCGCAAGGATAATTTCGGCGCCTTTGCCGGCCAGGATTCGCGAGCCGTTTTCAAAATTCAGGTCATAGCAGATTTGTACTCCTATTTTCCTGCCTTTAAAATCTAAAGGCGAAGGACAGGGCCCTTTTTTTAGGCCTGTTTCAACAAAGGGCACAGGATGCATTTTCTCATAGATTTGTTTTCCGCCCGTTTTGAGATCAAAGAATACGGCATAATTTTCTCTTTTAATCCTGCCGTTTTCCTTCTCTTTGACCCCTATAGGGATCAGTGCATAAAAATTTCTGTTTTTGAAGGCAGATTGTATTTGCCTTAATTTGTCCTCAGTCTTTTCGCCGCTTTTGAGATAAAAGGAGTTTTCCGGCCAGATTATCAATTCTTCATCTTTTCTTGTTTTTGACATTGACAAAAGTTTTTCAAGAGAATAAGTTTCATCCTGTACAAGAAGAGCTTTGACGGGGGCGCCTTGCGGATTTATCTCAAGGCGTTTATGTCCGTACAAGAATAGAGACAGCATGATAAGTATTGAAAAAGCAGCAGTTGAAAAATGCCTTTTTAATATTGCTATCAGTATTGATATGTTGAAGAATATTACGAAAAATGTCAGTCCGAATACGCCCCAAATGCTTAAACTTTGATAGATGTGAGGGTTTGGAAATTGAGCATAACCCAGCCCCAGCCACGGGCAGTTCAAGGGCCATAGTTCTGACCTGAAATATTCCAGGCCTGCATATAAAGCCGAAAGAGAGAAAGCCATAAGCCATATTTGAAATGATTTTACCGCCTTTTCCCATAACTTTCTTAGAACCAGAGCGTGTAAAATCGGCCAAAATGAAAATATGGCGTAAAAAAACCAGGCTTGCCAGCCGAAGAGGCCTCTCATCCAGTCAAGAGAGAAAAAATATGCGGCGTAGAAGCATACAAAGGCGGCCGAAAAAGCGGAAAGCATTGAGGGGAGCCTTAAGACGGCGTACCACAGCGGGACGAAAGCAGTCCAAGCAAGGTAATGGTTTGAATTAGGGGAGAAATAGTATATCAAAGAAACAGGAGTAAGCGCCGCCAGCAGCCATAAGATTATATTTTCTTTTTTCATATTTTCCTTTTTATCAGAGAAAGCATCTCTTTATGTATGTGCTTGTTGGAGCAGAGAGTTTGTTTGCCCCACTGCAAAACAGGCAAATTGACTGTATCAATTCCTTTAAAGTCGGTTACTTTTCCGCCGGCTTCACAGGCTATTAATATGCCGGCCGCTACATCCCAGGGCTTGAGATTAAATTCCCAATATCCGTCCAGCCTGCCGCAGGCTGTCCATGCCATATCAAGAGAGGCAGCTCCCGCCCGCCTTATATCATGGGAAATCTTCATAAAATCTGCGTAGAAGGAGCAGTAAAATTCGGCTTTTTGCGCTCTGTCATAGGCAAAACCTGTGGCCAGAAGAGAGTTAGTCAGAGATTTGTTTGATGACACTTTTATTCTCTTTGAGTTTAAAAAGGCGCCTCTGCCTTTTACGGCATAAAAAAGCTCTTCTTGTATCGGATTGTAAATAAAGCCGATAATAGGCATATTATTTGACACATATGCCAGAGATACGGCGCAATGCGGATAGCCGTGCGCATAGTTTACTGTGCCGTCCAGCGGGTCCAGTATCCAGACTTTTTCTTTATGGTTTCTTGTCAGGCCGCTTTCTTCTGCGATTATGGAATGGTCAGGGAAGTTTTTCTTTATGGTTCTGACTATCAAATCCTGGGATTTTATATCGGCCAGTGTTACAGGATTCGCTCTTCCCTTGAGTTTATAGCCCACTTTCAAAAAATGCTTTTTTATTATCTCGCCGCTTTTTCTCAGGCAGGAAAGAGCAATGTCGTATTCTCTCATAAGATATATATTATTAAATAATCCTCAATCTTCAAAATCAGCAGTTTTTGTCAAAAATCCGCAAAATAATTGCTAAAATTATAGAAATCAAGGAGGCATTATGGAACAAGCGCCTGTTTTCAACCTTACTCCGGAATATATAAACTCTGTGGCCGATACGGCTATAAAAACTTTGGAAAGCCGTCTTTCAGTGATTGCGTCCTATCCTAAGGAAAAAAGAAATTTTCATAATACCGTAGCCGCTTTTGAAGGCGCTTTAAGCGATTTCAGCGATTATGTAAATATACCGATTTTTATGGCCTATGTTTCGGATAATCCCCAGAACAGGAAAGCTGCCCAGGAGCTTGAACTGAAAATAAGCCAGTATTCTATAGATATTTATACCAGAGAAGACATTTTCAACGCTCTTAGCGAGTATGCCGGGCTTGGAGAAAATATAAACGAAACAGAGAAGCGCCTTCTTGAAAAGATTCTTTTTGAATTTAAGCAAAACGGACTCGGACTTGAGAAGAAAAAGAGAGAGAAGCTCAAGGCCCTGATGAAAGAGCTGGTCAACCTTGAGCTGGAATTTTCAAAAAATCTCAGAGAAGTTGAGGATTACGGCGAATTTGACGATGCCGAGCTTGAAGGAATGGGCGAGGATTATAAGGCCAGGCTTAAAAAGAGCCCTTCCGGCAAGTACATTGTAACCGTCAACTATCCGGACTATATACCTCTTATGGATAATTGCTCCAATGCCGCTACAAGGAAAAAAATGGAATTCCTGTTCAATAACCGCTGCGCCCAGAAAAACACCGAACTGATGGAAAAAGCCATAGCTTTAAGGGCAAAGATAGCGAAAATGCTCGGCTATAAGACCTTTGCAGACTATGCCGCTGCCGACAGAATGGCCAAAAGCGCCGATAATATATCGGCTTTTCTGGAGAAACTGCACAAAGCCGTAATAAAAAAAGGCAAAAAAGAGCTGAAAGAAAGGATAAAGATCAAGAAGAAATTCTCGGGGCTTGATGAAAAAACGATGCATAACTGGGAATGGCGCTTTTACAATAATTTTCTCAAAAAGGAGAAATACTCAATAGACCATGAAAAGATCAAAGAGTATTTCCCGCTTGAAACCGTCATAAACGGCATGTTTGAGACTTTCGGAGCGGTATTTTCGGTGAAATTTGAGCCGGCCGCTCTTGATAAGTGGCATAATGATGTAAGGACTTACGAGGTCAAGGACATTTCCGGTAAAACTTTTGCCTATTTTTATTTTGACCTTTTCCCCAGGGAGGGCAAATATAAGCACGCGGCCTGTTTCGGCATAAGGAAAGGCAGAAGAATAGAAGGCGGCGTTTATCAGCTGCCTGCTGCGGCCATAGTTTCAAATTTTACGCCTGCCGGACCTGACTCGCCTTCTCTTTTAAAGTTTGACGAAGTTGTCACTCTTTTTCATGAATTCGGCCATGTAACTCATAATATATTCACAAGATCCGAATACGGCAGATTCTCAGGCACAAATACGAGCATGGACTTTGTTGAGGTGCCTTCAAAAATGCTTGAGAACTGGGCCTATTATCCTCAGGCGCTAAAGAAAATTTCTTCGCATTACAAGACAGGTGAAAAATTGCCTGATGAAATAATAAACAAGCTCATGGAAAGCAAAAATATGGACAGCGGCCTTTTTTATCTCAGGCAGCTTTTTTTCAGCATACTGGACATAAAATACCATACAAAATCAAAGGCGGACACTACCGCTCTCTATGAAAAGCTTATGAAGAAAATTTTCTTCATACCTATGACGCCCGGCACTCATCCTCAGGCCAGCTTCGGCCATCTTATGGGCGGATATCAGGCCGGCTATTACAGCTATTTGTGGAGCGAGGTCATAGCGGCTGACGTGTTTTCCGTTTTTGAGAAAGAAGGAATACTCAACCCTGAGACCGGCAAAAGATACATTGACTGCATACTCTCAAAAGGCGGTTCAGTTGATGAAAATGAGCAGGCCAGGCAGTTTTTGGGCAGGGAAGCGGATATCAACGCTTTTCTTAAAAGCATAGGCGCTCAAATTGAGCAGCAAGAGCGTTCCCAGGCCTGATATGGACAATAGCGATAAGGAAAAGTACTGCAAAAACCTTGCCGCCCTTTTTGTCTCCGTTTACCGCAAAGAGCCGTCAAGAATTTCAGATTTGAAAGCTGACGGCTCAAACAGGAAACTTTTCAGATTAAGCTCGCCAGGTATTTCTGCCGTCGGGGTTTGCGGGCCGGATAAACTTGAAAACAGGGCTTTTGTCGGTTTTTCGAGGCATTTTAAATCTCTCGGACTGCCTGTGCCGGAGATTTACGCCTTTGATGAGGCCAATAAAGTTTATCTTGAGACTGATCTTGGCGACAGCACGCTTTTTGATGTGCTGATATCATTGAGAAAGGACGATTCGTTTCCCAAAGAGGCCCTTGAGCTTTACAAAAAGGCGCTGGCTCAGCTGGCCAGATTTCAGACCCTCGGCATAAGGGATCTGGACCTCAAACTTTGCTATCCGAGAGCCGCTTTTGACAGACAGTCCATAATGTGGGACCTGAATTATTTCAAATATTATTTCGTAAAGCTGGCAGGCATAGCCTTCAATGAGCAAAAACTTGAAAATGACTATAATGTACTTGCCGATCTGCTGGTTTCGGCTAAAAGCGATTTTTTCCTTTACAGAGATTTCCAGTCAAGAAATATAATGGTAAAAAACGGAGACGTTTTTTTTATAGATTATCAGGGCGGCCGCAAAGGAGCTCTTCAATACGATGTGGCTTCTCTTTTATTTGATGCCAAGGCGGACCTGACCATAGAAGCAAGAGAGCGCCTGCTTGACTGGTATCTGACTCTGCCGGAGATAAAATCGGCTGTTGATAGGGAGGAGTTCCTTAATTTTTACTACCCTTTCGTTTATATAAGGCTTATGCAGGCCATGGGAGCGTACGGCCTTAGAGGCTTTTATGAGAAGAAAACGCATTTTCTTCAAAGCGTGCCTTATGTCATAAAAAATATTGAATGGCTTTTGTCTAATGCCAGCCTTCCTGTAAAACTTCCGGAGCTTACAAAAGTTTTTGAAAGGATAGTTTCCTCAACATATTTGAGGAATTTTCAGGCCAAAAAACTCGGGCTTACGGTAAGGATTAAAAGTTTTTCATATAAGAATGGGATTCCTGACGATTTCAGCGGACATAACGGCGGCTTTGTTTTTGATTGCCGATGTCTGCCTAATCCCGGCAGAGAGGAGAAGTACAAAGAAATGACCGGCAGGGACCCTCAGGTGGCCTCTTATCTTAGTCAAAGCCCTCAGGCTGAAAAATTTTTTGAAAATGCGCATTCGCTTGTTATGCTTTCCGTAGATAATTATCTCTCAAGGAATTTCACGGATCTTTCTGTTTCTTTCGGCTGCACAGGCGGCAGACACCGCTCGGTTTTTATGGCAGAGAAAATGGCTGCCGCTTTACGTGCTGTTAAGGGAGTAAGAGTAGAGCTTTCTCACAGGGAAATAGAAGAGAGAAAAAAATGAAAAGCAGGGCCTGGAGCCTTTTTAAGTTTTCCTTTGCTGTGACTTGCGGTGTTTACGGTTTTCAGCTTTATTTAAGAAATGCCGGCGAAATGCCTGCTCTGAACAAAATTATTCTTTTTGCCTTTCTGATCTTTGTCTGCGCCCTGTTTGCAGGATTTTTCCTGTGGTCTATAAGGTCTCTGTATCTGAGAATAAACAAATTGCCCGCAGAGCCGCTGATTTCAATTTTCAGCCGGGATGAGATTTTTTTCAGCATTCCGGCTGCAAAGCGCGTTCTTTTTTCGGCATTATCAATAGCCGGCATCATTTTTATTTTTTCATACGGCATTTTGCCCAGACATATAATCGCTGTCATAGCTTATATATCCCTGATTTCCTTTTTATTTGCCGAACTTTGATATACACGGGATATTCGTTTTTTTGTATCATTAATTTCTGAACTTTAAAAAATGAAAAACTCAACTCAAATATATGCATTCGCTTTTCTCGGCTTTTTGTCTTTTATCATGAATTTTTATTTGGCTTTTCAATGGCAGGAAAAGTTAAATTTGCCTGCCTGCGGCGGAGATTTGCTTTACGGCGGGGACTATGAAAACGAAGAGGAAGAAGATGCCCGGGACGGAGAAGATGAGGATGCCGGGGAAGAGGATGAAGCCGAAGAAACAGGCAATGCCGAGGTTTTGAAAAATAAAAAGGAGACCGGAACTGCCCAAAAAATATCAGCAGGCGCAGGCCTTTTGAAGGCAAGGTATGAATTTATAAATTTCAACAAAGACAGACTTTCTGTCTCTTTTTCTGTTTCTCAAAAATATCTCGCTGAATATCTTAAAAATTACGGCTATAGAGACGAGGAATATGAGACCCTTAAACAGTGGCGTCAAAAAACCTTGCAGGAGGAATGGAAAAAAGCATATGCTAAGGGCGGCCGCGGCGAGGCCGATAAGGCGGCAGAGAGGGTCAGCGAGGAATATGATACCAGGCTCAGGGCTCTTTTTTACAAGCGCGGCCTGGCTTTAAGAGAAGGCAATATAGTGGTTTGCGATATGCCGAACATAGTGAGAAGGAATATAAATGAGCTTAAGCCGCTGGCCCTGGCTATACAAAATATATCAAAGGCCAGACGATATTCTTCGGAGGATACCGTAGGCGCTGCGGTTTCAATGGTGCAGACTGCGGTAAAATATAAGATCCCGCCTTCAAAAGAAGGCTCTCTTCATACCTGCGGCATATTGCCTCCGCTTAAGGCAGTTATAAGCGGCTGGGGAGATTGCGATACCAAAACGGGAGTGCTTGCTTCAATACTTGGCAATTGGAGCGGAGTGAAAATGGTCGGAATATCGGTGCCGGGGCATTATCTTATGGGTTTAAGAAGGATTCCGGCCAAGGGAGATTTATTCGTCAGATATGAAGGACTGGAATATGTCCTCATAGAGCCTGCCGGTCCGGCCTGGCTTATGCCGGGGCAGGTTGGAGCCAATACAAAGGCTCTGCTTGGCGGTTCAAAGGGTTATGCTATTGAGCCGTTTTTTTAATTAAGGAGGAGTTATGTTCAGCATAAGAATAATAGTCAGCGTGTTTGAGTTTCTTCTGGCAGTTTTAATGTCGGGACTGGTAATATATGTTACTTACCGCATATTCATAAGGGCTAATCCGGACTTTGATATGGAAGAAGAGATAGCCAAAGGCAATACCGCTGTGGGCGTGCTTGTGGCTTCCATTCTTTTTTCGGCCTCTTCAATGCTTCAAAAAGCGATTTCTTCAGTGGTAAGCATGTTCAGGCTTTATATGTCGGCGCCCGGCGAGAATAATATCGCCTTATGGAAGCTTGCGCTGATGTCTGCCGGACATTTGTTCATAACCATGGCCGCCGCTGTAATTACCATTTCAGTCGCCTTGAGGCTTTTCGGCAGATTGAGCCGCGAAAAACTCCATGCCGGCCGGGAACTGCAAAAAGGAAATTTGGCTGTAGGGATTCTTCTTTCGGCGGTGGTTATAATAGCCTGTATGTATGTGTCTGAAGGCGTCAGCGCCGTTTCAACCGCCCTTGTGCCGCAGCCGTCAATAGGACAGATAGAGATAATGAAATGAAGGCGATGATACTGGCCGCCGGCCGCGGCGAGAGATTAAGGCCGATAACGGATACTGTGCCCAAGCCGCTTATAGAAATAGGCGGAAAGACAATGCTTGAAAGGGCTGTGGAGAATCTTAAAAAAGCGGGGGTTTTCAGTTTTGTCATAAACACATGGCATCTTGCCGATAAGGTTGAAAGTTTTTTGAAAGAAAAGAAATATTTCGGTGCCGATTTTTATATCTCAAGGGAGGATTACCTTCTGGACACGGGCGGGGGTCTGAAAAAAGCGGCTCAGCTTTTCAAAGGCGAAAAGAGTTTCTTTGTCTATAACAGCGATATACTTTGCGATTTTGACTTGAATCTTATGAGAAAAGAGTTTGACAGGAAACCGGTTCTGGGCCTTCTGGCCGTTAAAAAAAGGCCGGCCTCAAGGAAGTTCATCTTTGACGAAAAAAACTCGCTTTGCGGCTGGCTTAATGATAAAACTGGAGAAAAGATAGTTAAAAAAACGGCCAAAATAGAAAAAATTCTGCCTTTTTGCGGCATACAGCTGCTCTCGCCCGATATTTTCGCCTTTTTCCCCAATGAAGAAAAATTCCCGCTTACTCAACTGTATCTGGACACGGCCGGCAGGGGGGGAGAAATAGCCTGTTTTGAGTATGAAAACGGCCTTTGGCATGATATAGGAAATGAAGAAAAATTGGCTGCCGCCGTCAGAGCTTTGGAAAAAAAACTCTTAAACTCGCCCAAAATATGGTATAATTGATATACTATGAAAAATTACGAATTGATATTGGTGTTAAACCCTCAGCTTTCCGATACTCAGGTTAAAGAAGAGCTGGAAAAGTATAAGAAAATCATCTCTTCCAATCATGGCGAAATTCTTACCGAAGATATGCTTGGCAGGAAGAGATTCTATCATCAGATAAAAAAGAACAGAGACGGTTTCTACGCGTATATGAAGTTTAAGGCTCCGGCCTCCTCGATAAAGGAGATAAATTTCAATCTCAAAGTTCAGGAAAATATTTTAAGGGTTTCGATAGTCAACGAAACGGTTGAAACTGCAAAGAAATAACATGAATCTTAAATTGCCTGAGCAAAACAGCGTAGTTATAACCGGGCGTCTGACCCGGGACCCTAATGTGTCTCATACGCAGAAAGGGTCGGCTGTATGCACTTTTGATGTTGCCGTCAACAGAAGGTATCTGGACAAGGCATCCAATGAGTGGAAAGACGATGTCTCTTTCATCCCGGTGGTTGCCTGGGGAGCGATAGCCGACAGATGTAAGGACAAGCTTAAAAAGGGAAGTCCGGTTCATGTTGAAGGCCGTCTTGCTTCAGGCGAGTATACCGGCAAGGACGGACAGAACAGAAAGACTCTTAAGGTTGTGGCGAACAGAGTGCAATTTCTCGCTTCGGCTTCAAAAGAAAGCAATGAGGCCGACGAAACGCTTGAGGAAAATGAAAACGGAACAAGTTCAGTTAGCGGTATAAGCGAAGAGGAAACACCGTTTTAAAACAGGAGAAGTTTATGGAAAACAATGAAAACGTCAAAACAGAAAATCAGGCCCCGGCGGAAAACAGGCAGGAAGGCAAGGCGGAAGCCGGAGCAAGAAGGCCTTTCAGAAGGCATTTTTCAAACAAGAAAAAGGTTTGCAGACTTTGCGCTGAAAAAATAAAGCATGTGGACTATAAGCAGTTCCATCTCATAAAGCCGTATTGCACCGAAACAGGCAGAATACTGCCCAGAAAAGTTACCGGCGCCTGCGCTAAGCATCAGAGACAGCTTGCCAGAGCCATAAAGATCAACAGAAATCTGGCTTTACTGCCTTACAACGATTGAACGGAGGTTTTTTATGAAGGTTATCCTTAAGAAAGATTTGAGAACTTTGGGCAGGGCCGGCGATATCAAGCAGGTAAAAGACGGCTATGCCAGAAATTATCTGCTGCCCCGCGGCATCGCAGAGCTGGCTACGGAAGGCGCCGTAAAATCCTGGAAGTCGGCTGAGGAAAGAAGAAAAAAGAAAAGAGAACAGGAAAATAAGGCTCTTTCTGCCGTAGCAGAAAAGATTTCCGCCATAACGCTTTCATTTTCAAGAAAAGTAAATGAGGAAGGCCAGATGTTCGGTTCAGTGGCCAAGAGCGATATATTGAAGTCTTTGAAGGCCGCTGATATAGAGATAAGCAGAGAAATGCTGGATATGCCGGCTTCAATAAAGGCGATCGGGAACTATGAGATACCGGTTTATCTCAACAGCGATGTGTCCGCCAAAATAAAGGTCAGCGTAACGCCTCAGAACTAAACCGTTTTTTGTACAAATTTCTTTCTTCCTTTCCGGAGGGGCTATGGGCTCTGTCAGTAAGATTTATCCCCATTCTTTGGAAGCCGAGATGGCTGTGCTCGGCTCCATGCTTATAAGCAAAGACAGTATAGATTCCGTCTCGGAAATACTCAAACCTGAACATTTCTACAGCGATAATAACAGGCTCATATACGAAACTGTAATTTCGCTTCATGACAGAAAAAAAGCTGTTGATTTGATAACGGTTTCAGAAGAGCTTAAGAAAGCGGGAAAACTGGAAGGCATAGGCGGCCAGAAATACATAGCTGAACTTATAGAGTCCGTAAGCACGCCGGCGCATAACAGGAACTATGCCAAGATAGTAAAAGAAAAGTACATTCTCAGGGAGCTTATAAAAACTTCCACACAGACCATAGAAAAAGCTTATGAGCAGACAGAGGAGCTGGACTCCATACTGGATTTTGCCCAGAAATCGGCCTTTGAAATTTCTCAAAAAAATGCAGAGCACGGCTTTTTTGACGCCTCTTCTCTGGCCAGCGAATACACTGAAAATCTTTCGGTGCTTTATGCCAACAGAAACAGGATTACCGGCGTTCCGAGCGGTTTTACGGAATTTGATCAGGCCACGGGGGGGTTTCAAAAGTCGGAATTCATAATACTGGCGGCCAGGCCGTCTCAGGGAAAAACCGCGCTGGCTTTGAACATTGCCTACCATGCTGCAGTTGAAATGGAGAAAAAAATTCCGGTCATATTTTTCTCTCTGGAAATGGACAGAATATCCCTGGTAAACAGGATGATATGCTCGGTGGCGGGCATAGACGTTTCAAAGGTCAGATACGGCCGCTTTTCCAGGGAAGAATTTACAAATCTCACAGGCATAGTTTCCAATTTCAGCTCCGGCAAAATATGGATAGATGATACGCCGGGCTTAAGCATAATGGATATAAGGTCAAGAGCGAGAAAATTGATGCTTGAGTTAAAGGCCAAAGACCCCAATTTTGACAAGATGCTGATCATAATAGACTACCTGCAGCTGATAAGAGGCAGGGGTAAGGTTGAAAGCAGACAGCAGGAAGTTTCTGAAATATCAAGGCTTCTCAAGGATATGGCCAGAACATTGAATGTGCCGGTAATCGCTCTGTCTCAGTTAAACAGAAGAACAGAAGACAGAAGCAGGGAAGGCAATGTGCCTCAGCTTTCGGATCTGAGAGAATCAGGCTCTCTGGAGCAGGATGCTGATGTGGTGGCCATGATACACAGGAATTACTATTACAGCAAGAAGGAAGAAGAAAAAAATGACGCTACGCTGATAATAGCCAAGAATAGAAACGGCGCCGTAAAAGATATTCACATAGGATTCATACCAGAATACACAAAGTTCACAAACCCGGTTCCCAAAGATGTGGAAAAGATAGTGGTAGAGGAAGAGCCTCTTTAATATGAAAGATTTATTCAGGCCCACATGGGCGGAGATAGATCTTAATTCGCTGGCTTATAATCTTAAAAAACTTAAAGAAATCCTTGGCAAGTCCAGGCTTATGTTCGTGGTCAAGGCCAACGCTTACGGCCACGGCATAGAAGAGGTTTCTCTTTTCGCCCAGCAAAACAGGCTTTGCGACTGGCTTGGCGTTTCCTCCGTAGAGGAAGGTCTTCTTTTAAGGCAAAAAGGCATAAAATTGCCTGTTTTGGTTCTGGGCAGCGTCTATCCGATGAAAAATTTTCAGGCTTTCGCCGAACATAATCTCACGCCCACGATTTCAAGCCTCTGGGGAGTAAAAGAGCTGGATAAAACCGCTATGTCTCTAGGGAAAAAAATCAATTGTCATATAAAAATAGAGACAGGCATGAACAGAATAGGCGTAAGCGAAAACGCTTTCAAAAGCATAATGTCTTTTTTGGAAACCTCCAGGAATGTTTGCGTTCAGGCGGCTTACAGCCATTTTTCAAGCGCAGATTGCGACAGGGACTATTCCTTGATGCAGCTGAACCTTTTTAAAAAGATAACCGCTCCATATGAGAAGTTCATAGAAAGACATATGGCCAATTCGGCGGGGGCCCTTAATTTCCCGCGGGCGCGTTTTGATATGGCGAGATGCGGCTGGGCGGCTTATGGATATGTAAAAGGGTTTAAGCCGGCAATGTCTTTGAAAAGCAGAATAGTGTTCATTAAAAACGTTAAAAGAGGCGCTTTTATAAGCTACAATAAGTCTTACAAGGCCGCTAAAAATATGCGTGTGGCTACGATACCTGCCGGCTACGGAGACGGATATATAAGAGCGTTCTCAAACAGAGGTTATGTCCTCATCGATGGACAAAAATGTCCTATTGTCGGCAATATAACCATGGATATGTTCATGGCCGATATAAGCGGCCTTAAAAAAGCTCAGGTCGGTGATGAAGTTGTCCTTATGGGCAAAAGCGGAAAAGAATATATAGGGCCTGATTTTCTGGCTTCTCTGGCTGATACCATAGGCTATGAGATAACGACCTTGATCATGAGCAGAGTGCCGAGAATTTATAAAATGTGAGGCGTTTTTATGATTGCCGTCATAGGCGAAAAACTTCTGGCTCTGGCCAAAAAACTGGGTCAGACTTATTATATGACGGCTTCGGCCTTGGCCTGGATTTTCCTTGCGCCTTTGGAGAAAAAAGAGATAGTAAAACAGACCGTACGCATAGGCGTGCAGTCATTGAGCGTTACTTCGCTGACCTCGCTTTTTACAGGCATGGTTCTGGCGCTCCAAAGCGGATATACCTCAAAATCTCTGTTCAATGAGCCTCTTTATGTGGGCAGCGTTGTGGGTTTTTCTCTTGTCAAAGAGCTGGGCCCTGTACTTACTGCAATTGTGGTGGCGGGCAGGGCGGGAGCAGCCGTAACTGCCGAGATAGGCACTATGCGCGTGACAGAGCAAATAGACGCGCTTTATACGCTGGGCACCAATCCTTCTTCTTATCTTGTTATACCGAGATATTTCGCCTTTATGATAGCTCTGCCTGTTCTGACCGTTTTCAGCGATTTTATAGGAATACTCGGCGGATTTATGGTAAGTTCAGTAAAACTTTCAGTTGCTTCAAGCGTCTATTTTGACGATATTTTTAACTATATGGAAGTGAAGAATTTTATGCACGGTTTCATAAAGAGCTTCTTCTTCGCTTTTATTATAGCGACAGTGTCATGTTATAAGGGACTTTACGCCCAGGGCGGAGCTCAGGGAGTCGGGAAGGCAACGACAGAATCTGTCGTTTCATCCATGGTTTTAATACTGGCCATAGACTATTTTGTGAGCGCGCTTCTTGTGGCCGTGGGGATAAGCTGATGATAGATATAAGAGATCTGGTCAAAAATTATCCCCCAAAAAAGGTTCTGGACGGCATTTCCCTTACGATAGAAACCGGGGAGATTTTTTCAATAATGGGGCCTTCCGGCACTGGCAAGAGCACTTTTCTTAAATGCCTGATAGGCCTGAACAGGCCCGACTCCGGCGAGATTTTTCTTGACGGGCGCAATATAGCAGGAAATTTGAGCGAGAAAGAGCTTCAGGAAATAAGAAAGAAAATGGGATATTTGTTTCAGGAAGGAGCTCTTTTTGATTCCCTTTGCGTATGGGAAAATGTTGCTTTCGGGCTTAAATATTTGACCGGGATCGCGCCTGAAAAATATTTTGATGTCGCCTGCGAGAAATTGAAAATGGTAGGACTGGAGAAAAGCGAATATTTGAAAATAAGCGAACTTTCCGGCGGAATGAAAAAAAGGGTGGCCTTGGCCAGAGCCATAGCTCCTGGCCCTTCTTATCTCCTATACGATGAGCCCACCACAGGGCTGGATCCGATTACAGGCGAGATGGTGGCTAAACTTATAAAAGAAATGTCTGAGAAACTGAAAGTTACATCAGTTATCGTGACCCATGACGTGAAACTGGCTATGGAGATATCGGATAAAATCGCTTTTTTTCAGGGCGGGAAAATCATAGAGATAGGTTCGCCGCAAAAAATAAAAAACAGCGCCAATACGGTTGTAAGGGAGTTTTTGGAAAATTGTTCCTGTCAGGCCGGAGATTCATAATTTATATAATGTATTTCGGGAGCTGAAATGAAAGATGAAACCAAAGTCGGGCTTTTCGTTTTGAGCGGCTTGCTTTTTCTTGCTACCGCTATTTTTCTTCTGGGCGATTTTTCCTTTAAAAGCCATTACATATTTACTGTCAAATTCAGGGATATAGCCGGTCTGGCCGATAAATCAAACATTAAACTAAGCGGAGTTGATGTGGGTAAAGTAAAGGATATTTATATAGACAAAGACCAGGTGGCAGTGGTTTTGTCTGTTAGAAGAGGCGTTGAGATATATAAAAATTCACGCTTTATGATAGGATCAACAAGCATCATCGGCTCCAAATTCCTTCAAATAGACCAGGGCGATCCTTCAAGCGGAGTTATAAGTGAGGGAGAAATAGTTTCGGGCGAAAATATAATATCTCTGGACAAGGCCATAATAAACGCCGTGGCCGACCTGCAGGATTTTATGAAAGGCTTTAACAATAAAGGCGAATTTACAAAAAATCTGAATGAAGCCGTGGCAAATCTCAGGGATATATCGGCGGATTTAAGCGAAATGATAGCCGTGTCAAAGCCGGCTCTTGAAAAAAGCGCAAACAATATTGATGACATAACTGAAAAGATAAATTCCATACTTGAAAAGACTGATGCGCTTGTGGCAAAGATAGATAAAGGCGAAGGCCCGCTGGGAGCGCTTATTTCAGACAAAAATTCAAAGGATGAAATAAAGCAGACCATAAGCAATATAAGGGAAACAAGCGATTCAATAAAGAAGATGATGGGCAAGGCTTCCAGAATAAGGACATACTGGCATCTTGACAGCCGCTATGAGCCGCTTTCGGAATATAATATGAATTCATTCGGCGTCAGGATTTATACGGGAGAAAACAGATACTACTACGGCGGCATGTCCAATTTTTTCAATATAAAGAACAAGGATAGAGGCATAAGCTATGAAGAGAAAAACCTTGTTGACGCCTATATGGGCTGGGAAAGAAAGCAGGCGGATGTATATGTAGGCGCCTTGAGGGGCAATGCCGGCGCGGGAATAAGATACAGGCTTTTTTACAGGGACCCTCTCTGGGGCAGATTGTCTCTGTTTCTGGAAGGGAATGATTTTTCAAGGAACAGGGTGATAAAGGGCAGAAGATTTAATGACCCTAGATATGATATCGGAGCTGACTTTAAAGTAAATTCCGCAGCTCAAGTCGGCATAAGAGTGTCTGATTTGCTTGAAGTAAAAAGGGTCAGCTATACGGCAAAGATACTATTTGAGGATAAGGACCTGGCCTATCTTTTCGGGCTGGCTTCAGGATCTTCTCTGGCGCTTAAATGAAAATAAAGAAGGTTTATATCTGCTCGTCCTGCGGCGCTTCTCACGCCAAGTGGCAGGGGCAATGTTCCTCCTGCGGCAAATGGAATTCTTTGATAGAGGACGCCGTGGCTGAAGTTTCTGAAAAGCAGAGGCGCGCTTTGACAGAATTCAGCTCTCCGGCGATAACGCTGGATAAAGCTTTTGAGATTAAAACTGAAAAAAAGAAAACGGGGCTTGGCGAATTTGACAGGGCTTTGGGCGGCGGTTTTATAAAAGGACAGATAACTTTGCTTGCCGGCCCTCCTGGCATAGGTAAAAGCACTCTTATGCTTGAGGCGGCCGGTTTGATAGCAAAGGACGGCGATAAATGCCTGTATGTTTCAGGCGAAGAATCCTGCCAGCAGGTTTCCTCCAGGGCGGCAAGACTTTCAATTTCAGACAGCAGGATATATCTTTTGTCAGAAACAAATCTGCTCAAAATATCCGAAGAGATAAAAAAGATAAAGCCTGCCGTGGTTGTCATTGATTCTATACAAACCGTTTATCACCCGGAAATAGGTTCCGCTTCAGGCGGCATGGCCCAGATAAGAGAATGCGCAGCGGAGCTTTTAAGGCTTTCAAAGCAGAATTCAATTTCTCTTTTCATACTAGGCCATATTACCAAGGAAGGCGATTTGGCCGGCCCGAAGCTTTTGGAGCATATGGTGGATACGGTGCTTTACTTTGAAAGCGAAAAAAACGGCGCCTACAGGATAGTAAGGGCGCAGAAAAATAGATTCGGACCCGCAGACGAAATAGGCATATTTGAGATGACTTCTTCAGGGCTTATTTCGGCTCCGGACGCCTTTTCTTTCAGCGCTCAGGAGAAAGATGCGGTTTGCGGCAGGGCGAGAACCGTTTTTTTTGAAGGCAGCCGTCCGATGCCGGCCGAGGTTGAAGCTTTGGTAAACAGGACTTTTTATCCCTATCCCAGGCGCGTTTTTAACGGAATAGAAAATGCCAGGGCGCAAATGCTGGTGGCGGCAGTTGAAAAAAACACCGGCCTTAGATTTGATTCTCAGGATATTTTCGCCGGAGTAAAGGGCGGGCTTAAAACAAAGGATACGGCCGCGGATTTGGCCTTCTGCGCGGCTATGATATCCTCGCTTACGGATATTGCCGTAAAAGGAGACTGCGCTTTTCTGGGGGAAGTCGGGATTCTGGCCGGGGTTTCAATGTGTCCCTATATTTCTCAAAGGATAGCTGAACTGGACAGGCGCGGCTTCAGAAAAGTGTTTGTGCCGGCCGGCTTTAAGGAAAAACAGAAATTTGATATAGAGATAATTAAAGTTTCAGACTTAAGAGAACTGCATTCCCTGTTAAAATCTCATAAATAGCGCCGGTTTGTTTCCGCCCGCCGGCTTTCTGCTGGGCCGGCATAATTAAGGCTCTCAAATTATAGTAAAATGTATTATTATTCCGCCCGTCAGTTTCGGGCTATGAGGTGCTTATGATAATATGGATATTCAGGATACTGGCCGTTGCCGGAACTCCTATAGTCGCCTATTTTCAAATTTCTCAAAACTTGAACGGAATTTTGCTCGGCTTATTCATAGGGCTTCTGATGGTCGCCGCCGAATATGTGCTTGAAAACACCAAACTTTCGGTTCTCATTGTAGGCATAATGGGAGCCGCTGTGGGTATAATAGTTGCTAAACTGTTTGATTACACCGTTTATCAGATAGACAATGACTCTCTCAGCGCTATGTGGTCCAGATTTAATTTCATACTCAAATATGTGCTGGCTTTACTCGGCATGGTTATAGGGGTTAAAAAAGTCAGCGAGCTTGATGAGCTTGATACGGATATTTCTCAGCTCGGAAAGAAAGTAGGCAGGACAATAAAGCTTCTTGATTTAAGCTGCATTATAGACGGCAGGATTTTGGATATTTGCGAAACAGGCTTTATCTCAGGCTCTCTGGTGGTGCCGAGATTTATTCTTGACCATCTTCATAAGCTTACGGAATATCAGGACCCGATGGAAAAGGCCAGAGGAAGAAGGGGCCTGGATATATTGGCAAGACTTAGAGAAACAAAGGCCCTGCCTTTTAAAATAATAGACAGAGATATTAAAGAACTGTCCGATGTCTCTTCCAAGACGGTAAAAATAGCCAAGGAGCTGAAATGCTCCATAATAACCGTTGATTTTAACATAAATAAGCTCGGCGCGCTTGAAAATGTCCCTGTTTTGAATGTCAATGATCTGTCAGCTGCCCTAAAGCCGGTAGTGCTTCCCGGAGAGGATATGCAGATATTCGTTATGAAGGAAGGCAAGGAAAAAAGCCAGGGCGTCGGCTATCTTGACGACGGCACCATGGTGGTTGTTGAGGACGGCAGGGACTGCATAGGAAGAAAAATGGAAGTTATAGTGCAGTCAATACTTCAAACTTCACAGGGAAGAATAATCTTTACAAAAGTAAAGAAGAACAATGGCAAATAGTCTTAGATCCGCCGCTTTAATACTGGC
Organism: Elusimicrobiota bacterium; assembly: GCA_029267355.1. GTDB lineage: Bacteria > Elusimicrobiota > Elusimicrobia > Elusimicrobiales > UBA9959 > JAAYVI01. The sequence continues at coordinate 13,691 of JAJUJA010000004.1, read as the reverse complement.
GGCCGGCTCCGCCAGACGTTTCGGCAGGGACAAACAGTTTGCTCTTATCGGCGGCAAGCCCGCTATACTGATTACGGCGTCCAATTTTCTCAGCTGCAGGTTTATTGAGGAAATTGTCATAGCTTTCTCAAAGAATAATTTCTCCAAAGGCAAAAAGCTTTTTGCCGGCTTTGACAGAGTGAAAGTCGTTCTCGGCGGAGACACCAGAATGGCATCGCTTAAGAATGCTTATGAAGCTGTCTCAACTGACGCCGGTATTATTTGCGTTCATGACGGTGCTAGGCCTTTCGCAAACGCCGCGCTCATAGAAAAACTTATCAAGGCAGCCTCAAAATTCAAAGCGTCAGCGCCTGTCGTTGCGCTTAAAGACACCGTAAAAAAGATCTCAGGCGGAAAAATAGTTTCAACCATAGACAGGAAAACTCATGCGGCGGTTCAAACGCCTCAATGCTACAAAAGAGAAATTTTTGAAAAAATGCTTTCTTTGCCCGAGTCAAATACGGATTTAACCGATGATTCTCAGCTTCTTGAAAAGCTTTCAATAAAAGCGGCGGCGGTTGAAAGCGTTTATGAAAATTTTAAAATAACCACCCCGGAAGATCTTATACTGGCGGAGGCCTTATATGAAAAAAACAGCTGCAAAAAAAACTCCAAAAAAACAAAATAAGAACATCTGCGATTTCAGAGTCGGTTTTGGCTATGATATACACAGAATGACCGAGGGCCGCGAGCTTATTCTCGGCGGATACAAAATAGACTATCCCAAGGGGATGCTGGGCCATTCTGACGGAGATTTGATAATACACAGCGTCTGCGATGCCGTACTCGGCGCTCTTAACGAAGGCGAGATTGGCGTTTATTTCCCTCCCACGGATTTGACTCTTATGGGTATTTCAAGCTCTGTGATAGCGGAAAAGGTTCTTGAGATAATGAAGAAAAGAAAAGCTTTCATAAATCAGATTGACGTTACTCTGGTCGCTGAAGAGCCGAAAATAAAGCCCTACTATGAGCCCATAAAGAAATCTCTGGCTTCAATATTCAAGCTTGAGGAAAATAGGGTCAGTTTCAAGGCCAAAAGCATGGAAGGATTGGGCGAGGTGGGCCGGGGAGAGGCGATGATATGCTACTGCGTTGCCGGGGTGATTCTGAAATGAGATATTTGATAATTTTTGCCTTCATCCTTGCCGGCTGCGCCGCCACAGCCGAAAAAAAGCATTATATATATTCAGGCCCTCAGGAAGAGAAGGCCGGCGCAAAAGAGGAATTTTCAAGGATTTATGAATTGTCAAAAACTCCCGATTATGAGCTTGAGAAAAAATTTGAAACCATTCTTGAAGAGGCCTCGTCAAAAGTTTTTGTGTCCGCCTCTTCGTATTACTCCTACTCTATGTCTCCGTACGGAGCGGTTTATCCTTTTTCAAGCGTAAAGGTTACCTGTCTTTTTGCCGGCTACGCAGGCAAAGATGATGCGAAAAAAATATGCTCTGATTTTTTCAGGGAAATAGAAACAGGGCTTGCTCTTGCCAAATGAAGGAGAAAAAATGTTTCTTTATAATACGCTTTCAAGAAAAAATGAGGAATTTAAGCCTTTAAAAGAAGGCGAGGCAGGCGTTTATGCCTGCGGACCGACGGTTTATCATTATGCGCATATAGGCAATATGAGAACATATATATCGGAGGATTTTTTAAGAAGAACGCTGGAATATCTGGGATATAGGGTCAAGCATGTGATGAATATAACAGATGTCGGGCATTTAACCTCTGACGCCGATGAAGGCGACGATAAAATGGAGCTTTCCTCAATAAGAGAGGGGAAAAGCGCCTATGAGATAGCTGATTTCTATACAAAGGCCTTCTTCAGGCATTTTGATTCTCTAAACTGCCTGCGGCCTTCAATTTCCTGCAAGGCTACAGATCACATAAAGGAAATGATAGAAATGGTTTTAAAACTTGAAAGCAGGGGCTATACCTACCGCGCTTCTGACGGAATTTATTATGACACTTCTAAATTTGCAGATTACGGCGCTCTTGTGGGCAAGGCGCATATAGAAGGACTGAAGGCTGGCGCCAGAGTGGAGATGAGCCGCGAGAAAAGAAATCCCTCTGATTTTTCTCTATGGAAGTTTTCGCCGGCAGACGCTAAAAGGCAGATGGAATGGGATTCGCCATGGGGAAAGGGCTTTCCCGGCTGGCATATAGAGTGCTCGGCCATGTCGATGAAATATCTGGGCGAAACCTTTGACATACATTGCGGCGGAGTGGATCATATACCGGTTCATCATACCAATGAAATAGCGCAGGCCGAAGGCGCTACCGGCAAAAAATTCGTCAATTACTGGGTTCATATGGAGTTCTTGGTGCTTAAAGACAGCGCCAAGATGTCAAAATCGGCCAATAATTTTCTTACTCTTGATTCCATAACAGAGAAGGGATACTCTCCTCTTGTTTACAGATATTTCTGTTCGCAGGCGCATTACAGAAAACAGCTGGAATTTTCCTTTGAGGCGATAGAATCGGCTTCAAGAGGCCTTAAAAATCTCAAAGCTTCAGCTATGGCTGTAAAAGAAAAAGCCGGCGGAATTAAAAAAGAAAATCCAAATTCAGCTTATCTGGCAGCTTTCAAAGAGGCGATATCAGACGATCTAAATATCCCTAAAGCCTCAAGCATACTATGGGAAACGCTTAAAGATTCAGCCGTTGAAGCGCCGGAAAAGTTATGGCTGGCTGAGGAATTTGAGAAAGTTCTCGGCTTTGGCATTTTCAATGAGGAAAAACAGGAAATACCGCAGGAAGTGCTCTCTTTAAGCAATGAAAGGGCGGCCGCCAAGAAAAACAGGGATTTCAAAAAGGCCGACGAATTAAGGGAAAAAATAAAGGCGCTCGGCTGGCTGATTGAAGACACGCCGGCGGGTCCGAAGCTTAAAAAGAGTTGAGGCATTATGGACAGAGAAAAACTGCTTGATTTTTTGAATAAGGAACTGGCAAGCGAAAAGTTTGAAGATGATTCTCAAAACGGTCTTCAAGTTGAAGGCAGGAAAGAAATAAAATCTGTCCTATTTTCAGTTTCGGCTTCTTTGGAGCTTATAAAGAAAGCGGTTGAGCTTAAAGCAGATGCCGTAATAGTTCATCACGGGCTTTTATGGGGCAAAGAACAGAGAATTACTGGCTCTTATGCAAAAAAAATAAAGCTGCTTCTTGAAAACGGCATAAACTTTTTTGCCTGGCATCTGCCTTTAGACGCTCATAAAAAACTTGGCAATAATATAAACATAGTAAAGCTTTTTCCAGTTTCCAAAATTGAGCCTTTCGGCGAATACAGAAAGAATATGATAGGATTCAAGGCAGAGTTTAAAAAAGGCCTTTTGAGTGAAAAAGTTTTCAGGATAATAAGGGAAAAAATAAATCCTAAAGCCTTAATCCTGCCTTTCGGACCGGAAAAAATAAAAAGAATAGCGGTGATAAGCGGCGGCGGACAGGGGATGTTTTCTCAGGCCGTCAGGGAGAAAAGCGATTTATATATAACCGGCGAGGCCAGCGAACAATGTTATGAAACGGCGCGGGAAGAGAAAATTCATTTTGCGGCTGCCGGCCATTATGCCACTGAAAAATTCGGGGTAAAAGCCCTTGAAAAGATGATTGCCGAAAAATTTAAGTTGAAAACATTTTTTTACGATTCAAAAAACCCGATTTGACCCGAACGCGCTTATTTCATTGTTTTTAACAGGTATAAAGTTATAAAATCTGAGAAACAGGGAGACAATATGAAGAGATTGAAAGTTATAAGCATTCTGGCTCTGGCTTTTTCAATGGCCAATGCCCAGGAGAATATCAAAGACAGGATAAAAGAGCTTCAGAATAAAATAGACGCGCAGGGCGCCAAATGGATAGCCGGCGAGACGGAACTGTCTTTTTTGTCAGACGAAGAAAGATTATACAGGGTCGGCTTTGATTTCAGGCCTTTGGAAGCGCCCCTTATGGACGGGCTTGATTTGAAAGATTTGCCTTCCTCTCTAGACTGGCGGAATATCGGCGGCGCAAGTTATGTTACCGGCATAAGAAATCAGGGCAAATGCGGTTCTTGCTGGGCCTTTGCCATGACGGCCGCTTTGGAGTCTTATACTCTAATAGACAAAAATATGCCTAATACCGATTTGGACCTTTCTGAACAGGTGATGCTTTCCTGCAGCGGCACGGGCTCATGCAAGGGCGGATATATAAATCCGTCCTATATTAAAAAGACCGGCCTGCCGGCGGAAAGTTTTTATCCCTATAATGCCTCAGATTCCGCCTGCTCAATAGCTCAGCCCGGCTGGCAGGAAAATGCCTATAAAATTTATTCCTACGGCTCGGTATCTCAGAACGCCGATTCTCTCAAGGCGGCTTTGAACAAGTACGGACCTCTGCCCACGGCCATGATGGTTTATGAAGATTTTATGCATTATAAATCAGGAATATACTCCTATGTTGAAGGCAAAAAACTCGGCGGTCATGCTGTTTTTCTGGTTGGATATAATGATGAAGACGGAGGCTATTTCATAGTCAAAAACAGCTGGGGCGAGAATTGGGGTGAAAAGGGATATTTCAAGATCGCCTATTCGCAGATTGGTTCCAAAGTCAGCTTCGGTATGAGCTCGGTCGCCTATAAAAGGGCTTTCAGGCATGGAGACGCAAATTTAAGCTATAGCGGTTCTTTTGACGGCCGAAATTTGCTTGAAAAATATGAGCCTATTACGGCGCCGCTGAGAAACTGGGGAAAATAATTTTATAGTCAGTTCCTGGTCCTGAACATCCTGTTTATAAGAACAGGCGCCGCCGAAATTAATATCATAACCGCGGCATTTAACATGATGGTTTTTTCAACGGATATTTTTTCCGCCGCAAAACCGTTGAAGGCGAAAGAAGCGGGCATAATAGCGAAAGAGATAGCGGTTATAAGAGAAAAAAATCTTCCCTTGAATTCATCCGCTACCTTGTTCTGAAAATGAGCAAGTATCACCACATTGCCCAGACTCAGGGCGGCGCCGAGCAAAGTTAAAAATACAAGAGAGATATATCTGTCTTTTGAGAAGGCAAGCGCCATAAAAAACAGTCCAGCAGTTAAAATTGAGAATGAAAGAATAAGTGAGGGCTTTTCATATCTTTCTCTGAATCCCAAAGCCGCTGAAACCGACATCATTCCGGCGGCAAAGAGCGCCTCAAAAATCGCCAGCCATTTTATGTCGGCTGAAAGGACGAACTTAACTATCATAGGTATAAGCACGAAAATTGGCGAGGCAAAGAAATTAAGAAAAGCGAAAAAAACGACAAGATAGAAAATTTCCTTTTCACCCTTAAGATAGTTAAAGCCTTCTTTAAGAGCTGCGGCATGACCGCTATTCTGAGTCCCTTGCGGTTCAAGAGAAGTCTTAATGAAAAAGATCATTGAAAAGGAAATCATATAGGCCGCGGCATTTGCAAGGAAAGCCCCCTTTACGCCGATAAGGCCTAAAGTGACAGCGCCGGCCGCGGCACCTATCAAAGATGATATCTGTGAGGAAGAAGCGTCAACGGCTGTTGCCGCTGAAAGTGTCTCCTTTGAAGTAAGTTTTACAAGCGCGCCGGCCGCGGAGCTTTCAAAAAGGGGCGCAAAGGATGAAACGCAAAATACCAGAAGCAGAGCAAGAGGGAAATTGAGCATTTCAAAAAAAAGCAGAAGAAAAAGGATTGAAGCAAAAAGCGCCCTGAAGAAATCGGCGGCCAGCATCGTTTTCTTTCTGTCATATCTGTCTGCCAAAGCGCCCATAAAGGGGCCGAATAATACTATGGGTGCGAATGCCGCCGCCATAAGAAGCCCGGCCCTTGATTTGCCGCCTTCTGTTCCGCCAAGCGCCCACCAGATAAGAGCTATCTGGAAAAATTTATCGCCTATCGCCGAAACAAGCCGCCCGGCGAAAAGTTTTCTAAAATCTGCAAAGAGATAGAGAGGATGTTTTTTCAGCATTTTTTCTGCCTTTTACCTTAAGCGATTTATACCAGTTTAAAAGCTCTACAGCCATGGAGTTTTCATCCCCTGGCGGATTTTCAAGAGAGTATTTTACTATTTCCTTTTCAATTTCTTTTAGAGATATTTCCCCGGCATATACGGGATAGTCCAGATTATCAAGAGCGTTTGGCGCAATAAACTTATACTCTTTCCTTTTAAGCCATAATGCCGGTACGGCCTTTCTTTTTACCGCTGCAAAATTTTTCTTGTCAAAATAAACTATCGCCCAGTCTTCTTTGGGCAATTGAAGCTGATAAAGCGGCATATTGACGGCATAGTCCGAGCCGTTCTTAAGGTTTTTCCTTACCGTGATTCTCTGAGACGACGGGGGAGATATTACAAGAGAAAAATCATATTTTTTCAGCACCTGACGCCATAGCTGAACGGATTCTCTGGCCGCGGCAAATTCGTAAAGCATGGGGCTGAAAATATATCTTCCGTCAATGAATACCTTATAGGAAGGATAAAGATTAAAGCCCAGATAGCCGCCCCAGGCCCAGGAATTATACATTTTCAATCCCGACAGTTCCTTTTCATTTTCTTTAAGGAATTTCACAAGCCCGGGCGAAGAGAAATAAAAATCGGCTATTTTAAACTGAGCATAATCTTTGGCAGGATATGAAAAAAAGTGAAGAGTCAGAGAAAAAACAAAGAAAAAAGAAATAACCATGAAATGACTTAATTTGTTCAGGCTTTTTATAAAATCCGCCGATACAATGAGCATAATGAAAGAGGCAAATACCAGATTTCTGAGATGGAAAAGCGCCGAAAAGATGAAGAAAACCGACATAAATAGCTCAAAGAAATCAATTTTCCTGTTTTTCAGGAAATGCCAAAGATATACAGGAGGGAAAACCAGCAGAATGAAAGAAAAAGGCCTGAAGTAAGGCACGGTTATGTCAAAATCCCGCCATTCCAGAAGAAGCTGAGCATAATCGGCCGAATGAGCGAAATGGCTGCTCATTACTGAGTAAATTTTAAAGCCGTAAGGGTTTAAAAGCGTTCCGGCCATGGCTGCCGCCAAAGCAAAAAGAAACTTTTTTGAGGCCTCAAATTTGAAAGAAGCCCTGCCCGCCGAAAAATCCAGATTTTCACCCAGCAAAGACCCTGAAAATCTGAAAAAAAGAAGGATAAGTCCGTATATGAATCCGCCGTGCAAATTTGTCCACAGGGAAAAGAAAGCCAAAAAGAAAATTAAACTTTTCAGTTTAAGCGGACTTTCGGCCGTATCCTGCGTTTTAAGCCAGAGAATCAAAAAAAACAGAACTGAAAAGTTTTCAGGCCTGACATCGCTTGAAGTCAGAATTGAGGCGCAAAGAAGAGGCAGAAGCCACAGGAGATGTTTTTCATTTACACCTTTTTTAATGACTATCAGCGAAAAGACGAAAAGCGAAGCTGATATTAAAGCTATCTTAAGAAAATAAAGCGATTCTATTTGAAAATGCGAATAGAGAAAATAATACAGCGCCTGAGTCAGCCACTCAAAGTCTGCCCAGTATGAGCCGTTCAATGTCCATGACAAAAAGTCGCTTTTAGGAACGGAAAAATTCTCAAGGATATATTTCCCAGCTGATAAATGCCAGAAAATATCCGGATTGTTCATTCCGAAAAGAAAAAAAGGAAGCCCAAGCAAAAGTCCTGCGGAGAAAAACAAAAAAAACCTTTTTGCAGAGATCATTTATGCTTCAGTATTTGGCCGTCAACGGAAAATATATGCGATATCAAAGCCGCTCTGGCCCACATGCCGTTTCTTTCCTGCCGCCAGTATACTGCCCTCGGGTCTTCGTCAACAAGCGGGTCTATCTCGCTTCGCCTTGGGAGAGGATGCATTATCACGGCATTTTTCTTTATGATATTGAGATGCTCGGTCTTAAATTCAAATGAGGATATGTCCACCCCGGCCGATTCTTTGTTTTTGTCATGCTCATCCTGTATCCTTGTCATATATACGGCGTCTGCCTGCGCTATGCCTTCGCGGAAATTGTCCGTTTCATAAAAGGGAATATTGTGCTTTTTAAGGAAATCAAGGATATCTTTTTCCATGGCGAATTCTTTTGGGGATATAAATATAAGCTTAATGTTTTTGTAGTTCTTCATCAAATAGCTTAAAGAGCGCACCGTTCTGCCTCTTTTCAAGTCGCCTACCATGGCTATGGTTTTATTGTCTATCTCGCCTGAAAAGCTTTTATGGAGAGTGTATACGTCAAGAAGCGCCTGAGTCGGATGCTGGTCCTTGCCGGAGCCGCCGTTTATCACAGGCACCGGCCTGTTGGTTCTGTTCATAAGCCAGGCTGTTTTTTCCACAAAATTGGGGGTGGGATGCCTCATTATTATCATATCAACATAACTTGAAAAAGTTCTTACCGTGTCTTCCGGCGTTTCGCCCTTGAGCTCCGAGGAGGTGCTTGTATCTCTTATCTCGCCCGTTTTTATGCCTAGTATATGGCAGGCGTTTAAAAATGACAGGAAGGTCCTTGTTGAGGGCTGTACAAAGTAAAGCATGGCCCTTTTATGGCTTAGAAGAGAGCCGGCGAAATCCATGCCTTCTTTATTCTTTGTTATGGTCCTGAGAGTGTCCGCCACAGAGAATATATGCGACAGCGAAGCTCTGTCAAACTGCTGGGCGAAAAGACAATCGTATATTTTTGAGTCTCTGGAAAAAAAGGGAAGTTTTTCAGAAACCGGCATGGATAAAAATTTCTCCCAGTTTTTTTCTATGCCTGTCATTAAAGAGGTTCTGTCCATATTGTCTCCTTTCGGCTTAAATTTTTCAGGGAAGAGCAGCGTTACAGATAAATTATATTATTTTATGAGTTCCGGCGGCATAATTTTGTAAAATTAAAGGATGTCCAAGGTTGATTTTGACGAGTATGTAAAGGAATACGACGAACTTCTTAACAAAAATCTTTCTTTTTTTTCAAAGGACGATTCATATTTCTGCAGATATAAAGCAGATCTAATAAAACAATACTCTTCAAAAAATCCAAAAAGGATACTTGAATTCGGGGCCGGAATAGGCAGGAATATTCCTTTTATTAAAAATGCCTATCCGGAAAGCGAAATTTACGCTTATGATGTGTCTCAAAAATCTCTGGATTATCTGGAACAGAAACATCCTTATGCCAAAGTAATAAGGGAATTTAAAGGTTTTGAGAATTTTTTTGACCTTGTTTTTTGTTCCGTCGTTTATCATCATATACCGGTAGATGAGCGCCAGAAAGCCACAAATGATATTTTCTCATCGCTCATAAGCGGCGGGGAATTTTTTGTTTTTGAGCATAATCCCTTAAACCCTGTCACAAGAAAACTTGTGGAAAGATGCCCTTATGATGAGGATGCCGTCCTCTTAAGCCCCGGTGAGATGAAAAATACGGCTAAAGCAGCCGGCTTCAATGATTTTTCCGTCAAATACTATCTCTACTTTCCGCCGGCCCTTAAGATTTCTTTCCTTGAAAAATTCCTGCGCACACTGCCTCTGGGCGGACAATATATGCTTAAGGCGATTAAGAGATGATTTTACTGTAACCCTGTTAGCATTGACAATTAGCAATTATCTGTTATGATATTATATCAGGCGCTTTGGCGCCTTGTTTTTTAAGAACTCATCGGATAAAAATTGTCCGATGGAAAGGAAAATATGAAACTCAACAGAACTCTTGCATATGGTTTGGTTTGTCTGCATTATCTTGGAGAGCATAATCACGGAGAATGGACAGAGATAAAGGATATTTCAAAATTTCAGGGTCTGCCCTGCGCATACTGCAATAAAGTTATGCAGGCCTTGGTGCATGCCGGCCTGGTTGAGTCTCAAAAAGGCAAAGGCTACCGTCTTCTTAAAGACCTGGAAGAGATAAATGTCTGGCAGCTTATGGAGGCCTTTACATTCAATGGCGCGCCTGAAAGCGAAAAAAAGGAATTGTCCATAAAGCTTTACTGCACTTTGCAGGATCAGGTTAATAAGTGGCTTGTAGGTTTGACTGTAAAGGATATAGTGGATGTAATGAAAGAAAAAGAAAAGGGAAAAGAGGGGAAAAATTAGCCATGGCAAATATCCCGGCCAAGTTTAAGAGCAAGGCGCTTATGGCAGCCGCAGCTTTTATTTTTGCCGGAAACCTTTCGGCTGAGATGAGAGTAAAGACTGTTGAATACAATTTCGGCGGCTATTATACAGGTACAGATCTGGCCAGCGGAACGCAATATAATTTCCCCGCAAGATTTATAAAGTTGCCGGAAAACGGAAAAACTATAAAGAGCGCCTGGCTTGAATACAGAGGGCTTACAGCCAGCGCGGCAAACATAAATCCTCTGGTAATTTACTTTGACGCCGGAGCCGTCCCTTCAACTGCCCGATTTACTTCAGGCCAATACACGGCAAATACCGGAGAGTCAATAGTTTTAACCGCGATGGCTGATGTTACTTCAGTTCTACAATCCCAATCGGCCGGTCTTTCTTCCGGCCTTAATTTTGCCTCCGGAATAAGGATTACGGGGCCAACAAGCAATTCTCATACAATGAAGCTTTACATAACATATGAATACGATGATCAGTCCCCTCTGCAGGTTAAAACGGTGAAATTTCCGCTTTACTCAAACTATGCAGGCAAAATAGCGGCTTTCAATACGCAGCAGGCGGCAGGGTCCAGAGCTATGCAATACATGGCTGACATAGCGGAGGATTCAAATTTCAAAATTCAGCAGCAATGGTTTGAAATAGGCGGTTACAGGCAAAGCCCCGGCACAACGGATGGGACTATTTACTTAAATATCGGCGGCGGGGCTAATGAGCCGACTATGACTTTGGATTCAGGTCTGGCTGACTCCTACTATTTCAGATATGTTTCCTCATCTACCATAGTGCCGGGCTTTTCAACAGGCACGGTTCAGACGGTAAATATAGTCTATACTCAAAATGCCGTAAATGCTCTAAACGGCGAGGCGGTAATAACTTATGAATTTTCGCCGGCATCAGCATGGCGGACTCAGACAGTTTCAATGTATTTCGGTCATTATATATCCTCAAATGCTGCTGTATCCCGATACTTTTCCGTTCCTTTTACAGTAAAGGAAGAAAATCCTGTTCTCAAGGAGGTTTATCTGAGAGTGCTTGGCTCTTATGACAGCACAACGGCCGGCAATATTTCGCTTGCCTCAAATATAGGCGCCTCAAATCTGGCTTCGCAATCTTATGCTCAGGCGGTAAGCGGCGCTCAAATATCCGGCTATGAGTTTTTCCACTCCCTTACCGGCGCCATAGCCGGCTGGACAAACGGCGCTGTCATAGGTTCCACGATAACTGTCCCGTTGAATGCCGGCGCACATGGGTTGGAACTTATCGCCACATACGCCTATCAGAAAGACTTTTCGCACAATACAAGCTACAAGGTTTATTCAGGCAATTCAACTCTCGGCACAGCGGCTTCTTATGCTTATACATCGCCTTTATTTTTCAGCGAGTACGGCTCTTCTATAACCATAAACAGCGCTTATGTATATGCAAATATAAACAGCAATGGCAATACAACCACTCAGGATTTTACTTCTTCAATGAGCTTCAACGGAAACTTGCCATTGATCACAGCTCATAAAACGGTTAATGAGGCTACCAATATCTCAAGACTATATGAAAATAAGTCTCAGATTTACAGGTCAACAAATTCCTTTACGACAAATGCTTCGGTTTCAGTTGTGACTCAGGCTTTTTTCAGCATTTTGGGCAATATTCATTACTTGTATGTGCCGCCGCCTAAAAATCCGCAGAATTTATCTCAGAAACTGCCCTCAGGGGCTGTGATAAGCAATGGGCAATGGATAAATTCAAGTTCTGTACGATTTGAAGGGGTTCTCTCAAGTTCTATGAGCGCAGATAATCTGGCTATGGTTGTTGAGCTTAAGCCCGCAGCTTCGGCTTTTGACGGCATTTCCTTGAGCACAGGTTTATCTTTTTCCTATTCTGGTGTTCCTCTTTCAACAAGCGTAACCGTATCAGGGCTGACATCAGGTACTTTATATAAGTGGAGAGCTGCGGCAACAGGGCTTGGCAATAGAGGCGATTGGGTTGACTATTACTCTCCTTCATTCGGCGTGGACCTTTCAAGTCCGCCGGCTCCAGCTATGCTTTCCATATTCCCTCAGGATGGCGCTTTTCTCAATTACGGAGATATCGCTTTTTCATTTGAGAGCGTTACAGATATTGACGGCTCCGGCCTGAAAAATTATGAACTTCAGCTTTCAACATCTGTTTCCTTCAATCCTGTATTGTTTTCTTCTCAGCCGGTTTCTGCATCGGCTTATGTCTCAGGCCTTTCAGAGAAAACATATTACTGGCGGGTGAGGGCCTATGATAATGCTGGAAATATCGGCGGCTGGTCATCAATCAGGTCATTTGCCGTAGATTTGACCACTCCTTCCATAACAGATAATCAGGCCGGAGATTTTATATGGAGAAAATCAAATTCGGGGATTTATGATATAGACTTTGCCGATGCCGGCGGCTCAAATTTGCTTAAATTCCAGGTCAAAGCTTCAAGCGGCCCAAATCAAAGCGGAACAATGCTGGCTGATTGGACAGATACTGTTGACGCCATTAATTCGCCTTCATATTCTTCAAACTGGGCTGTTCCCGCTTCAGTTTGGAATGCTTTGGCTGAATATGCGACAAATTATATTTCTGTCAGGGCATACGATAATGCCGGAAATTATGCGGTTTTGGAAGATGTTTTCAAGATATTCAAGGACACCACTGCGCCTTTTATACTGGATAATCAGAACGGCGATGATATATGGCGAAATTCAAACAATGGAAGCTATAACCTTTCTTTTTCCGATACTGGCGGCTCTTTGCTGAAAGACATAGATATAAAGATAACTACAGGGCCTTTTGAAAGCGGAACGCTTATTCTGGATTGGAGTCAATTGGCAAGCTCCATAAATTCCCAATCTTATCCAGGGCCCATATCTTTACCTGCTGGCATATGGTCAATTTTGCCTGACGGAACTTCTTATGTTTCGCTCATGACCTATGATTATGCAGGTTCTACAACCTCTTTAATAGACGCTTTTTATATCAGGAAAGACACTCAGAATCCTTCGGGCTCGCTTTCGGTGTCTCCTTATTTGAATTCTTTGACATTTCCCGTTGTATTCTCAGGCCTTGACTACGGCGCATCCGGGATTGAGAACGTAAAGCTTTACTATACATACAACGATTCTCCGCCTTATACATGGCTTTACTATGGAAGTTTTACAGGTTCACCGGCATCTTTCATATCAAGTCAAAGCGGTTTTGCCGGATTTCGGGCAGTATTTTTTGATAAAGCCGGCAACAAAGACGAAAATGATCCTCCTTCCTCCATAACTTCGCCGGAAGTTTCAACTTTAATAGATATTACTTCGCCGTTGATAACTGATAATCAGCCGGGAGACGATATATGGCGCAGCTCCGGCGGCAGCGTATATGACGTGGATTTCTCAACAGGCGGCGGAGAAAGTTCTTTGTCTGCTGCTCAATACAAGATAACTTCCCAGCCGCTGCAAGCCGGCTCTGTAATAAAAGACTGGACTTATATAGCCCAAAATATAAACTCTGACTCATATACCGCAGACTGGCCTGTTGATTTTAACTCTTTGTCCGGCGGGGTAAATTATGTATCCGTGAGAGTATGGAACACGG
>JAJUJA010000015.1 GCA_029267355.1 Elusimicrobiota bacterium | reverse complement strand
GCCTTGCCCTTCTTGGACAATACCCTGGTAAGAGCGGCCGTTAAACTTGTCTTGCCATGGTCAACGTGGCCTATCGTGCCTACGTTCACGTGCGGTTTGCTTCTTTCAAACTTTGCTTTTGACATATTATCTCCTTATTGCTTAATTTTTTGCATTTTCTGCAAATCCAAGCCGATGCGCGGGATCGAACCGCGGACCTTCTCCTTACCATGGAGACGCTCTACCAGCTGAGCTACATCGGCATTTCGCCATAGCGCAAAGCGCTCTGGAGCGGGCGATGGGAATCGAACCCACGTGTTCAGCTTGGAAGGCTGACGTTCTACCATTGAACTACGCCCGCAAAACTTGTTCTACCATTCCCGCCACTACAGCTTTGGCGGGCAGGGAACTATTCCCGCAAAACAAAAAACTCTCAAAGAACTCTAAACATCAATTATATTTTATTTCCTTTTTTACAGTCAATGCGATTTTTTAAGATATTCCTCCACAATTTTGCGGGTTTCCTGAATAAGAGATTGCGGAGATATTACCTTTACGCATGGAATCCATCTTAAAATTTGAGGCAGTACCTCTTCAAATTTGGATATTTCAGCTTTAAGCTCCAGAACGCCGTCATCTCTTTCCTTCACCTGCTGTTTCCTGAAAAGGATGAAATTTTTGAAATAGTCTTTCGCCCAATCCCTTATTTCAAGTTTTATTTCTATCCTGCCGCCCCCGGAAACGCCCCAGATATTATGGGCTTTTATCATGGAATCAATATTCTGAGGAGGACTGAAAGTTTTTTCATAAAGATGTTCAATTTTTCTTATCCTGTCCAGGCGATATGTCCTTTTTTGAGACGGGTTTTCCCATAAAGACGAAAAAACATAAACAAAACCTTCGCTGTAAAGCAGGGCAAGCGGCCTTATTTCCTGCTCCTTTTCTTTGCCGTCGCTGTAAAGATAGCTGATCTTAACAGCATGTCCCAAATCCACCGCCTCTGAAATTTCATCTATATAGTCGCTGCCCTTCTTGAAATTCACCTTAGGCATTACAGGTATTATCCCGGCTCCCCTTCTGCTTTCCTCAAAGCTTCTTACCAGAGAAAAACAGGCCTCGGCTATGTCAGGAGGAAGGTTTTTTGAAAAGGCCTTGAAAAGATTAAGTCCCTGCTGCTGTTTTGCTGTTATGGGCCTTTTTTTAAGAGACACACCCTCCGCAAATTGAACATATCCTTTTCTCGGAAAAACCAGAGAATAGCCGATGAGCTCTATGCTGGCAAAGTCCCTTTGAATGCTTCTTGAGCTCACTGCAAAACGGGATGCCAGCTCAGAGGTTTTTCTTGGTTTCCCGTCATCAAGAATGGAAATAATCTGCATAACTCTTAAGCTTTTCTGGGTATCGCATTTTCTCGGCATAGCGCCTCCCTGGGATATGATTATATCAAAAACGCGACAGGACGCTGTCGCGGTAATCTGCTAAAACATAAACGGGCAGGAAAGTTTAAAGGGGGTAAAATGAAAATAGAAAAAACTTTTTACGGCTTCTCAATAAAGAACATATGGAACGGAGAGGTCAAGGCTTACAGGCTTTTCTCCAGAAATAAAGAATACTCGCTCACTTTTATGGGAGAACCTATATGCAAAATTTGTTTTTCCGGGCAGAACAGCCGGAAAAGCACTCTGCGCGTATTATACAGCAGAAACGCCAATATCCCTGAAAACGAAATAATAGACCTGGGAGTTAAGTTTATTGAAATTGCGCAAAACCTTGACTGACTTAATTCGGCTTTACCGAGACTTTGAGTTTTATGCCTTCAACTTCCTCTATGACCACCTTTGCTCCCTGCTCTATCTCGCCGCCGGAGGCTGAGTGGGCAAGCCAGTCGCTGCCTCTGAAAGACACCTTACCTTCCCCCCCGGCCGGAATTTTTACAGCGACATAAGCGGTTTGGCCTACAAGGTCTGAATATTCTGCGGCACCCTTATTTTTGCCGAAAGCCTGCTTTGCCCATTTCCTGAATACAACCAGAGAAACCAGCGAAAATGCGGAAAAAAACACAAGCTGCCAGCTCAAAGACTTCACAAGACCTGTCCAGGAAATAAGCGCCGTCAAAAGAGCTGATATGCCGAAGAAAAAGAAAACGAAGGTATAAGTGAGCATATCAAGAACGATAAGCACAAGGCCTATTATGGCCCAAATTTCAGGAGTTATGTTTCCGCTCATTTTTGTTCCCCGGTTTTTTTAACCACGCTCATGGCGGTCGCTATCATTGAAGACATATCGGCGAAATTCGCCGGTAGAATCATGGTATTGGTCGTCTTTGCCAGACCGCCGAACTGCTCTATCAATTTTTCGGCCACTTTAAGCTGAACCGCATCCATTCCCCTTTCGGACCTGATAGCCTCGGCTATCGAACGAATGCCGTCCGCGCTGGCTCTCGCCACGGCTCTTATTGCCTCCGCCTGTCCTTCCGCCTCGTTTACCTGCCTCTGGCGGCTGCCTTCTGATTCAAGAATAAGCTTTTGCTTCTGTCCGTCGGCAATATTTATGGCGGACTGTTTCTGGCCTTCCGACTGAAGTATCACCGCTCTTTTTTCTCTTTCCGCCTGCATCTGTTTTTCCATGGCATGCAAAACCGTTTCAGGGGGAGTTATATTCTTTATCTCATATCTCAGTACCTTTACGCCCCATGTGACAGCCGCTTCGTCTATGGCGGAAACAACCGCCTTGTTTATTGTCATTCTTTCTTCAAAAGTTCTGTCCAAATCTATTTTCCCTATTTCGCTTCTCATAGTGGTCTGAGACAATTGCGTAAGCGCAAATACATAATTGCTTATGCCGTAAGACGCCTTGACAGGGTCTACGACCTGCACAAAAATCACTCCGTCAACTTCGACGCGGACATTATCCTTGGTTATACATACCTGCTCAGGTATATCCAGGGCCTGCTCTTTCAGTGTGTGATCGTAGGCTATTCTGTCAAAAAACGGAATTATGTAGTTTATGCCGGGCTGAAGAACCGCATGGTATTTGCCCAATCTTTCCACTACATAAGCTCTCTGCTGAGGAACGACTTTAACGCCCATTATAACGAAAACAACTACAACCAGAAGTATGAATATGAACATTTATCCTCCATGACCCTGAATACCTCAGCCTCAATTCTATTAAATACTCCCGGAATTGTCAAAGGATGGGACATAGCTGTGTGAAGCTTAACTGCTTGACTTTTGTCAGTGTTTATATTTAACATATGATTATGCAGAGGCCGTTTTTTATAATTTTTTTTGCCTGCAGTATACTGTCGGCTCAAATACCCGGCATTAAAGCAGAAAATTACGATTTTGACCTTCCATATCCTGTTTTAGACAGGCAGCAGCTGCTCATAAGGGGAGAATGCCCCAAATATAATGAGTCGCTTTATCTCACGGAAATAGAAAAACAGGTAAAGGACGTAAGTCTATCGGATTTCCAAAACCTTGCCGAAATCTCAGACGATATGGACAGGGCTTCTCTTTTAAAAGCCATTGAAACAAATATAAAGTACTGGAAGACAAAACCTTCATCATTCAAGGTCAAGATAGGGAATTCTTACTACTACGCCGACCATATGCTTAAAACTTCGCAGCGGCTTTTTGAGCTTTTTTCATCAGAAAACGCCATGTCTGAAATAGCTGCGGCGCTGAAGAAAGAGTTCAAGGTTTACAAGGCGGTTTCAGACGATTCATACAGAACTGTAACCATCACCGGCTACTATGAATCTGAGATAAAAGCCACGGCGAAAAAAGAAGCCGATTCCATTTACCCGATTCATGCTTATCCGCAGGACCTCATTAAGTCCCCGGCCGGGTATGATTTTGATTACGGCAGATACGATGAACAAGGCAAACTTATTCCATACTATACGACCGAAGAAATAAGAAAAGGCGCAATAGAGGGTAAAGCGGCTGAAATCGCCTACTCTGCTCATCCCTCCCATATAATGCTGGCGCAGATACAAGGGTCCTCAATAATAAGGTTTCCTGACGGTGATTATATAAGGGTAGGTTTTGCCGGCGCCAACGGCAGAAAATTTACCAGCGTTCAGAGAATTCTCATGGACTGCAATGAAATCCCTTCGATGTCTTTCAAGGACTTCATAAAGTACCTTTCTTCACAGCCGCAGGACAGAGAAGAAAGGCTTGTAAATCTAAATCCCAGATACATATTTTTTGCCGTAAAGCAAAAAGACACGCTTCCCTACGGCGCCATGGGCTATGAACTGACGGCAGAAAGGTCAATAGCCATAGACCCGCAGTATATTCCCCTTGGAGTGACGGGCTACCTGAAAACTTCAAAACCGGTGGCGGATGAGAACGGAAACCTTTCCGGATTCAGGAAATTCTCCCGTTTTATGGCCGCTCATGACACCGGCTCAGCCATCAGAGGCCCGGGCAGAATAGACTTGTTTTGGGGCTCCGGGATAAAAGCGGAAGCTGAAGCAAGCTCAATGAAGGCCGACGGAGAATTCTATATATTCGTCCTCAAGTAAAAGGAGAGCATATGAAAGCTTTGGTAAAAAAACTTCCTCAAAAAGGCATATGGATGGAAGAGGTGCAGGAACCCGAATGCGGCGATAATGAGGTCAAGATAAGAATAAAAAAGACCGCGATTTGCGGCACCGATATACACATTTACAACTGGGATGAATGGTCTAAGAAAACAATACCGGTCCCAATGCACATAGGACATGAGTTTGTCGGAACAATTTCGCAGGTCGGCAAAAATGTAAAGGGCTTTGAAAAAGGACAGAGAGTTTCCGGCGAAGGACATATAGTCTGCGGCCATTGCAGAAATTGCAGAGCGGGAAGAAGACATCTATGCATAAATACAAAAGGCGTAGGCGTGACGAGGCCCGGCTGTTTCGCCGAATATCTCGTTATCCCGGCCGAAAACGTTTTTCCTCTTCCTGACGAGGTTTCAGACGATGAAGCGGCGGTAATGGATCCTTTCGGCAATGCCGTTCACACGGCTCTTTCCTTTGACCTTGTAGGAGAGGATGTTCTCATAACGGGAGCCGGTCCCATAGGCATAATGGCCGCTCTTGTCTGCCAGCATGCCGGAGCCAGACATGTGGCTATAACGGATCTGAACGATTACAGACTTGAACTTGCCAGGAAGGCCGGAGTCAAAACGGTAATAGACATAAAGAACGATTCCATTAAGGACGCTATGAAAAGGCTTAAAATGACGGAAGGTTTTGACGTGGGTCTTGAGATGAGCGGCAATCCGAGAGCCTTCAACGATATGCTTGAATACGTAAGAATGGGCGGAAAGATAGCTTTGCTCGGCATATTGCCGGAAGACACAAAAATTCCATGGGGCAAGGTTATATTCAAGGCCCTTACGCTCAAATGCATTTACGGCAGGGAAATGTTTGAAACCTGGTATAAAATGTCCTCAATGATAATGAGCGGCCTGAACATAAAACCGGTCATAACTCACAGGTTCAATGTTTCGCAATATCAGCAGGCCTTTGAGATTATGGCCTCAGGCAATTCGGGAAAGGTCATACTTGACTGGCAATGAAAAGAATATTCCTCTTAACTGCGGCCTGCCTTGTTTTTTCAAGCTGCGGCTATTACCATGAAAAAATGGCTGAAAGATACATAAAGAAGGCCGAAAAGATCTCGCTGGCTTCAGAAGCTTCAAGCGAAGAAATAGATTCGGTATATGAGTATCTTTCCAAAGCCCTTGACCACAAGCCCAATCTGCCTAAAGTTCTTGAAATAGCGGAGAGAACCGCCCAGGCCAGCGCAGCCGGCGGCTATATGAAGCCGGCGCAGCTTAACATGGAAATAGTCAATAAGTACCTGAAGCTTAATCCTAACGCCTGGCAGGTTTATTTGAATCTTATATCCGCTTATTCAATAAAAGGCGATCTCCTGGGGCTCGAAGGATTGATAGCCAAATTTTATTCAATACAGAACAGGATAAAGCCCGAGGAAAGAATTACGCTTAAAGTATTGACGGCAATCTGTCATTACAATCTTATAACCTGGCTTAAGTCCGAAGGTTATCTAAGCGTTAATGCCGGAGCGGACAAACTTCTGGAAAATCTCAACAGATTCGCCGATTATACCGCAAGAGCCAGAACCGTCAGAGATGAAATAAAAAAAGAGGAGGCCTCCCTTGCCTCAGTTGACAGAGAAATAACCTACGCCTATGAAATATCTCTCGCGGAAGCTTTCAAGGATGAGAAGGAAATATCAAGAATACTGCGTCTCAATGAATTGGCCAGGCAGGATCCCGCTTATCTTAAGGCGGTAAGATATGCCGCAGACGGAAACGCTTTCCTTTACAAAAAGGAATATGCCAATGCGAGAATATATTACAAAGCCGCTTTGAGCAATTATCCCGGGTTTATAAACGCAAAAAAACAGCTTATAGAAACTGATTTTCAGGAAGCTATGACAGAAGCGCTCTCAAGGCCGGATATATCCGCAATAAAGGAAACGCTTTACGATTGCAATCAGGAAATAACCGACATAATACAGGAAAGCTCTTCCCTTGAAAGCGTAATGCCCTTTGTCACCGCCGAAAAATTTCTCTCAGAGGCATACTCTTTGAAAGCAGCCGTATTAACCGCCTTTATGACCATAGAAGATATGCCGCCGCAAAGGAAGGAAAAGATTCAAAAACAGATAAACGCCGCATTGGACAAGGCCATAGAGCTTTATCCAAAAAACAAAATGGCAAAAGATATTTTTGAAAGAATAAGGAAAAATGGCAAGTAGCGTTTTTCTGTTTTTTTTTCTCGCAAATCTCCAGCCGCAGGAAAAAGATCCTTTTGAAAACTCAAGAATAAACTTTGTTTATGAAGAAAACGATAAAGGCAAACGGGGATATTTGACATTCAATTCAAGATGGGATTTCAATGACGCAAAAAAATTCTATTTCCTGCCGCTCTCTTTCTATAAAAGCGCAAGCCGCATTGATTTATCCAGGGATGTTAAATTCAAGTACTACGGCTACGGCATAAGGCCGTTCAAAATAATAAATATACAAAGGCTTTCCTCTTCAAAACCCGACATTTCCGGGGAAAACAGCCCGCCTGCTAAAACAGAAAACGCAGAAAAACAGCGGCAGGCAGACCCGGGGAAAAAGAGAAAAAGGGGCTTTATATCTCTTTCTCCATTGTATGAGGATATTACCGAAAATGCCTATGACTTTATTCTTGAAAATTCGCTTAAACCGCTGTCTCCTCAATGGGCATCCGTAAGCCGTGAGGGCAAAAAAGAATTTTTTAAAGATCTCTATTCAACCGGACTTTTTGATAATTTTCTTCTTATGCCTGTCGGCGGCGCGCTTTACGAAATTTCTGAAAACAAACAGGAAAATACCAAGAAATAAATCCAGGGGCTAAATGACGTAAATCGCCCCATGTCCTTTAACGCCGTCAATTCTGGCCTCGATTTCTCTTTCTATGGACAAATGCGCCACATACTCGCTTTCATCTGCGGGGGAGCTTTTTTCCATAAAATCCCAGTCTATGAAATCGGAATCGGAAAGAGCAGAAAAATAACCCAGTCCCAAAGAAGTGACATTATGGAAGAAATGGGTGCCGTGAGAAGGATCAACCTTGAAGTCGCCGTAAGCAGCCTCTATTATTACCTTGGCCATGGAAATATCGTTCCACTTGACCGGTATGCCCAGATGTATATCGCTGGTACCCCACCTGCCCGGACCTATGAGGATATATTCCCTGTTTTCCAGCTTGAGCTTTTCATTTATCCTGCCTATTTGCTCAGCTATATCCTGGGTTTTGAGGTTCGTGAAATCGCTTCTTTTCACAAAGACAATATCCCTTATTTTTGAAAACACTCCATTGCCCAGAGCTCTTGAGGAAAACACAACTCTCTTGCCCGCAGGATTTTCCAGAGAAACTTTTTTAAAATGGCTTTTCGCCGTCATCGGTCTTATCTGAAGTATATTGAATACGCTTTTTTTAGACTCCATATCCCAGTCAAGAGCAAATTCCATCTCAATATTTGCGCCGACAGCTTTCGAACAAATGGATGAAAGCGAAGACAGTATTTCATTCAGGGGCAAAGCGCCGTTCTTGATTATAGGGGCGAAAGTAACGGCCGGGAGAGAATTTTCCCTGAAAGAATCAAAAAATCTCTCTTCCTCAATAACGTAATACGAGGCAATCATTGAAAGACAGGCGCTTTTTTCAAGGGCTGAAACGTCTTCAGATTTCAAAAAAGCCTGTCCGCCGTATGAAAACTGCTCATTTCCGCTTTTAAGGTCAAGGTAAATAAATTCTTTCTGAGAATGTTTCAGCGTATCTTCCGCAGTGGCAAATTGATGTATATTTCCGGGGAAATCCGGCGAGTATCTCAGAGCATTTCTGCCGGAGACGACGGCTTCGCCGAGCCCGCAGCATATATGCGCAACCGGATTTTCGCTTTTAAGCGGCGCCACCGGATAGAAATTATAGGATTGGAGAACGCCTGAAACAAGCGGGAAATACATGCCGGGCAAATACTCTCTTCCCACAACTTTCTGTATCACCACCGCCATCTTTTCTTCATCCGGCACATTTGCCGCTATTTTTCTGAAAGATCTGGCCTCTTTTGAAAAAACTGAGGCATAAATATATTTTATCGCCGTCTCAAGAGCTGAAAGCCGCTGTGAAAAAGACGAAGAATTGTTCTTAAGCATATAGGTTTTGTATATGCCTGCAAAAGGATGCGTTTTGGAATCTTCAAGCATTGAAGACGACCTTACAGCCAGAGGAAAATCCATCTTTTCCAAAGCACAAGCCAGATCCTTGAGAGCGTAATCCGGCAGCTTTATTTTTGAGAAAATATCGGCTATTTTCTCATCGGAAAAATCTTCGCTTATTACGGCGTTTATGGAATTATTTTCCGCAAAGAAATCAAAAACATCCGTTGAAACAACGATGCTGTTGGGCGTGGCTATTTCAACACCGCCTATCTTTTCGGGGATCACTCCCTTGCTTATAAGATAGTCCGAAAACGCCAGGCCTCTGGCCTTACCGCCTATGGAGCCGCCGCCTATTTTGGCAAAGGGCGTATCGCTGTCATAAAGCCTTTTATCAAATTTTAACACGCTGCCTAGCTGGGTCTTATAAATAAACTGATGAATGGTTTCTATGAGGTATTTTCTTATCTCCTCCGCATTTTTAAATTCCGATATATTTTTAGGGCGCAGATTGTAAGCTATCTGAAATTCTGTTCTCGCCAGAAGCCATTTTGAAAAATGATTTCTTGAGGCATGGTAGACTATTGAAGAAGCAGGCACGGTCTTTAAAACCTTCAGCATACTCTGTAAATCGCCGGCCCTGGCTATTTCATTACCGCTTTCATCTGAAAAAACAAAGTCTCCAAAGCCGAAATATCTCTGTATAAAACCCCTTATCTGCCTTGAAAGGTCTGAGGAATTTTTGTTTATAAATGATGCGCCTATAGACTGCGCGCTCTGCGCATAAGCGGAATTTGAAGATTGAAGCAGGACGGGCATATCGGGAGTAAGAGACTTTATTTTAGAGGCCAGAACAAGACCGGCCTCCTTTGAGCATTCACCTCCCTTCGGATACTCTATATCGCTTATAACGCCAAGCAGATTTTCCCTTCTTTTCTCATATATTTCCCAGGCGGACTCGTATGAGGTTTTAAGCAGAATTTTTGGTCTCGCTTTAAGGCGCAAATTTTTCTTTGAAGGATTGAGCTCGTCTGACATCACTATCTGCGTCTGCTTCATAAGTTCGGAATATATTATCGGCAGATACATGGAATAAAACTTGACATTGTCCTCAACAAGCAGCACAGCCTGAATTCCATACATTGAATCGCTTATAAAATTCGCCTCGTCTTCAATAAGATTGAGTATGGCGGAAAATATTCCGGTATCGCCCTGCCAGAGAAAAATACCCTGGGAGTTTTCCCTTACATAAGGCGATATTCCCGTTAAATCCTGAGTATTGAAAGAAAGAAGAACAAGCGGAGTTTTCGGCGCCCTGGATCTTATGGCGGAAACAAAATCGTCCATATTCGTTTCGCCTACCTGTATCATGGAAATGACAAGGTCAAATTCTCTGCCTGCAAGCAGTTCCAGGGCTTCTTCGTCATTCCTTGCCCGCTCTATCACGGCCTTTGAGGAAGATGAAACGCTTTGAATCTGGCCGAAAAAAGTTTCATTCAAAGATTCGTCGTCTGAAAGCATAAATGAATCGTATGCGGAAGCTATAAGCAAAACCCTTGAGATCCTGAAAGGCATTAACTCTTTGAAAGATGCTATATCGTTGAGCGGCTTAAGATTTTCCATTGCTATATTCTATAAAAAACAAAAGCGCCTTAAAATAAAAAGCCCCGCCTTTTAAGCGGGGCTTTTCTTTCAAAATAAGAACCTTTTACACAAGGCCCTGAGCCATCATAGCGTCAGCCACTTTCAAGAAACCAGCTATATTGGCGCCTACGACATAATTGCCCTTCTGGCCGTGTTCCTCGGCAGCTCTGAGGCAGGCATTGTGTATATTCACCATAATATTATGCAGATGCCTGTCAACCTCTTCTCTTGACCAGCTCATTCTTATGCTGTTCTGCGTCATTTCAAGTCCGCTTGTGGCAACGCCGCCGGCATTTGAAGCCTTGCCGGGAGAGAAAAGAAGCTTGTTTGACTGTATGACTTCCACGGCTTCAGGAGTGCAGGGCATATTCGCGCCTTCCCCGACGCAAATGCAGCCGTTCTTGACAAGCTCTTTGGCGTCTTCCTCGCCAAGCTCGTTTTGAGTAGCGCAGGGCAGGGCAACATCAACTTTAACGCCCCAGGGTCTCTTGCCTGCAAAATATTTGGCGCTCTTGAAATGATCGGCATACTGTTTAACTTCGTCTTTCGCTGAAGCTCTCATCTTAAGCATGAAGTCTATTTTTTCGCCTGAAATTCCTTCCTCATCAAGAACAAAACCGTCAGGACCGGAAATGGTAACAACCTTGCCGCCAAGCTCGGTAACTTTCAAGGCTGCGCCCCAGGCGACATTGCCGAATCCGGATATGGCCACTCTCTTGCCGCTGAAATCGGTTTTTCTCGTCTTAAGCATTTCCTGGGCAAAGTAAACCACTCCGAAACCTGTGGCTTCCGGCCTTATCAAAGAGCCGCCCCATGTAATGCCTTTCCCGGTAAGAACTCCGCTGAATTCGTTCTTAAGTCTTTTGTACTGGCCGAACAAGTAACCGATCTCCCTGCCGCCGACGCCGATATCTCCGGCAGGCACGTCCGTGTCAGGGCCTATATGCCTGAAGAGCTCAGTCATAAAGCTCTGGCAGAATCTCATAACTTCGGCATCGCTTTTTCCCTTCGGATCAAAATCAGAACCGCCCTTGCCTCCGCCCATAGGCAGTGTTGTAAGAGAGTTCTTAAATATCTGTTCAAAACCCAAAAATTTCAATATGCTCAGGTTAACTGAAGGATGAAATCTCAAACCGCCTTTATAAGGCCCTATCGCGCTGTTAAACTCTACTCTGTAACCCCTGTTTACATGGAATTCGCCCTTATCATCCTGCCACGGCACTCTGAACATAACCGCTCTTTCAGGTTCAACTATCCTTTCTATGAGTTTGGCTTTCATATATTCCGGCCTTTTTTCCAAGGCAGGAACGAGGGAGAAAAGGACTTCTTCAACTGCCTGGTGAAATTCCTTCTCGCCCGGATTTTTGTTTATGACATTTTTCATCACGTTCTCTACATATTCTCTAACCTGTGATTTATCCGCTGTTTTTGTGGTCATACGCTCTCCTTGAGATGAGGGCTGATTGCCCTTAAATTCATATTACAAAGGTAAGGAAGTCTTGTCAATAGCCGCTCTTTACCAGACGCTTCATTACTTGTATAATGTAATCATGAGAGTTTTCTTCGGTATACTGTTCTGTCTGCCTTTTTTATTTTCCCCTTCATTTGCCGACTCATATAAGGGCGGCGATTTGTTTGAAATAGATTTTGATTCCGGCTGGCAGCAGGCAAAAAGCAATGACCCCGCAGTGGTACTCAGAATTGAAAAAGGCAGGGATTTTATTGAAATTTCAAAACTTGAGGACGAGCTTTCTGACTACTACCTGAAATCAAAATTGAAGGAGCAGTCTGAGAGTTTCAAAAATAAGGGAGAAAGCATCAGCGATCCCAGAAGCGCTTCAGTTCATTCAGCCGGGACGGCTTACTATGCCGTTTCCGGCGACAATATAATCTCCCTTCTCACTTATTCAGGTTTATCCTATTCAATAATAGCCAAAGGCGTCCCTGAAAGCAAGTTTAAGGATTTGGTTTATTTTTTCAGAAAACCAGGCGAAAAAGTTGAGAGACCAAAGCCCAAGCCGGCGCCTAAGAGAAAGGTGAAAGAGAAAGAGGAAAAAGAAGAAGAGAAGACTGAAGGCGTGCAGTACTTTATGGTTGAAGACTCCTCGGCCGCCGTTTCAACCCAGACAACCGTTTTCGTTTTCACTGACACTGCCGCCAATGCCGGCGCCGCAAATACGCAGCAGCAGAACTTTCAGGCCGCACCTTCAACCGGCCCATCATCCGCCGAACAAATGCAGAAAAGCGTGGCTGATTTCATAAAAGAGCTGTCCGCAAGAGATTACTCCGCAAAGCCGGTTATCAGCAGAAAGCCGGTGCCGAAATATGTAATGCTTGTCTTAATAGCAGCATGGTTTATCGGCTGGTTCTTCTCAGTCGCCAAATATTCATCTCTGCCCAATCCTAAAATGGCGCCTTACCCCCAGGAAGTTCCGCCTGACTTCTTTTTCCCATTCATAATATCCAGAGTAAGAACTGCAAAAACAACAATGTTTCACATAATAACAAGGCAGAAGCAGGTTTTAAGCGGATTTTACAATCATGATTTTCAGCCAATTCTCTCCACAGGCGTTTACGGCCTGATATTCTTCCACATAGTCTGGAGCCTGACAGGGTTTGTCAATGAAAACATGCTGACAGGCACTCTGGCCTCTTTGCCGCTCGGCAAATATATAGCGTCATTCCCGGAAATGCCCTTTATTGCGCTTATAATATACGGCCTTATAAAAAAGTCTTCAACGGTGCAAAAGCTTTTTATACAGGATGCGCAGACCAACCCTGTAATGCATGTTTTGCCCGACAAGAAATATTACGCAATAATGAAGGACGGGAAAGGCAAGGAAGTCGCCCAGCTTCATCAAAGAAATGAAGGTTCACGCAGAAAATGGCATTTCGTGGACACCGACAATCAGATAGTTTTCAGCATAGTGGACGAACACCCCGAAATTTACAAAGCCATAAGGTTTTTCGGCAATCCTTCAGGCGCTATGAGATGCAGATATTCAATTTTTGTGGATAATAAAAGGGCCGGATTTCTCTTTGTGGATATGAACTCTATAGACGGCTTTCAGGTTCATCTTGAATACGCTTATGCCAGGCTTGCCCATCCCGGCCAGATAATGGCCGCTCTTCTCTATATAGCGAGCAGGGAGAAAGAGAAGAGTTTTTTTAACCTTTGATCATAATCTCAGCATATTCGGAGGACAAATGAAAATAGGTATTTTAACAGGCGGCGGCGACTGTCCCGGACTGAATGCTGTCATAAGAGCTTTCACTAAATACGCCTTGAAACGCGGCCATGAAGTTATAGGATACAAGGACGGTTTTAAGGGACTGATAGAAAATGAATTCATAAAACTTACCGACAAAGAGGTTTCAGGCATAATAGCCAGAGGCGGCACTATACTGGGCACAAGCAATATAGCAAATCCCTTTAATTATAAAATCCCCCCATTCGGCACACCGGATAAACCCGCCCATCTTGGAGATTTTGCCCTGAAAAATATCAAAAGAGAGAATGTGGATTGTCTGGTAACCATAGGCGGGGACGGCACGCAGAATATGGCCTATAAATTCCATCAGATGGGTCTGCCCGTCATAGGCGTTCCCAAAACCATAGACAATGATCTTTCAGCGACAGATTATACATTCGGCTATGATACAGCTTTACATGTGGCGACAGAAGCGGTTGACAGAGTTCACACAACGGCTGAATCTCATGAAAGGGTGCTGATAGTTGAAACCATGGGCCGCTATGCCGGCTGGATAGCATTAAGGGCGGCGATAGCCGGAGGCGGAGATATAGTTTTGATTCCTGAAATAGAATATGAGCCGAAGGAAATAATAGATTACATAAAGGAAAGGAGAAAAAATGGCAAAACCTTTTCAATAATAGTGGCCGCTGAAGGCGCCAAGGAAAAAGGCGGCCATCTTACCGCCTACAAAAAAGTTGCCGGTTCCACGGATCCTTTAAGGCTTGGCGGAGTTTCAAATAAGATAGCAGACCTCATAGAGAAAAACACATGCATGGAAGCCAGAGTGGTAATTCTTGGGCATCTTCAAAGAGGCGGAACTCCGACTCATTTTGACAGATGGCTTTCCACAGGTTTTGGATCCAAGGCGATGGAACTTCTGGAAAATAAAAAATACGGCTATATGGCCGCCATAAAAGGGCAGGATTTTACCGCAGTAAAGCTTAAAGACGCCATAGGGAAATTAAAGAGAGTTGACAAAAAATCTTTTGAAGTTTCAGCTGCTCTAAACATAGGCATGTCTTTCGGCAGCAGGGACTTAAAATGAGCAGGGAGATAATTTACGGAATAAACTGCGTAAGCGAAGCCCTTAAAAACTCAAACAGGCAAATATACAGAATTCTATCCTCCAAAGAATCTTCGGAAAGAATATCTTCAATTTTGAAAACTGCCTCAGCTTCAAAAATAAGAATAGACTTTTATGACAGAAAAACTTTGGACAAAATCTGCTCAAGTCCGCATCATCAGGGGATAGCGGCAGAAGCTTCCGAGATAAAAAAATGGGAGATATTTGAAGCTATAGCAGCTGAAAAAGAGCCCAAAAGAGCGATGTGGCTGGCAGCCGATTCCATAACAGATCCTGCCAATTTGGGCTCTATGATAAGAAGCGCAGTATGTCTGGGGTTTTCGGCGATAATGATAGCCAAGAACAGATCAGCAGGGATAAACGCCACTGTGGCAAAGGTTTCAAGCGGCGCTATTGAAAGAATAAGGATAATAGAAGTGTCAAACCTTAATTCATCCCTGCTTGAGTTGAAGGAAAAAGGATTTTGGATCTATGGCGCGGATGTAAATGGTGAAGAAATTTCCAAGGCTGATTTGGCTTTTCCTCTCGTTCTTGTAATTGGAGCCGAAGGCGAGGGTTTAAGGCTTAAGACAAGCCAGCACTGCGATAAAATACTTTCCATAAAACAGGGAAGCGATTTTGACAGTCTTAATGCCGCTGTAGCGGCAGCTATACTGATGCATTCCATAAGTTTGAAAATAAACAAATAAAGTATCAAATAAAAAAGGCCCCTTTCGGGGCCTTTTTTTGTGTTTAAAAACCTTAGAAGCTTACAGAGGTCATTGAATTAACCTTTTCCATCTGAGCGGCGGTCCTGGCTTCGGCCGCATTTTTGAAAGGAGTGCCTATCTCCTGTATCAGCCCGTCTCCCTGCACATAGTATATCGCTTTGGACTGTATATCTTTTACTATGGTATGAACCGTCCATTTGAGCTGAACCTGCATTGAAGCTATGGGATCATCATGAGTGCCCACATTGGCGACTGTTGAATCAGGAACTTCGGCGGTAAGGCTTACCTTATAGCCCCAGGCAGTTTCAACATTAAGAGGTTCCACGGTCACGCCGGTAAGAAATTTACCTTTGCCCTGGAAATTTCCGCTGTGAGTATAATGAACCTGATATGTAACCTTCACAACGTCAACTCCATAGCCGTTTTTCATTGAGAAGGCATATCTCTTGGTGGCAGGCCTTGACCAGCCCTGAAGCTGAGTCCAGTGGCTGGTGCCGTAAGGCACGGCATTGGCGTAATTGACATTGAGATTAACGACAGGCTGGTTTTTTTCTATGATTCCAAATATCTTCTCCATGAGGTTTACTATTTTATCTATAGCGTCTATCGTATTGTTAACATTGGTCCAGTCCACGCCGCCGCCATTAGGATTGGTCGGGGGATTTATCTGGGGACCCGAAGGAGGTTTGGGAAGTTCTATCGGAGAAGGCACGGTAGGCTGTACCGTTGAACCGGGATTCAAGGGGATGATCTCGCCCGGTTTTATCGTGCCTCCTTTTGTGAAATCTTTTATCTCCTCTATCTTTATTGAACTTTCGTCCACTTCAAAATACTTTGCGTCATAGGCAAAAGTATTTCCAACTGAGGCCAGCGTTATCGCCGTTATTGCTGCTATTAAGGTTCTATTCATTTTTCCTCCTACGCTTATATCTTAACAAGGACAGAGAAATGCTTTAAGTGATTTAAGGCCCAGAAGTTGAAAAATTAGGGCTCATACTCAATTGGGACCTTAGGCCCATGTAATCAGGAAAATGCCTTGACAATGGTTTTAAGCCCTGAGTGAAAATTTCTTTTAAGGCAGGCGTAGTGGAAGGCAAAACCTTTTTTATCGCCCGACAATAAATCGCTTATCAAAAAAACAGCCGCCGCCGATTTTCCCCTTTTTGAGCTTACGGAAAAAGAAGCGGACGCCTCCATTTCAACTGTAATAATCCCGTTTTTGGAGTAATGATCAACTTCTTCAAATGTTTCCATATAAGGAGCATCAGTAGTCCATGACAGGCCGCATTTGTACTTTATTTTTTCCCTGTCAAAAACTTCCTTTAATTCAGCATTTAGCTTCCGGCAGGGATAAGAGAATATCTTCTTTCTTGACTGGTAATGGGCTGATACCCCCTCATCTATAAGGGCGCCTGAACAAAGGACAATATCTCCCGGATTCATATTCCCGCGCAAACCTCCGGCAAAGCCGAATATTACGGACCTTTCGGCTCCGCAGGCAAAAAAATCCTCAAGTCTGCTGGAAAGACAGGCTGCGCCCGGCGGCGAAAGATTTATTCCAAGCCTGTCTGAGATTTTGTAGAAATCTTTGTATTTCGTCTTTTGCGGCTTAAGGTAAGATAAGGCCTGCTGAAAAAAACTTCTGTTGAAAACTGATATAACAGTTTCCGGCGACTGAAAGCCGGGATGGTAGCGTTCAACGAAATCTCTTGCGCTGAAAACAGGCCTTAAAAGGTGTTTATTTTTTACTTTTGAGAACTTCATTAATGTTTTAAATCGCAAAATTCTTTCGGCTCGGTGCCTGATATAAAAGCTTCCATAACTTTTTCCTTGCAGGAAGGAAGCGCTATTTTTCCGCTCTCCTGGTCTATATTGACAAAAGTTATACCCTCAGGCACGCTGAAATCTCTGACAGGCTCATTTTTCAGCACCTGCTCCATTATTTCAGTCCACCACGGCACCACAGTTCCGCCGCCGGTCCAATCCTTCATAGGTATGGTCAAAAAATCATCATACCCCATCCAGGCCACAGCGGCTATATCCGGCGTCATGCCTATAAACCATGTATCCTTTGAATCCTGAGAAGTTCCTGTTTTGCCGGCCACAGGTCTTTTCAATCTGCTGGCGGCCTTGCCTGTGCCTCTTTGAACAACACCCTTCATCATATTTATAAGCAGATATGAATACTGAGGAGAAAATACATCGTTTTCTTTTGGGGCATACTGCTCAAGAATTTTCCCGTTTGAATCTTCCACCCTTATTATCGCAAAAGGCTCAACATGAACGCCCGAGTTGGCAAAAGTTGAAAAGGCGCCAAGCATTTCAAGCGGATTTACAAGGGAAGTGCCGAGACCTATGGAAGGCACAGCCTCAAGCTTGCTTTTTATGCCAGCCCTGTAAGCCGTTTCAGCCACCGTTGTGGCTCCTATTTTTGTCACAAGATATATTGAGGCAAGGTTTCTGGATTTTTCCAGGGCTTTCCTGAGCGTTATATTACCGAGAAATTTTCCGTCAAAATTATTAGGCACCCATATCTTGAAATCAGGATTGCCGGCAAAAGGCTCTATTGCTTTGCTTATGAGATACTGGTCCGTCGCATCATCAAAAAGGCGCCAATCCCTGGAATCAAAATAAAAAGCCATTGGATTGTCGTATATTATGGTGGCCGGCGTATAACCGTTCATTAAGGCGGCCATCCAAACAAAGGGCTTGAATGTGGAACCCGCCTGTCTTCTCGCCTGGGTAGCCCTGTTAAACTGGCTTTTCTTGTAATCCCTGCCGCCTATCATGACCTTTATGGCGCCGGTTTTAACTTCCATGGCGGCAAAAGCTCCCTGCAGAGTTGAGCTTGAAACGCTTTCTGAGGCTATGTTCTGCTTATTTTCCTCGTCATATTTGGCAAGGTACTTCTCCATAGTCTCTTCAGCGGCTTTCTGCATATTTAAATCAAGAGTGGTGTATATTTTGAGTCCGCCTTTCCAGAACATATCAACGCCGTACTTGGGTTCAAGCTGCTGCCTTATGTATTCGCTAAAATATGGAGCTATGCCCAGCGCAAGATTTGACCTCGATACCGGCAGCGGCTCGGCAAGGGCTTTATCCATCTCTTCCTTTGTTATGAAATTCTCAGAAAGCATGCTCCTGAGCACAAGCCTTCTTCTTTTTTCAGCCGCCTGCGGATTATTGAATGGAGAAAACTTTTCAGGGGAAGGTATTATGCCGACAAGCAAAGCACACTCGCCGAGAGTCAAATATGAAACATCTTTACCGAAATAAACCCGCGAGGCCGACTGAACGCCGTAAACTCCTGCCCCAAGATAGATCTGATTGAAATACATCTGCAGTATTTCCTGTTTTGAAAAATTTCTTTCTATCTGGAATGAAAGCACTATTTCCTTGATCTTTCTTGAAATCGTTCTTTCCGGCTTTAAAAAAATAAGCTTTGAAAGCTGCTGAGTTATTGTAGAGCCGCCCTGAGCCACCTTGGTATGCATAAGGTCTCTAAGCAAAGCCCTGAGAATTCCCTTCGGAGAAATGCCCCAGTGATTAAAAAAGTTCCTGTCTTCCATGGCTATAAGGGCGTTCTGCAATTCAACAGGTATTCTGTCCAAGGTAAGCATGGCCCTTTTCTCAACTGAATAATCGGCTATAACTTCGCCGTTTATATCATAAACATGAGTAGTCAAAGACGGCACATATTCGCCCAGTTTGTCTATTGAAGGGATATCTGAAATAACCTTTCTGATATAAAGGGAAGCGGAAACGGCAATAATGAGAAGAACAAAAAAAACCGCGTATGAAGCCCTTAAAATAAGAAAATGAGGACGCGAGTGTTTCAGTTCATGAGCTTTTCTTCTTATATATGAAAGCATAACTTAATTATACAAATTGTCATCCTCATGATTTCGCTCACTGCCGGCTGAAATTCTTTTATAAAGCATATGTCTTATTATCTCTATGGATGCAGGCAAAAAAGCGGAATTGAAAAATAAAAAAGCATAAACGAGAAAAGGCCAGGTAACGCTGGCCCCCAGATTATAAAAAACAAAGTAAGGAAATATCAAAATCCAGAATAAAAGATAAGAGCTTCCTCTTGCAGCTTTAAAAGAAGAGCTTAAAGCTTCAAAGGGGCCTTTGCCTTCAGCTATGAAGGGCTGCCATAAAGAAATCCTTGCCCAAAACCATATGGAATAAATTATAAGCAAAAGCCCGCCGAAAGAAGCCAGAGTTTTTGAAATCTTGGAAATTAGAAAAAACAAAATAAGAAAAAAAACAGGATAAATGTTTATAGCCAGATAAGGCAAAAATCCGCGAAAGAAAAGAGATACCCCTCCCTTAAAAAAGTCTGAAGCTCCGCCATGTCCTGCAATTATGCATTTCCAAAGGCCCATCAATGAAAACAGATTCATGGAAAATGTGAAAAGCCAGACTCCCGCTATTTTAAGTCTGTTCTGAATTACCATCTCTTTTATTTTTTGCCCAAAATTATCCGGCGTCAGCGAGGAGATATCAAAGGAATAGTTCCATACGGCGCTGGAAACTGCGGAGAAAACCATAAAAAGAATAAAGGCAGGCAAAAACCTTTCAATTTCGTCAAAAAATTCATTTATAAGCTTGCTCATAAGGCGGCGCAATTACATATTAATTTTACCATTTTTTGTATAATTTACTTTGTTCCTGCCCTAATCTTCGGCTTAAAAAGCGGGAGAGGCCGGCCTTGGATTTATGGAAGGGTGTGTGAGCGGTTGAAACAGCAGGTCTCGAAAACCTGTAGGGCGCAAGCCCTCGTGGGTTCGAATCCCACCCCTTCCGTTCGTTTTTCATCTCGCAAGGGATTCGCCCTCCACTGAAATCTTGGCGGGTCCGCCAAAGCTGTGTGGCGGCTTGTCCGCCGATGTTGTAGTGGCGGAAAAGGCGCAGCGATGTCGAGCTATGCGAGACAGCGAGCCGGGGTCGCGAAAAATTTCACCATGGAAATTTATTTGTGACCGAATCCCACCCCTTCCGTTTGTTATTGTTTATTAAGAACTTCGGAATTTTTCCCAAATTTGGCATGCTCTGACCAGTGGGCACCGCAACGAAAGCCACCCCACAAAGAAGGCCTATTTCACTGTGCTGCTCCGAGAGTACTTCCCAAAGTTATCTCCATCACTCATCAACTCTTCGTCTTTGTAGAACTCAATTTGCTCGTCTCACGTAATACACATAAAAGTTTTTATGTCTCATATTACAATATATATGAGACGTATTTAATTTTACGACTTATTTGTGAGATATGGTAATTATCTGACAATTTTTAGAAGTTTTGCAAAGGCAAAGTGTTCAGCTTTTCTAGGCCCACCGGGTTTTATAGACGAAATCACATTGCCTTTCTTAAGCAAGCACAATAAACGCAGGGCGCTCGCCCTAGGAATTTCTGAGGTCGCCACAAAATCGGCAGAGTTAAAAATAGGACGGGCAAAAATGGTGTCCAATATCTTTATCGCGTATTGCGAATGGGTGATTTCAGTAATACGCTTTTTCTTTGCGTTGTAAAGCTTAAGTATAGCCTTGGCCTTTGAGCTATTTGTTTTAGCCTGTGATATTACGGCTTTCAGGAAAAACTCTATCCAGTCATTCCATTTCTCTTCATCGGAAATATTCCGAAGTCGGCGATAATATTCCGCTCTATTATTCTCAAAATATTCACTAATATAAAACATCGGTGAATTTAGGACCGATTTCTCAAAAAGAAACAGCGGAATCAGTAGACGACCGATTCTGCCGTTGCCGTCCAGAAAAGGATGGATTATTTCGAATTGCGCATGAAGAATCGCAAGCTGTACAAGGCGGTCTTTCTCATTATAATGAAAATACTCTTCAAAATTGAACATCGCATCTTTTAAACTCGCCGGTGAAGGCGGAATGAACAAGGCTTTTTCAATAGGGTCCCCTACTTTGGCTATATAATTCTGTGTGGTTCGAAAATTGCCTCTATCCTTGTCTTCCCCGCGCACGCTGTCGAGCAGTATAGCATGCATTTCTTTTATTAAATTAAGTGTTATAGGTTTTTTGTCAATCCATTGCACTGCAAAACGCATAGCCTTGCGGTAATTGATGATTTCATGAATATCATCATACTTTTCAACCCTAATATCCGGTGCAGCTTCATATTCCAATACTTCTTCCAACGATGCCTGCGTTCCTTCGATTTTTGACGATAAAACAGCTTCGCGAGTTGTCAGAGGAGAAAGAAGTATCCCTGGATTGTTTATACCCTGGAGGATTCCATCGTAGCGAGCTATTTCCGCATTGGCTTCTCCAATAAGCGGGACAAAACGGACCCAGTCAACTGAATCTAATGGCAAACTTTGAGGAACAAATGGTTTTTTCATAACATTTTTTTATCTTATGAACATGGACCGGCATATATGGTTTTTCATAGTACGTTAGGAAATTTTGCCAATTGAATTATAAATTGCGTCCAATTTTTCCTTGACCTCACCATCCAACTCCGTCGGCTGGGCCAAGAGAGCTAACCGATAGTAATCGCCTTTATTCAGGCACACAGGCATTTTCATCTCCTTGCAATATTCTTCGAATATTCTCTTGAGAAATTTCTCGCTGATTTTTGTATCACTCCACCAAGCATGAGTTTTGTCTTTGAGCGCGGCCTTGGGGATTTCTTCCTCCATTATCTTTTTTATCAGTTCTACATCATGTAGTTCAAATAAGTTTTCAGATGGCTGTGAAAAATACCGTTCAATTGTTTCAGGGATTGGAATGTAATTCTCAATTTCATAGCGAGACCACGTTAATTCTAGTAAAGGCCCTCTTTCAAATTGATTGTTGAGCCTATCAAATAATGCCACACCTTTAAGGTTCGGAAAAGCTTCTCTTAAAGCATGAAAATGCCTTCGAGCATCACTAGGACGATTCGCAACATAACGTACAAATGGATTTTGTAGGCATTTTTCAGCTGGGTGCTTAAGAACTTTTGCAAATGCTTGCAATAGTTGTAAATCCGTGGAGCCCTCCAGATATAAAACACATTTTTTCTGCTCAGCCTGGACATACTGATCATATCCAAATTCGGAAAGGGATTTAACCAAGTGGGCTTTATTGTTGACAATATGGGGATTTCCGATAAATGCGATAATTTTATCTCTTTCAGCAGCCTCATTAAGCACAGCTTCCGAATGAGTCGCGACAATCAATTGTGAATTTTGGTCGTTAAGGGAACTGGATAGGAGATTAAATACTTCTCTCTGGCGGATAATTTCCAGATGTGCGTCCGGCTCGTCCACTAGAAGAACCGTACTTTCACTTGAAAATATAAATGAAAATAGCAATAAAATCTGGTGAAATCCTCTGCCAGCACTGGGCAAATCGAAAAACTGGCCATTCTCATTGTATTCCATATTAATTACACCGGAAACATCATCAAATTCTGGCTCGCTAATTTTCGCTCCAAAAAGACGATTCATTATTTCTTTCAACTTTTCCCAGTTTTCCCGTTTATCCTTATAAACCATGTAGCACAAATTACGCAAGACATCAGCTGTGCGACCTTCTCCGATTCTCGAATATATCGAGCCAGGGGTAAGCATATCTTCTCTTGCCGCCAAGCCTGACATTGCAGGCAGAAAAGCGATTTTTTCCTTGAGCGCCGC
This sequence comes from Elusimicrobiota bacterium, assembly GCA_029267355.1. Taxonomy (GTDB): domain Bacteria; phylum Elusimicrobiota; class Elusimicrobia; order Elusimicrobiales; family UBA9959; genus JAAYVI01. Next base: position 6,773 of record JAJUJA010000015.1, on the reverse strand, counting down.
CTGTAAAACTTCACTTTCAGGTGAGCCAAGCAGACGGGCATAAACGACTTCATGATTGGCATAATCAAATTCCATTGCAACTTTCCATTCGCTTCGCATGGTATAGCCTTCGACTTGTATTTCAATCTTAATTTTTTTATTGTGAAGCACACCATCTTTTTTGACGGCTTCCTGCACATGCAAATTCTTCCAAAGATGTTTTGCGGATCGCATCGGGATAGATAAAATATCTTTGCGGTTTACCGCTACACCTCGGCGTTTTTTGGAATCAGAATCTTTTTTGGCTTCTACCCACTTCCGAAGCCCAATATCCCATAATGCAATAGCTTGTAAAGCAGAAGTTTTTCCTGAATTATTCGGCCCCACAAATACGGCCGTCTGCGAGAGGTCAATTTCGGCATTTAATCTTTTGAAATTTTTTATCACAATTTTGGTTATCATATGTTTTCTCCTTATTTTAATTTTCTACATTTTTTATTTCTTCGGCGGTGAGGTCGTAGAGAGAGCAGTAATCCTTCATCTTTTCGTAAGACTGGATTACGTAATCCATCAAGAGGCGTGGGAAATGCATGGAACTTTCAAATTTGCGCACAAGTAGTCGGCACATAAAAATAGCCATATTTGCCTGACCTTGCTCTAACAAGCCAATAGTTTTCGAGATTTTTAAACAAGTAAAATCCTCGATGTATTTAAGTTTGTATTCTTCTCTCAGGTATTGCGCCTGATTATAGCGTACGCCTTGAAAACCGCCTTTGGCGCTATCCAGTGACATCCCTACGAGCGTTTGGCAGTAAAGTTTGCCGAGCGGACCTAAATTATAGGTAGCAAGTTCCGGTGGTTTTACTTCGGGAAAATAAATTTCCTGCAAAATCATATCTTCTTTCCATTCTTTTTCTTGCAAACCTATGCAAGAGATATTTATCACAATCGACGAAAGAATGTCACGTATCTTTTTGGCTATGTCGTCAGCCTCGGCTTTAATTTGCGCAGCATTTTTGCTCTTTTCATTCTGAGCCTCTTCTATTTTTTTGTATTCATTTATTAATTTGTAATTCTCTCGTATCTGCGCACGGGATACGGCGCGTCCCTTTATCAATTCACATTCTCTGACAACATTGATGATGTCTTTTTCCACATCCAGACCGACAAAAATACAACCATGCTTACTGGACAAGTTCTTGTAAATTTCCTTAAATCCGGAAAAATAGAAATATCCAACCCAAAAATCAAGTTTTCCATTATTAGGAAGGATGTTATTTATAACATCCGAAAGAGGCCATTCCTGGTTGGTAATAAATTGATGAGGCATAACCAAATCCCTTGAGGTAATTATATCATTTTATGTTTCTCAGTCGCTGTTAATAGTATAGCAAGCTAATATAGCAAACTACTACAACACCAACATATCTATGCGGTTTTAGCTACTATAAAGTGATAGGAGTTATTTTATAAGAATGACTAAAACAGATGAAACAGCCAATGACGTACCATTTTACATAGCCCACATGGACTAAACATCCTCTCCTCATTGGATAAATTTTGTTATGTCGCCCCTGTAGGATAACGCCAAGTCTGCGGAACCAGGCTATAGTGGAGAATTCAGATTTTATCGGTGGGATGTTCCGCAAAGAATGGTCAAACTTTATCCTTCAGGCTTTATTTGCTTTTTCACATTACAAGAAACTCTCACAGAAAATTTGTTAATTTCCCGTAATGCTTTGCGTTGAAATTCTTGAGCCGTTCCTGTAAGACGAGTCGGCCCAGGGATCTTCATCCTCAACTGCCTGTTCAGGGAAATTTTCGCAATTTATAAAAGCTCTAGCTTTCTTTACCGGGTCAAAAGAATTGATGTATATGGGCTTGTCCTTGCCTTTTTTAAATTCCATTCCTTCCCTGACTATCTTGTATCTTGAGTCAAGCTCGCCGTTGAAGCCGCTGTAAATTATTTCAACTTTGCAGCTTGTCAAATCTCTGTTAAGACTTTTAAGCCACAATCTGCTGTCGGAAAGAGCCGCCGAGAACTCCCTGCTTTTGAAAATCTCTATTCTGTCCCTGAAATCCTCGTGAAGGTTCAAATAGACATTCGGGTCGCAGTAATTTTTGTCAAAATTAAAAGTCTCATATTCCTGCTTCTTGATAGACTTGGCCAGTTTGGCTCCTATTCTGCCGCCGGTGGAATTTACATAGTCTTCCTGCTGTTCTCCGTTCTGGTCATGGACGCCGTTAAGCACGTGGGAGCCGGCTGTTTCAATATTGGCCACAATGAAAGCGCGAAGTCCGCCGCGTACATAGCCGTAGAGCATTATGCCGTGAAAGTGATACCATGCCCCGTATTTGTCACCCTTGCCCTGATAAAAGTTACAGATATTGGCAAGTTTTCTCGTTACCGCAAGCTTGTCTCTCTGCGGGTGACGCCAAAAATCCGAAAGAATATTTTCTATCGTCAAAATTGAGAGATAAACTTCACCATCATTCATACGGTAGCTTTGCCTGAAAAGCTCGTCTAAAGTTACGCTTTCATCTTCTCTGGACAGAATATAGGAAATTAAGGCTTCTTCCTTGCCTGTCTTAAAATGTCTGGAAGTTACGCCGCTGGCAAGAGCGGTCAGAAGCTTTGTAAATGTCAGAGGGATCATTTCTCCCTTTTGCCTGCAGTATTGTATAAACTCAGGACTCCATGTGTGAGGAATACCGAGCTTTGGCATTATGCCGTTGGCTTTTTCCTCTTTCATTATCTGCAGATACATCCTGACCATTTCCTTGACCTTGAAAGGATTCACCCTTCCTTCTATCATCATTTTGGAATTTTTAAGCTGTATCAAAAGGCGCTCTTTTTCATCCTGCGGTATATCCTGAGCCATTATATCAGCTTCGCTAGGCAAGGCCATATTTTCCCCTTCAATTACCGGATTCATATCTCCGTAAGAGCCGCCTGAAGCGTCCCCGTTGTCCTCAATGATGCCGAAAAGAACTCTGAACAGCACTTTAGGTATATTTTTTGTATAGACGGTCAAAGACACATCGCTTTGCAAATCATGTATGGAATAATTCTTTTGCCTGTATTTTCTGGCAAAATCCAGAGTGGAATCTATGCCAGGGATGTCTATGGTGCCGCCTATGACATTCAGTCTGTCAGGATACTTTCTTATCAAAAGCGGGTCATAGGAATTCTGCTCAAGATAGTAGTTTGAATCTGAATAAGCTCTTTGAGGAGCCGGGACTGAGAAAGAATTTTCTTTCAGGTCGGAGATTGAAAATTTGCCGAAATCGTCCGCAAAGGAAAAAGAGACAAAAAATAAAAAGAACAGAGCGGAAATCTTTTTCAAAATCATTCTGCCTCCTTCATAATAAAGATTTTATCATTGGGAAAGGTTTATAATAAGGGATAATAAGGCAGAGAAAATCGTTTTTTTGTACCAATTTTTTTAGGCCGTAAGTCCTATATTCACCTGATTGTGAAATCTTCCAGATGGCAGAAGGAAAAACCTTTTTTCCTCAAAATCGGAACCGCAATTTTTAGAGCGCCGACCTCATTTCTTTCCGGATGATTGAGATGCATCAGAACCACCATGCCGTGTCTGGCGTTTTTGATTATATTTTCGCTCATTTCTTTAGCGGAAGTTTTGGAAAAAGAATCCCCGGCCAGACTGTCATAGCCGGCTATTTCCATGGAAAGCAAAGAGGCGGCATTAAGGCAAATTTCGTCGGCATAAGCCCCTGCAGGTCTGTAAAAGACCGGCCTTTTTCCAGTCAATTTTTCTATCTTTCTGTTATTGAGCTCTATCTCGTCTATTATCTCGTCTAAATTAGCAGTTTTTTTGAGCCCGTATTTTTTATCGCCGGTCAAGGCGCAGATTCTGTGTTTAAGTCCGTGATTTTCTATCTCAAAAAGCGGGTTGGAGGCAAGTTTGGCCGTTATCTGAGGATTTTTGTCTATCCATTTTCCGGTAAGGAAAAAGGTTGCCGGAATATTTTCTGAAATTAAAAAATTGACCAATTCCTCATTATATTTTCCCTCGCAGGCGTCAAAGGTAAGCGCTATATATCCGAGGGCTTCGCTTTTTTCAGTGAATGACTTATTGGCCTCAAAAAACGAGTTTTTGATCTTCTCGCCGGATATTCTGGCCTTTATTCTCTCCCTGAAAGAAAGATATTCCTCATTTTTCAGGTTTTTATCAAGATAATCCTGGGAAAAGCAATTCAGAAAAGGAAATAAAATCAAAAAAAACTTCAGGGCTTGCATATATACGGACGGGCCTCTTTTATCAAAGCGTCCCTGAGATAGTTTTCTTCAAGCGCGGCATCTGTTTTAAGCTTCATATTTTCAATCATGTACTTCATTATCATTGTGTTTTCAAATTCCTCAAACTCCGGTTCTTTTTTGGCAGAGCAAAATTCCATCGGAGAATATAAAGGCATTTCAGAACTGAAATAGCTTGCCAGCCCTCTCAAACGCCAGTCGTCAAGAAACATGTATGAAAGCGTCTCCCTTGAAAGCCGGAAAGACGCAGCGGCCGCAGCTTTGGCTATTTCATAATCAGGGGACGCTTTAGGAAAATCAGGCATTTCAGCCCGCAAGTTCTGCCATGATATAACATTGACAAAGACTTTGCCGTTTAAAGGATTGACCCAGTACTTAAGCCCCTTTTTCCCGTAAGTGAAAATGTAAAACTCCGTTTTTGAGGAAACTATGAATATTTTCACTTTTTTTTGCGAAAATCCGGCTTTTTCCAGAGCCGATTTGGCCAGGGCTGCGGCATTGGAAAAATCAGCTTCGTTTTGCGATGAATAAATTTCCAGAGTTTCATTGGAATTTACATTTTTATAATAAAGCTCCGTATTAATATAAAAAAACTGTAAAGAAAAAACGGCCGCAAGCAGAAATATAAAAATTTTCATAATGTTCAGGATGAAAGGTAAAAAACTATCAGCGCTATTACCAAGGAAACAAGCTTTATTTCCCAATTCTCCTTTATAAAATCAGGCATATTCATTTTCTCTGGCTCCTTCTCATAAGAGACTTTTCAAACTTGCCCCTGAATATCTCAAAGAGAGTCTTTTCAAGCTCGTTCATATCAAGATGTCTCATCAATTTGCCGTTTCTTGCCATGGAAACTATGCCCGTCTCCTCAGACACCACCAGCACTATAGCGTCAGTAAGCTCGCTTAAACCTATGGCCGAGCGATGCCTCATGCCGAAAATCCTTGAAAGGTCTTTCTGTTCGGTCAGGGGAAACTGGCAGGCAGCTGCGACAATTCTGTTGGCTGAAATAACTACCCCCCCGTCATGAAGCGGCGTACCGTCTCTGAAAATGGTAAGCAGAAGATCCTTTGAAACCTCGCCGTTTATTCTTGTGCCGCTGTCTGTAAATTCCCTCAGGCCCATATCCATTTCCAAAGCGACAAGCATGCCCGTTTTTTCCTGAGCGGCCTCTTTGATGGCTGAAATAAGCTCCGGAATAAACATATACTCCTGCGGCACAAAAACTCTCGACAAAGGATTGGTCCCGAGATTGGCCAGGCCGTTTCTTATTTCCTGCTGAAAAACTATAACAAGCAAAAAAACGCCGGTCACCCAAAATTGCTGCAGAAGCCAGAATGTGGCATTAAAATGCATGGCCTTGGCGGAGAAAGTTATGAGTATAAGTATGAAAATGCCCCATACGACCTGCATGGCTTTGGTGCCCTTTATAATGAGTATAAGCCTGTAAATTATATAGTAAACCAAAAGGAAATCAACGGCTTTTATGAGATAATCAATGTACATTAACCCCTCAATACTAAGCTGCATTAAGCTCGCTTATCATTAAGTCTATTTCAGCGCCGTCAACGGTCTCTTTCTCAATCAAAGAAGAGGCAAGCTTATCCAGAAGTATCTTATTTTCTATCAAAATATTTTTTGCCTTGAAATATGCGTCATTTACTATTCTTTTAACTTCTTCGTCTATATTCCTTGATGTTTCATCTGAATAGCCCGGCTGACGGACTATATCGCGGCCCAGGAAAACCTCAGATTCGTCTTTTTTCAATGAAAGCGGGCCTATTTTTTCGCTCATGCCGAATTCCGTGACCATTTTCTGCGCATAAGCCGTCGCCTTTGACAAATCGTCATGGGCGCCGGTGGTCAGCTCGCCGAATATAACTTCTTCCGCCGCCCTTCCGGCCAAAAGGACTGAAAGCCTTGAAAGTATTTCAGTTCTGGAAGTGAGATATCTGTCTTCCTTGGGCAATTGCATTGTATAGCCGAGAGCCGGGCCTCTGGGTATTATCGTAACCTTATGCACAGGGTCGCAGCCCTTTATCATCTTGGCCACTATTGCATGGCCTGATTCATGATAGGCAACTATCTTTTTCTCATTTTCCGATATTACCCTGGTTCTTCTCTGAGGGCCGGCTATCATCTTTTCTATGGCTTCCTCAAGGTCTGAAAAATCAACCTTTGTCTTGTCTTTTTTGGCCGCTATTATGGCAGCTTCATTGACTATATTGGCAAGATCCGCTCCCACAAAGCCGGGCGTTCTCTGCGCCACTATATTGAAATCAACATTCTCATCCATAATAACTTTTCTGGCATGAACCTTAAGAATTTCATAACGCCCTTTTATGTCAGGCACCGGCACATTGATTCTTCTGTCAAAACGGCCGGGTCTGAGCAAAGCAGGATCAAGCACATCCGGCCTGTTCGTCGCGGCTATCAAAATTATGCCCTCTTTTGAATCAAAGCCGTCCAGCTCAACAAGCAGCTGATTTAAGGTCTGTTCCCTTTCATCATG
>JAJUJA010000119.1 GCA_029267355.1 Elusimicrobiota bacterium | reverse complement strand
GGCCCCATTTCAAACCCGCAAAACGCCTCTTTGAAGGATCTTAATATGAGAGAAAAGCTATATCTTTTGCCCCTTATAATTCTGATGCTATACATGGGTCTTTATCCTTCAGCCTTTACAAAAAAGACTGAAAATTCGGTTAAAACATATTGCCTGAGCGTAATGAATCCGGAGAAAAAATGAACGAGCAGATTTTTTATTCACTGGCAATTTTGAGTCCATATGCGATAATAGCTCTCGGCTCCATTGCCGTTTTGATATCCTGGCTTTATTTCAAGGACACAAGGAACTTTAAAAACACTTCTCATATCGCCTTAATGACGCTTATATCAGCTTACGCCTTTTTGCTTTCCTGGAATCAGGCCTACGGCAAGCTGGACAATTTCTTCCTGAACGTCTCGCCATGGGTTTCAATGCTGACAGGCCTTATAATCATGCTTGCCGTTTTTTCCATTGTTTCTTCAGGCAATGAAATAAAAGACCCCAAGGCGGGCGGGGAATACTATTTCCTTTTAATGACCTCCGTCCTCGGCGCAGTATTTTTGATTTCAGCAAAAGATCTCCTTACCGCTTTTATTTCTCTGGAGCTTTTATCAATGTCTTTTTACGCTTTGACAGGATTTAACCTCGAGAAAAATAATTCCGAAGCCGCCTTGAAATACTTTATGCTGGGCTCATTTGCCTCTGTTTTTCTTGCCATGGGCATAATACTGGCTTACGGAGTATGCCAGACGCTTACATATTCGGGCATAAAGAGCTTCATTTCCGCTTCAGGTCCGAACACAATGGCAGCTCTTGCTTTTGTCTTTATACTTTTGGGGTTCACGTTCAAAATAGCTCTGGTGCCGCTTCATTTCTGGACTCCCGACGTATATGAGGGCGCGCCGACTCAGATATCCGCCCTGATGGCTTCCCTTGTGAAAACTGCCGGCGCCGCTGCCATGTTCTATTTTTTCTCCGCGGCCGTTTTTCCAGGGCTGTCATCCTTAGCGGTGTTTTTTGCGTGCATAACCATGTTTTTCTCAAACGTAATGGCCTTGCCTCAAAAAAGCCTGAAAAGAATGCTGGCCTATTCCAGCATCTCTCACGCCGGCTACATTATTCTCGGCTTTCCTTTGCTTGAAGGCTGGCAAGTCATTTTTTATCTAATAGTCTATTCAATAGCGACATTCGGCGCATTCTCATTCGTTTATTTTTTCCAGAAGGATAGAAACGGCCTTGAACTTTCAGATTTGCGGGGCTTTTTCTATAAAGCTCCCCTGCCGGCTGTTTCAATGTCCGTTTTTCTCTTTTCTCTTGCGGGCATACCGCCTATGGCAGGTTTTTTCGGAAAGTTCTATCTTTTTTCTTCAGCTCTTCAGGCAGGGCTTTTCTGGCCTGTTATGATAGCGCTTTTATCCAGCGCAATCTCTCTCTACTACTATCTCAGAGTTATGGTTTTTATGTTCATGCATGAGCCGCAAAATAGCGATAAGCCGGAAATTACAGCTCAGGCATGGTTTGTCCTATCCGTCTTTGCAGCCCTCACTCTCGCGCTTGGCGTTTTTTCAGGCAAAATTACAGGCATACTGACGATATAGTCAAATATACCCGTTTTCTTTGAGGAATTTAAGCGTTATTGGGCTTTCTTTTGATATCTTATTGCGGGCATACTTGGCCAGTATATCAAGTTCTATATTCACGGTATCGCCCTCTTTAAGAAATTTGAGATTTGTTGACTCCCATGTATGCGGAATTATTGAAACTTCAAAAGAAGAATCTTTTATGTCATAACAGGTAAGAGAAATGCCGTTCACCGCTACAGAGCCTTTCTCGGCAATGAATTCGTTTGGAAATGTCTTCAACCGTAAAATATGCGAATAGCCTTTTTTTTCTATTTTCAAAACTTTCCCTGTCCCGTCTATATGGCCCGTAACGAAATGTCCGCCAAGCCTGTCAGAGGGGCGCAAGGCCCTTTCAAGATTCACTATACAGCCCGGCGGATAAAACTTAAAAGCAGTCTTTTTTACCGTTTCAGGGCTTGTGTCAAAGGAAATAATTTTATCGTCAAAAGAAGACAAAGTAAGGCAAACGCCGTTTACCGCTATGCTTTCCCCTGTTTCAAGCTCTTTCTTATTGAAGACATTTTCCACGCTTAAAAAAGCTTTTGAAACTGATTTTATCTTCGCCGTTCTCTCTATTATTCCGGTGAACATTTTATTTTCCAAAAATTAAAAGCTTGTCTTTTCCAATATTCATCTCTTTCCTGAGATTCAGGCTTATTCCAAGCCCCTTGACGGGCGCGAAGCGATCCGGCCATGAAACGCTTGATATGGAATTTTTCTGGCCTATTATAACAGGCGCTATGAAAGCGTAAATCTCGTCAAATTCCCCGCATCTTATAATGTGTCCGTTAGTCTCTCCGCCGCCCTCGGAGAGAATTCTCCTTATGCCCTTCTGATAAAGTTTTAACATCAAATCATTCATATCCATAAAGCCGGCTTTATTTTTTACCTCTATGATTTGCGCATTCTCAGGCATATTTTTCAAAACTGCGCCCTTAAAAGCGGCTATATATACCGTTCTTTCAGCTTTGAATATTCTTGCGTCATAGGGCACATCTGCTTTCGGAGCCAGAACGCAGACTGCCGGCTGTCTTGAAACTCCGGGGTATCTGGCCGTAAGCCTTGGATTATCTTTTACTATTGTATTCCTTCCGGCTATTATACAATCGCAGCCTGCTCTTAATTTTTGCGCAAACTCCCTTGACTGAGGCCCTGAAATCCATCTTGAAAGACCATTTTCATTTGCTATTTTGCCGTTCAAAGACTGCG
>JAJUJA010000023.1 GCA_029267355.1 Elusimicrobiota bacterium | reverse complement strand
TTCCTGCCTTCTTTTCTCCTCTAAAATTCTGAGTTCTTCCCGGCTTTGATTCTGTCTTTTTACTATCTCGTCCAGCCTGTTTTTGGCCTCTTCCAGCCTTGAAATCTTGCTTTTTTCATCCTTTATGGTTTCATAAAGCCTTTCTATTTCCTTTCTGTTTTCTTCAATTTCCCTAACAAGCTTCAGCCTGGCTTCTTCGCTTTTGTCCAGAGAAAGCATAAGGTCGCGCCTGAATTTCATCTCTCTTGCTATCAATTTCTGATATTCGGTTTCTTCCTCAGAAGAGCCGAACCTGAAAACAAATGACAGTCCATTGGCCAGGGAGAAAGCGCCGTTTAGCGGCGCCATAAAGACATATGAAAGCGAGTAAGCCGTTTTTTCATAGCCGGCGCCAAGCGAGAGAAAACTTTTATTATCCCCCGCGCCAAGTCCGGCTGAAGCCGAGAAGGTGCCGCCTTCATATGTCCTGAAAAATCTGCGAACGCCGGCTGAAAGCGTATAGTTATTGTCCGGATAATCCCTTTTTGTTAAATCAGCCGAAACCGAATAGTCTTCCTTTATTCTTGCCGCGCCGAATTTTATCGCCTTGCCGGCTTTGACGGAATTTTTTGGAAAAGAAGGCGCTTTGAAATTTATTGCTGAAAATCCGATATTTAAATCTTCAAGTCTCAGTACAGCGCCGAGATCTGCGGCTATGCCGCTGTCCTTGCCGGCCGGTCCGTCAAGAGAAAGCGATTTAAGGCTTATGCCGCCGTCCAAAGTCTCTCCGCCGTAGTCTTTAAAACGCCAGCTGGCCGCAGATAAGTATATTGCTCTGGCGTTATATAGTCTGTAAGCGTTTGAAAAATAACCCATAGAATAGGTCGTATTGTATACGTTCACGCGCGAAGGCGCCGATACGGCAAATGAGACATTATTTGAGCCTGGGCCTGCCGGCGAAAAATTGGAACCGATATAAGAAATCCCTGCCGCAGTTTCTCTTACGCTGCCGCCCGCCGCAGGATTGCATACAAAGGAAAAAAAGATATCCTGCGCAGCGCATGCTCCCGCAATTGCTGAAATCGGCGCATCATAAAAGCCGTCTGCAAAAAAAGCTGCAGCCGGGCTTGAAAAAAGCATCAAAAGAATAAATCTTCTCATTGTCTTAAATTGTATTCTTTGGGAGTTTCTTTTTTGTTTTATTTTTGTTAAGAACGGTTTACGATTGGGCATTATCGTTTTTGGCTATCTCGCAATAAGCTTTTATGCCGTCCCTGCCGTGCGACTTTACCCAGTAAAGCGCCTCATCGGCTTTACCCAAAAGTTCTTCCTGTTTTGAGGCGTCCTGAGGATAAGACGCTATTCCCATACTTGCGCTAAGCGAAATTTCCTTATTTGACGAAAAGGGCACCGGGATTTTTATGTTCTTTATCTCCGCGGACAATCTTTTGGCCAGATTATAAGCTTCAGTATGGCCGGCCTGGGGAAGCATTATTATTATTTCATCTCCCCCGTAACGGCACGGAAAGTCTATTTTTCTCAGACTTGAGTTGATTATTCTGCCTGCCTCTCTGAGCGCCATATCGCCTATCTGATGGCCGTAAGTGTCGTTTATTTCCTTGAAATAATCTATATCTATCCACAATATGGACAGCTGCTGCGAAAATCTTTCGGCTCGGTAAAATTCCTCCTGGAATCTTGAATTGAAATAGCGTCTCAGCGGCAGTTTGGTAAGCTCATCGTAAAGGGAAAGCTCTTCTATTTTATTGAACAGGTTTATATTGTCCACAGCCATGGCGATCTGCGCGGCAAAAGACTTGAGCATTTCTTTCTCGTCCTGCGATATCGGAATCTGGCTCAAAAGATTGTCAAAAATCAGAAGTCCGGCAGGCCTGTTCTCTATTCTTAAAGGCAGATAGAAAACCTTGTCGCCGAAGGCCGCAGAAGAATCGTTTTCGTTCTTTCCAAGAGTTATATCGGCAAACTTGTGAGCTCCCGGTTCAAGCGCTATTTTGTCGTAATCTATGGGCTTTACTTTTCCAGATATATCCACGCTGTAGGCGCCGACCAGCTTTTTCTCCTGTTCTTTCACCACATAGAATCTTATTCTGTCAAAGCCGAAATGTTTCTGCAGACCGGCTATTATGGTTTTATAGCTGTCTTCTGTTTTTATGCTTGAAGCGAATATCTCGCCCAGCTTAGCCGAAGAATTTATATTTCTGTAGTAGTATGTCTTAAGTATCTCAAAATCCACTATATAGAAATTCTCCATGGCGCCCTCCAGGGCGCCTGCGGCCTGAGCTATTTTGGAAAAATTCAATTTTTCGCCGCCGAATTTTTCAAATCTGAAGAAGATCATATTTTCACGGCCGAAAGATGAAAGATCAAAATCCCCCTTTATTTCAACCGGATAGTAATAGTATGAGGCCAGGCCTTCCCTGGCCTTGAAAGGCTTCATTGAGAAAACGGACTTGCTGAACTCGTCGTCCTGCTCAAAGAATAAATTTTCGCTTATCTCATAGAAAAATCCGCCGGAAAACTTATACATGCCCTTAAGAATGCCTCCGGAGTTAAGGCAGTGAAAAATGGAAATTCCGTCGCAGCCGGATATCTTCCACGCATTGGCGGCCACAGTTCTGAAAAATTCCTCTTCGCTATGTCTTTTTTTCTCCGCGTATTTTTTCATAGTCAATAAACCGACAGCAAATAGTCCGTCTCCCCCTTTATCAAAGCCAGCCTCCTGAGCAAATTCTCCCTTGAATAGTCGCCGCGCAGTATTTCAAGACAGCAGTCAAAAATAGCGGCGGAAAAAATCTTTTCAAAACTGGGGTAGACGGAAAAATTTGGGGCGCAAGCCGCACAGGCGAACAGATCGCCGTATACTCCCTGTTCTTTCTCTATCTGTTTTTTCAGCTCCCTTTCGGCGGCGGGGAAAACGCCGAACTTTTTTCTGAAAATTGAAACATCCTCGCTCTCAAGAAGCCAGCTTAAAAAAAGGCCCGCCGACTCCCCTTCATTGCAGGCGCAGGTAACTGCCAGATTAAATGATCTGGCGGAATTGTTTTTTCTCCTGATATTGGGGAAAGGCACAACCTTCATTTCAGACTGCCCCGCCCTGAGAGGCCTTCGCCAGGAGAAAGCCATGGCGCTGAGTCTGGACTGTATAAAGGCGGCCTCGTAAAAATTTTCCTGAAAAACCGGCAAATGCTTTTTTACAAAAAGCCCCAGATAATCTTCAATAGCTTCCACAACCTCGTCTTTCATTATCTCGCAGTAGCCGAAATCCGCCGAGAAATACCCTGAGCCTCCTCTATTTAAAACGCAAGGCAGAATATCGTCGGCGTCGGCTCCGAGCGGATTAAAATTGTCAACCGGATAAAAATCCTTTCTTTTGTTGTTTGAATAAAGCTTTTCGCAAACACTCAGAAATTCGTCCCAGCCGAGCATCTCCATACCGCCGGAAATTCCGGCCGATTTCAGCATATCCGGCCTGTAGTGAAGGGACCTTATTTCGCTGTAAAAAGGCATTGAAAAAATCCTCGCGGCATCCTCTGCTTTCATTGAGGGCCTCAAGAAAGCGGGGAAATCTTCCTCTTTAATCGAATTACAAACAGACTCCAGCTCCAGGAACATGCCGAGTCTGGAAAAGACGGCGGTCCAGTAATGCGGTATTTCAACGATATCTGCCATCGGATTTTTCTGCGGATCTCTTAAAAACTTGAAGAAATTATTCCACAGTGTATTTCTGCCTTTTATCTCAAAGGATATTTCTATGTCCGGATATTCCTTGGAAAATCTTGAAAGCAAGGCCTTGAAAGCCTGGTATTTTGCCGAATTATTGTCCGCCAGAAGCCATATCAGCATTTTTTTCTCCAGGACTTGATCTCCAGATCTGCGTCAACCTTCGTCTCATTCCTGAAACTTCCCTTTTCAAATCTTCTAAAGGCGCAAACTGCCGCCATGGCCGCATTGTCTGAGCAATATTTTTTTTGAGGGAACAGCACCTCAATTCCGTCTCTTCCGAAATGTTTTGTAAAAGCCTCCCTCAGCCTGCCGTTGGCTGAAACGCCGCCGCCGACAGCCACCTGTTTGACCTTGTATCTGGCTGCAGCCAGCTCGGTCTTTTTAAGTAGAGCCGAAATAGCCGCCTCCTGAAAAGCGTATGCTATTTCCCTTTTGAATGAGGCGGTCAATTTTCTTTCAGCAAGTTTATAAGCAACGGCTGTTTTAAGGCCGCTGAATGAAAATTCAAAGCCGTTACTGATAAAGGGAGAAGGAAAGCTGAAAGAGGCGCGGCCGGCCGCAGCGGCTTCCTTTTCTATCCTCGGACCGCCGGGATATTCAAAACCGAGCAGTTTGGCCGTCTTATCAAAAGCTTCGCCTGCCGCATCATCTCTGGTTGACCCAAGCTTCTCATACAGGCCGTAATCTTTAACAAGCCATAATTCGCTGTGGCCTCCGGAGGCTATGAGAGCCAGAACAGGAAATTTGAAAATATCGGTTATCTCATCATTTTTTATCTCGCAGGATAAAAAATGGCCTTCCAGATGATTAATCCCCACAAGCGGGACTTTATAAAATTCGGAAATAGTTTTCGCGGCTACGGCGGAAACTATCAGGGAGCCGTTAAGGCCGGGGCCCCTGCAAAAAGCGACAGCGTCAGGTTTTTTTATTTTCTTTAAGGCCAGATTTACAAGAACGGACATTTTTTCGCTATGAGCGCGGCTGGCTGCCTCCGGAACTACGCCTTTATACTTTCGATGTATATTTATCTGGGAATAAACCAGATTTAAGGAAAGCTTTCTGCCGTCGGCCACGGCCGCCGACGTTTCGTCACAAGTGCTTTCAAGGGCAAGTATTTTCATTTTGAAGCCGCTAAACCGGCAAAAGCCTCCCTTGCCTTTAATATTTCCGTGGCGCGCTGCAAACATTCGTCTTTGACTTTGTTTTTGTCTTTCAGGGGATTCTCCTTTTTGTCGGGATAATAGATCTCTTCCATGCTTTCAAAAACCTTTATTTCATCTTCCCTTGAAACCTTCACCTCTATATCGGGTTTTATTCCGCCCTTGCCTGTTTTCGGATCCCTGTGTATCATTTTTCCGCTCGGCGTGTAATAATGGGCTATAGTGAGCCTCAGGGCTGAGCCGTCAGACAGCGGCATAATTTGCTGGACGCTGGCCTTCCCAAATGAATTTTCACCTATTATGACGGCCCTTTTATTATCCTGCATAGCGCCGGCAAAAATTTCGCTGGCAGAAGCGGAATATCTGTTTATAATCACCACAACAGGCAATTTTTCATACACAGCCGATTTATCAGCCCTGAACTCCTGATAATTTGAGTCCTTCTTGCCTTTCGTATAGACTATAAGTTTTTCGCTGCCTATAAAAAACTTGGCCATATCTACGGAGGCCATTAAAAGCCCGCCCGGGTTATAGCGAAGGTCTATTATCAGCCCCCTGGCCTTGCTTTCAGAAATTTTTCTTAAGGCAGCCGAAAAATCTTCAATAACATGTCCCGAAAAGTCCGTAACTCTGATATAAGCAAGCTCATCATCAAGCATTCTATATTTGACAACTTCAGGCTTTATCGTTACTCTTTCAAGAGCGAGTTCCTTCTGGCTCCAGTCCTCCTCCTTGTTTTTCGGCTCGCTGGCGACTGTCAGTTTTACCTTGCTGCCCGGTTTCCCCCTCAGCCTTTTAACCACGTCATCTATCGGCATATCTTTGGTGCTTTCCCCCTCTATCTTGATTATTTTATCGCCGGGATACATGCCCGCTTTGTAGGCAGGCGTGCCGGGCATTGGAGTTATCACTGTAGGCCAGCCGTCCTTGACATCAAGTCTTATGCCTATACCGCCGAATTCCCCTTCCGTATCGCTTTTGACCCTCTCATAAACATCTTCTTCCATATACTGGGAAAACTCGTCAAGCTCCTCAACCATGCCTCTGGCCGCGCCGTGTATAAGCTTTTTATATTCAACTTCCTCGGCGTAATTTTTGTTTATCAGTTCCATCATATCAACAAGAATTCTTAGCTGCTGATATGTATTGTCCGCAGCGGCATTGATGCGCGGGAAGGCAAGGCCGAATACCGCGCAAAAAATCATGGTAAGCCAAAAAACTCTTTTTTTCATACTTTCTCTCCTTAATTCACCTCAAATAAGGCAAAGGGTCCACTGCCTCAGAGCCTTTTCTTATCTCAAAATAAAGCGCGCTTCCCTTGTTTTCTTTTAGCGTCTGCTCATCTTCGCCGACAAAACCAAGAATCGTCCCCGCCTCAACCTGATCTCCCGTTTTAACTGAAAAAGAGCTTAAAAGGCCGTATGTAGAAAATATATTATCGGCGTGGGAAACTATCACAATATTGCCGTAGTTCCTGAAAGCGCCGGCGTAAATGACGCTCCCGCTCATAACGGATTTAACCTGAGAATCCATTTCGGCCTTTATCCTTATGCCGTCTCTGACTATCCATGTTTTAAGCTGCTCAACATATTCCTTGCCGAAACGGCTTATTACCTGACCGTTAACGGGCCAGGGGAGGGAATTTTTCTCTATGGGCACATAGGCATTGACAGTTGTCCTATACGGCAATTTTTTCTCAAGCTTTTTTATCAGACCGCTCAAACGCGAAGCGGACTCTTTAAGACCCTCTATTTCGGCCCTCAAATCCCTTAACTTTCTTTTGTTCAGCTCCATCTCTTTCTGTGTCCGCCCCATTTCTTTTTTCCTGCTTTCAAGGCGCGCCAGAACCCGTTTTTTTTCTTCCGCCATCCTGGCTTTTTTAGCCATAAGATTCTTCATTTCCAAATCGGTCTGCCCGGTTTTCCTGTCAACACTTTTTGCTATGGCGGATTTCCCTATTATCAGGTTCCTTAGAATCACAGATTTCACTATATTGTCTCTCTGAAAGTAATCGGACATGGAAAAACTTTCAAGGTAAAGCTTCGCTCCGTCAGCGCTCATATCGGCTATAAGACGCATATAGACCTCTCTAAGCGCACGGTATTTTTCTTTCAAGCCGCCTATGTTCTGCTGCGTTTTTTTTATTGAATTCTCTATCTCGGCTTTTTTTTCCCCTTCAATTTCGCTTTGGGCCTTTATACTTTTCAATTGAGTTTTCAGTTCTTCGGCCCTCGTCATATATTCTTCCAGTTCTCTGTTTCTTTTGTCTATCTGCTCTTCTATTTCTTTAAGGCGTTTCGCCTGATTCTCTATTTTCTGGCAAAAAGCCGGGGCATAAAACGCAAAAACAAGCGCCAGACAGAAAAAAGCTGATTTCAGGATTTTTTCCATTGATAAAAAACCCAGCCGAGCAGGCCGCATATAACCGACAGGAGCAAATGCCACCAGTGAGAAGGCCATGACCAGACAGGACTCAAGTATTTTACCGGATATATGACTATGTAGACGAAGAACACTGCGCAGGCGGCGCCGAAGAAGCCGGAAGAAAACCATTTCATTGAATTTCTAAGGGAGGAAAAAAAGTTCCCGAAGCCCGCATGGGCTATACCCGTAAAAACTATAAGAGCCGAAACCAGAAGCGCCAAAGAAATTATCACGGACAGGAAATTAGAGTAAAATGAAAAATGTATTATCGCATAGGCTTCCAAAAGCTTGTATTTAACGTCATCAACTCCCTTAACTTTCATCGCCTCTTCGGCAAAGCTTTCCAGATTGCCGAGAGCCGCATCCTCCAGCTCGGCCTCAATTATATCCGGCACAGGATTTTTGCCTACCGCAGAGAGAGAGTAATAAAGCTCCTTATCTTCCTGCTTTATTCTCTCCATGGTCTGGGAGGAAAGGACCAGCTCCGCTTTTTTAATACCCTTTAGCGCATACACCTTTTCAAGGACCGTTTCCTTTTTCTCTGACGGAGATAAAACCAGCACGATCCTGAAATCGTCTCTGAGAATGCTCTCTATTTTCATTAACTGGGAACGCATGAAAATAAGGCATTCGAAAAGCACGGCAAATAAAAGCGCCGTCAAAAAGATTATCCTGTATCCCTTTTTATGGGACTTCTTATCGCCGGATTCTTCCATGGAATATAATTATATAATTTTAGACAGCCCATTAACAGCGAGAGGGCAGCGGATTAAATGCCCTTTTGAGGCGTCAGTTTAAGTATGAACGGGTCAGCGAGCACCTGAGCGGTCTTGTCTATCGGGATTGAACCGTCTATTTCTATCAAATAGAATCTGGCGTTTTGACCTGCGATAACGTTTTTAACTTCGCCGGCATTGAACCCTATGGAAGCAAGATGGCCGGAAAATGCCTGCGCAAAAACAGCCGGGTCCCTGTCAGACGGCGCCTTAAGTATAAGGCTTACCCTCACAGGCGGAGCTTTAAGCCCCCTTCCTTTAGAAAAGTATACGCTTTTTATTCCCTTTTTACCCATCAACAGCGGCATTTTGGCTTCCGGAATCCAGCCTATAAGGGTTTTAAGTCTGGTCTTGCCTTCTTTGGTATATTCTTCGCCGCCGAGCACGAAACCTGCCGGCTGTATCACTTTTTCATAAACGTCCTGCCAATTATTTTCCAAAACGACGATTTCAACCGCGGAATATTTCTGCAGAAAGGCAGAATTTTCTTTATCCGGCTCTATGACGCAGGAGGAAATAGGCCCTGAATCGTAGGCCTTTTTAACGGAGTAATACAAAGGCAAAGGCTCGGACAGTTCTTTTCTGTAGGATTTATAGCCGGTTTGAATTGAAGCATTTTTAAAAAGAGCGTTTTCATTGACCTGCGTTATCGGAGAATCTCTGAAGGCCGAATCTTTTGAAACAGCCGGATTTTTATAGCCGTAACGCATCTCAAAGTAATTCTGTATTTCCGGGTCTATGAAATCGTTATTGAATTTTGTCTGCGAGAAAAGCGGCGCAGCCAGAACTGTAAGCAGAAAAAATTTTTCAAAACTTCTCATAAAAAACATAAAGGTCTCCAAAAAAGAAACTTCCTTTCCTGGTGACCTCAAAGTCTGCGGTTTGAGGGTGGATGCTCCCCGCCCTCTGCGGGGATTACAGGATAACACTTAAATTTTACAACACAAAACTCCCCTCGCATAAGCGGCTTTGGGGGAATTGCTTTGATGGAAATGGGCCTATACTTTTATGGGACTTTAGGGAAAAGGGATTTGGATGCAAAACGTGTATATCCTGCGGCTGAAATAATTTTCGCCTTATAAAACTCCCCCGTCTTCATCTTGAAATCGGTTTCAACATAACCGTCTATATCCGGCGCCTGCCAGAAAGCTCTTGCGCTGTATTCAGAGTCAGCCAGAAGCTCAACTTCTCTTGAAATCAGCTTTTTATTGTATTCATCAACCACCCTGGCCTGGGCTGACAAAAGCTCTTTTGCCCGTGCTTTTTTCATTGAAGCCGGCAGCTGATCTTTGAAACCATAGGCGGGCGTGCCTTTCTCTCTGGAATAGGGGAAAACAGCCAGCGAATTGAATTTGTAATTTTCAATAAAGCTAAGAAGTTTTTTAAAATCTTTCTCGCTCTCTCCGGGAAAGCCGGTTATAAAGGTGCTTCTTAATGCCATGTCCGGAACGATTTTTCTTATCAGATCGATCTTATTTTTTATGCTTTTTTCATCTGAACGCCTGTTCATTCTCTTGAGAACATCGGAGCTTATATGCTGAATCGGCATTTCCAGATAATGGCATATATTGGCAGAATCCCTTATTATATTCAAAAACTCTTCGTCAATCCCTTCCGGATATACATACATCAGCCTAAGCCACTTGAGCTTTTTGATTTTTGACATCTTCCTAAGCAGCGTTTTTAGCTGCGATTTCCCGGAAACATCCATGCCGTAAGCGGTTATATCCTGGGCTATCAGAGATATTTCAACGGCGCCGTTTTCAATCAGAGATTCTGCTTCGCGCAAAACTTCATCCAATGGCTTTGACCTGAGAGGCCCTCTTATGTACGGGATGGCGCAATAGGCGCAGCGGTTATTGCAACCGTCTGCTATTTTCAGATATGCGCTGTGTCTTTTGGTAAGCAAAAATCTGTCCTGAGAATGCAATTTTCCGTGAGGCAGCACAAAGGAATCGCCTTTCAGGGCGTATGAGATATGATCTATGGAACTTGTTCCCACTATAGAGTCAACCTGCGGATATTTTTCAAGAACCTTTTCTCTGTACCTCTCGGCCAGACAGCCGGCCACTATGATTTTTTTTATCAACCCTTTCTTCTTAAGCTCTATCTGCTCTTTTATATGTTTTTCAGACTCCATAACGGCAGATTTTAAAAAAGCGCAGGTGTTTATCACACAGACATCGCTCTTGCCGCCGCCCGAAAGCTCATAGCCCAAAGCAGCCAGCTTTGCAGAAATTTCTTCTGAATCTGTAAGATTTTTCGGGCATCCGAGACTTATGAGAGAAAACTTCTTCATCTGTTCTTTTCTATTTTTCTGAAGATCTCTATTATGGACACAGCTAAAATCAAAGAAAAAACCAGAAATATACCCTGCGCCAGCCGCACATTATCGACGCCTATAACTCTTTCCAATTCGCTCATGCCGCCCATGGAAGCGAAAAAATTCGGCACCGCTATGGCTATTGTTATTATTGTGAGATTTTTAAGCCAGATATTCATGTTGTTGTTTATTACGGAAGCCCTGGCGTCCATTAAGCCGGCGAATACCTGGGAATATACGTCCGCCTGAGATTTGGCCTGGCCGTTTTCTATGGCTATATCTTCCAAAAACTCTATCAGCCTTTCATCAAAACCTACTTTAGACACGTGAATTTTAAGTCTCTCAAGAACAAAGCTGTTGGCCGTTATGGCGCTGACATAATAAACAAGGCTCTTCTCCAAAGTGAACATATGAAGCAGGTACTTGTTCTCCATTGACTTGTTTATTTTCGTCTCTATTTCCTCCGCTATCATATTTATCACTTTAAGGTGTTCAACGAAGTGGTAAATTGAATTGTATATGACCTTCAGAAAAACATCCCTGATGCCGCTGACATTATTGTATTGCTTGCCTGAAAAAATATTGACGTCTTCCGAAAGCACTATTATCAGCTTTTCCTTGAAAAGAAAAAGGCCCATTGAGGACACCTTAAAGAGAAAATGATCTTTTGACGAGTAGTTCTTTGGCCTTTTAAATATGACCGAGACATGATCATTTTCAAATTCTACCCTGGCCGGCTCTTCCGGGTCTAGAGAAGAATTCAGGTTATGCGCGTCCATGCCAAAATTGCCCAGAACGTACTGTTTTTCATTGTCATCGGGGTTTATCAGCACAAGTATGTCTTCTTTGAGGGAAACCTCGGCAATTTTGGAGCCTTCTATCTTATACCGCCTTATCATCTCAGGCCTCCGCCTTTACAAATCCCGCCACTACTTTGCCTATTTCAGAAAGATTTTCCACAACTGTTATGCCGGCATCCCTGAGCGCTTTGACCTTGGCTTCATGCGTTCCGCTGGAACCTTCTATTATGGCTCCGGCATGACCCATTCTCTTGCCCTTGGGGGCAGTTTTTCCGGCTACAAAAGAAAAAACCGGTTTCTTGAAATTCTCTTTGACATAGGCGGCGGCTTCCTCTTCCGCGCTTCCGCCTATTTCTCCTATCATTATGACGGCCTGAGTCTGCTCGTCATCCTTGAACAATCTCAAGGCATCTATGAAATTCATACCCTGCACAGGGTCGCCGCCTATGCCTATAACTGTGGACTGGCCCAACCCCTGACAAGTTACCTGCCAGACGGCTTCATATGTCAATGTCCCTGATCTTGAAACTATGCCTATACTGCCCCTCCTGTGTATGTAACCTGGCATTATGCCGGCTTTACACTCCTGAGGGGTTATCACTCCGGGGCAATTGGGGCCGACCATTATTATCTCTCTTCCCGATTGTTTGAGCGTATTGAGATGCTTTTTAACTTTGGCCATGTCAATGACAGGTATTCCTTCTGTTATGCATATGATCTTATTTATCCCGGCATAAGCCGCTTCAAGAATTGAATCAGCCGCGAAGGGCGGCGGGACGAATATAAGCGAAACATCCGCTCCCTGCTGCTTTATAGCTTCTTTGACAGTATTGAAAACCGGCACTCCGAGATGAGTTGAGCCGCCCTTGCCGGGAGTTACACCGGCAACCACTTTTGAGCCGTACTCCATGCATTGCTGGGCATGAAAAGACCCTTGCGCGCCGGTTATACCTTGTACAACTATCCTTGAATCTTTATTCAGAATTACAGACATTATCCCTCCCTGCCGTTTTTTGCGGCCAATTCAACCGCAAGTTTTGCGGCTTCCCAGGCGCTGTCCGCCTGATGTATTTTGATGCCGGATTCGGCCAGTATATCCTTTCCTTCCCTGACCCTGGTTCCCTCAAGCCTGACCACAAGCGGAACATTTATATTCACATTTTTTGCCGCTTCGACAAGACCTGAGGCTATATTGTCGCATTTCATTATGCCGCCGAATATATTCACCATTATGGCTTTGACCTTGGGGTCCTTGAGTATTATCTTGAAAGCCCGCGTTATCTGCTCCACATTGGCGCCGCCGCCGACATCCAGGAAATTCGCGGCATCGCCGCCGGCCAGTTTTATGGTGTCCAGAGTAGCCATGGCCAGACCGGCTCCATTGACCATACAGCCTATATCACCGTCAAGGGCTATGTAATTTATCCCTATCTCCTTGGCTTCTTTCTCTATATCGCAGGAATCCCTGTCGGGAATTTTATCCCACTCTTTATGCCTGAAATAGGCATTGTCGTCCGTAATAACTTTTGAGTCTATGGCCAGAAGTCTGCCGTCTTTTGTTATAACCAGAGGATTTATTTCGGCCAGCGAAGCGTCTTCCTCTATGAAAAGCCTGCAAAGGTTTTTAGCCAGAAGCGTAAAATCGCAAAACAGCTCCTTTTTTATGCTCAAAGCGTAGGCAAGATCTCTGGCCTGAAAATCCATAAGCCCTTCCTGCGGGTCAGCAAAAACTTTTATTACGGCCTCAGGCTTTTTTACGGCCAGCTCCTCTATGGACATGCCGCCTTCTGCGCAGGCTATAAGCACGGGTCTGCCGGCTTTTCTGTCCATCGTTACGGCCATATACATCTCTCTTTCAGGCTGCACAAACTCCGAGATCATCACCTCTTCAACCTTAATTGTTTTCCCGGCCGTCTGATGAGTAGCGATCTCCATTCCAAGCATTTTCTCCAGTATTTCAAGCATCTCCTGCCTGTTTTTGGCTATCTTTACGCCGCCGGCTTTGCCTCTGCCGCCTGCTAAAACCTGCGCCTTTATCACGCAGGGAAAGCTCTTTACATTCAATTCTTTTAATTCCTCTTTGGACTTTACTACGGCGAAACAGCCGCCGCATGGTATATTGTGCTTCAAGAAAATCTCTCTGCCTTCATATTCCACAAATTTCATTTCGCCTCCAGTTGTCAATCAGCCAAAGAAATAGTAATATACTTTTAGCTGAGCAGATATTTATTTTAGTAAATATCAGGGCTGTATTGCCCGTGATTTATTGAAGTCTTAAGAAAGAGGTTGAAATGAGCGAAAAAACGAAAAAGATAAAAGTTGAGGAGAGAAGCGTTTCAATCATAAAATTTGCCGGCGACTCCGGGGACGGAATACAGGTCCTTGGTTCGCAATTTGCCAATACAAACGCGGTGGCGGGCAGAGACTTAAGCACCCTGCCGGATTATCCCGCAGAGATAAGGGCGCCTGCCGGTTCCCCGGGCGGCGTAAGCGGCTTTCAAATAGCCTTCGGCGACAATTCTGTAATGACGCCAGGCAGCAAAGTGGAAATCCTTGTCGTTATGAATCCTGCGGCGCTTTCAGTGAATCTGAAATCTCTTGAGAAAGGAAGCCTCATAATAGCCAATTCTGACGCCTTTACTCAGGAAGCCTGTAAAAAAGCGGGTTATGAGACTAATCCGCTTGAAGACGGATCGCTTTCAAATTACAGGGTAATAACTGTGCCGGCCAATTCAATGGTACAGGAAACTCTCAAAGATTCCGGCCTTCAGCCGGCGCAGGCCCTTAAGTGCAAGAACTTTTTCATGCTTGGCGTAATATACTGGATATATGATCTGCCGATAGAAAATACCGTGAAATGGCTTGAGAGCAAATTCGCAAAAACTCCGGAAATTCTTGAAGCAAATAAAAAGGCGCTTTTCGCCGGCTACAATTATGCTGAAAATACGGAGATTTTTGACTCTAGATTTCAGGTAAAAAAAAGCAATCCCAAAAAGGGAAAGTACAAAAATCTTACCGGCAATGAGGCCGCTGCCTACGGCCTGATAGCCGCCTCAAAAAAATTGAAAAGAAAGCTGTTTTACGGTTCATATCCTATAACTCCCGCCAGCGAGATACTTCAAACTCTCTCCAAATACAGAGCGGAGGATCTCGTGGTTTTTCAGGCGGAAGACGAAATAGCGGCCGTCTGCTCCTCCATAGGAGCCGCTTTCGCAGGCGCTCTGGCCGCGACAGGCACAAGCGGTCCCGGACTCTCGCTTAAGGCCGAAGCGCTGGGCCTGGCCGTAATAACTGAGCTGCCGCTTGTGGTCATAGACGTTCAAAGAGGCGGTCCCTCCACAGGTCTTCCGACAAAAACCGAGCAATCAGACCTTTTACAGGCCATGTTCGGCAGGCATGGCGATTGCCCTCTCGTCGTAATGTCGGCCAGCAGTCCCGCCGACTGCTTCCATACGGTTTATGAAGCAGCCAGAATATCGGTAAAGTATATGACGCCGGTTATAGTTTTATCTTCCGCCTACATAGCCAACGGTTCAGAGCCGTTCAGAATTCCGGCCGATAATGAGCTGAGGGAATTTGAGCTTACGGCGCTTCCTGAGCCGGAAAAATTTCAGCCTTATTTACGGGATGAAAAAACTCTTTCAAGGCCATGGGCTTATGCCGGACTTAAAAGCTATGAGCACAGACTGGGAGGCCTTGAAAAAAGCGGCGAGACGGGGCATATAAGCTATGACCCGGATAATCATCAAAGAATGACCGATATAAGACGGGAAAAAATAAGAAATGTTGCAAATGAAATCCCGCCGACAATGATCAACGGAGATGAAAGCGGAGATCTGCTTGTTTTAAGCTGGGGCTCTGTTTACGGCGCCGCCAGCACAGCGGTTGAAAAGGCGAGAAAAAAAGGCATGAAGGTATCCTTCATAAATATCAAGTTCATAAATCCGCTGCCGCCTGATCTCGGAGAAAAACTTAAAAAATTCAGGAAAGTGCTGATACCTGAGGAAAATGACGGACAATTCGCGCATATAATAAGGTCCGAGTTTTTGATAAATCCGCTGTCCCTGACCAAAGTAAAGGGTCAGCCCCTTCTTTACGAAGAAATCTTAAAAGCCATAGAGGAAAATATCTGAGAGGGAATGTATGGAAACAAAATTGACAGCTAAAGATTTTGCCTCAGGGCTCCCTGTGAAATGGTGCCCCGGCTGCGGCGATTTCGGTCTGCTTACCATGATACAAAGAACCATGGCGCAGCTGAATGTGCCTCATGAAAAGTACGCTGTTGTATCCGGAATAGGCTGTTCAAGCAGATTCCCGTATTATGTCAACACTTACGGTTTCCATTCAATACACGGCAGAGCCATAGCCGTGGCTTCAGGCGTAAAACTTTCAAATCCTGAACTCTTTGTCTGGGTCATAACAGGCGACGGCGACGGTTTATCCATAGGCGGCAATCATATGATACATGCCATAAGAAGAAACACGGACCTTAAGACCGTGCTTTTCAATAACAGAATCTATGCGCTTACAAAAGGGCAGGCCTCGCCGACAACCCTGCAGGATTCAAAAACAAAAACTACGCCGGCCGGCAATCCGGATTATCCCTTCAATCCGGCTAATTTCGCCGTCTCAATAGGCTGCGGTTTTGTGGCCAGAGGCATTGATAATGACTTAAATTACGGGGCAGAAATACTGCAGAAAAGCGCCTTGTATAAAGGGTTTTCTTTTGTCGAAATGATACAAAAATGCGTGGTATTCACGGACAAGGAATTTGACGCCTATAAAAATCCGCAGACCAAAGACGAGCTTACCGTAAGGATAGAGCACGGCAAGCCGATGATATTCGGCAAAAACAGAAATAAGGCCGTAATAATAAAAAATTTCAAGCCGGAGATAATTGAGTTTGATCCCGCCAATCCGCCGAAAGATCTGACCGTTTATGATTCAACCAGCAGGGAAATGGCATATATAATATCAAACATCGTTCCGCCGCAATTTCCGCTGCCGCTCGGTATATTCATAAACAGCCCTAAGAAAACTATGGAAGAAAACTACATGGATATTTTGCAGCCGCAAAAAAGCTCAATATCCGATTATTTCCCGCAATCTGAAACCTACGAAATAAAATAGCGTTTCATTTTGCGGACATCTCCTTCTCAAAGGCGCCCCAAAAGGGGTCTGTAACCGGATGTTTAAGCTCATGTTCTCCTGAATTATCCGCCAGAACCATCCCCTTTTCAGGCGCAGTTATCTCGCCGCAGATAAACGCCTTTATGTTTTTATCTTCAAGAGCTCTGACTATTTTTTCGGCATGCTTTTGCTTTGCCGTTATTATAAGCGTGCCTTCGCTTATTGAAGAATAGGGATCCATCCCGAAAAGTCCGCAAATTTTTTCAACTCTCGGGTCAATATGGATTTCATTCTTGTAAAGCCTTACCCCTTTTTTGGAAGCCCTTGCCACCTCAAATATGCCGCCGTAAATTCCGCATTCGGTGGCGTCATGCATTGAGGTAATGCCCTTATCGCCAAGTCCGTAATCGCGGCAGACAAGACAATCTTCAAGCACGCTCATATCCCAGAAAAGCTCCTGAGATTTTTTTGCGAAGGCTTTTCCGAAAGCGGCTTCCACCCTATCGGGGAAAGTGCAGGCCATTATAGCCGCCGCTTCAACCGCTGCCCCCTTTGTTATTATAACCGCGTCATTTTCGCAGGCCATGGCGGGCGTGACATAAGAATTCTTATCGCCGAAAGCCCACATAAAACCGCCGCCGGCCATCGGCCATGAACAGCCCGCATATTTGGCCGTATGCCCGCCTGCAATGGCAACGCCGTATTTGACGCATTCATCCGAAAAGGCCCTCCACATTGAAGCGAATTCATTTTCCTTTATATCAGCCGGCAGATTCAAGTCAACAGCAGCAAACTGCGGAGCAAGGCCGCTTGTGGCCAGGTCGCTTGCCAGTATATGAAAGGCAAACCAGGCAGCTTTCTCCCAGCCGTAGTTTGGAACTATATAAAAGGGGTCGCAAGTCATGGCCATTATCTTTCCATTGCCGATATCCGTTATTGCGCAGTCAACGCCGTGCCGCGGCCCTGAAATAATTTCGCTTCTTTTTGCGCCGAGATTCGGATATATCGCCTCATCAAATATCTCCGGCGATATTTTACCCAGTTCGGGCATTTTATTTTTCATTTTTATTTTCATACGCTCTCCTTTTTATTTGTTCTATTTTTGCCGCAGTTTCTTTTATGTCTTTTGACATAATAAAAGCCGACACGCAGCAGACTCCGTCGGCTCCTTTCAGGAATATCTCTCCGCAATTTTTTTCATTTATGCCGCCTATGGCCAGAACCGGAATTTTAATTTTCTTTTTGGCCGCGGAAATGATGTCTGTGCTGACTATTTCTTCCTCCGGCTTTACGAAAGAAAAGAAAAAATTTCCGAAAGACACATAATCGGCGCCCGACTTCTGCGCTTTGATTGCCGAGTCTATAGACCCGTAGCAGGAAACGCCTACAATGGCGTTTTTCCCCAGAATTTCCCTGGCTCTTTCAACAGAGCCGTCATTTTTGCCTATATGCACCCCATCCGCCCCGCATATTTTTGCCAGATAAGGGTCATCGTTTATTATCAGCTTTGCTCCGTAGGGCCTTATTACGGCGGCGGCCTTCTCGCATAATCGCGCTCTATCCTTAAGAGAGGTTTTCTTTTCTCTTATCTGTACCGCTTTTATTCCGCAGGCGGCGGCTTTTTCAATGGCTGAAATGAATTTTCTTCTGCCTAAAAGATTCTCATCGCTTATAAAATAAAGCCCGTTTTTGATTATTTTTTCAAAATTCAAAATTGTCCTCCTCTTTTTTGCCTTTTATAGAAATGATTCAAAGGCCCCCAGCCCTTTCCTATATCAATGGAATTTTTCAATGCCCCGTAAATGTAATCAAGCCCCTTCTCAACGGCAGTTCTTTTGTCTGCGCCGAGAGCCATAAGGGCCGATATCGCCGCTGAAAGCGAGCAGCCCGTGCCGTGAGTGTTTTTTGTCATTATTCTTTTTCTTTCAAACACTCTGACAAAATTCTTTTCAATATAATAATCCCTTATGACCGCGCCGCAGCCATGCCCGCCCTTTAAAAGCACGCTTTTAGCGCCGCAAAGCAAAATTTGTTCGGCGGCTCTCAGGGCGTCTTTTTCCCCGAATATTTTAATCCCTGTCAGGAATTCCGCTTCAGGAATGTTCGGAGTAATCAAATCTGCCAGCGGATAAAGGCGTTTTTTCGCCTCTTCAAAAACTTTTTTTCCGCAAAGGACAAATCCCGATTTTGAAATTCCCGCAGTGTCGCAAACTATATTTTTCAGCTTGTATTTTTCTATGGCCCGGGAAATCTCGGCAGGCATAAAATCTCTGTGTATCATGCCGGTCTTAACCGCATGGGGCTTTATATCGCTTAAAACTGTCTCCAGCTGAGTCCTGAAAAAATCCCTTCTCACCGCGGAGACGGCGCTTATGCCCTGCGTATTTTGCGCTGTGAGGGCCGTTATAACGCTCATGCCGTAAACCTTGAATTCCTCAAAAACTTTTATGTCCGCCTGTATCCCCGCTCCGCCGCAGCTGTCAGAGCCGGCAATGGTCAGAGCTGTTTTTATCTTTTTCATGCTTTCAGACACTCCTTTGATCTTTTCATGGCGCAGAAATTTTCGCCGCACATGGAGCAGAATTTTTCTTTTTCGTGATTTAACTTGGCATGTCTTTGCTCTGCAAGAGAGCAATCCAAAGCCAGAGCGAACTGCTTTTCCCAGTCAAAATTTTTCCTCGCGGCAGACATCTCAATATTTCTTTTCTTTTGCTCCTGAAAACCTCTGGCTAGATTTACAGCCTCTGCCGCAATCTTAAAAACAGCCGTTCCTTCTCTTATGTCCGCCAATTCAGGCAGGCCTATATGTTCAGCCGGCGTCATAGCGCAAAGCAGGGAAACTCCGTAAAAACCAGCCAAAGCCGAACCTATCGCCGCAGCTATATGATCTCTGCCCATGGCGATATCCACAGGCAAGGGCCCTAAAAAATAAAGCGGCGCATCGTCTGTTTCTTCTCGGGCTTTGACCACATTTTCTTCTATCAGATTCAGCGGGACATGTCCCGGCCCCTCTATCATCGCCTGTACGCCGTTTTTACGGCAAATTTTTCTAAGCAAACCCAGTTGCGATAATTCCAGATATTGCGCCTCATCTGAAGCATCTGCGCAGCAGCCGGGGCGCAGACCGTCTCCAAGACTTATTGTCACCGAATATTTTTTAAGGATTTTTAGAATATCTTCAAAATACTCATAAAAAGGATTATCTTTGCCCGTTTTGGCCATATATTCCGCTATAACAGCCCCGCCTCTGGAAACTATTTTACAGACTCTCTTTGAGGCAAAACTCAAATGAGAAGCTCTCAGACCGCTGTGAATCGTCATAAAATCCACGCCTTCCGAGGCCTGATTTTCTATTTCTTCCAGAATACGGTTTCGCGAAAGGTCAACTGAGCCGTTTTTAGAAACCATTGAATAAACCGGCACTGTTCCAAAAGGGACAGGACATTTTTCTATTAGAAATTTTCTTATCTTTGATGTCTCAGCGCCGACTGACAGGTCCATCACAGTATCAGCGCCGTAAAGAATCGCCGTCTTAAGTTTAATCAGCTCTTTTTTTACGCTTTTAGGGCCCGAAACGCCTATGTTAACGTTAATCTTGCATTTCACAGCCCTGCCCGCAGCGACAGGTTTTATTTTCCTTGATTTATTCTTCAGGACAACGCAGCGGCCCGAATCTAATTCTTCTTCAAGACGCTTCGGATTTATTTCCTCTCTTAGCGAGATTTGTTTTAAATCTTGTTTTGAATATCGCATTTTTGCCTCCGCCTGACGGAAGCAAAATGACAACTGCGCCGTTTGGAAGATTATGTTTGATTTTTCTTAAGCGGGTTTTCATTCTCCCTCCGCCGGCATTATCCGGTTCAGGTTCTAAGGGTACGGCGGGCGGACCCGCCATCTCAGCCCGGACCATTCCGGGCTCCCCTGT
>JAJUJA010000138.1 GCA_029267355.1 Elusimicrobiota bacterium | reverse complement strand
GCCTCGTCCTGAATTATGCTCAAGTTCTGCGCCTGCTCAAGACGAAGCTTCATATTGATGTGATAAAGCTTTTTATCGCATTGGGCTCTCGGGGATCTTACCGCAGGTCCCCTTGATGTGTTGAGCATATGGTAGTTCAGGGCGGAAAGGTCTGTATTTATGCCCATTGCCCCGCCCAAAGCGTCTATTTCCCTTACGATTTGGCCCTTGCCGACGCCGCCTATGGAAGGATTGCAGGACATCTGCGCTATGGTGTCAAGATTCTGTGTGATAAGCAGCGTTCTTGCGCCGAGCTTTGAAGCTATCAAAGCGGCTTCGCAGCCGGCGTGGCCGGCGCCTATGACAAGAATGTCGTGCTCAACAGGGTATTCAAATTTTTTCATCTTAAATCTGCATAATCACGATATTCAAAAATTCCGCGGAAATAAGGCCTGAGGCCTTCATAAGATAAAGAGAGGCAATGATGTAAAAAGAAGACAGAATGAAAGAGGCAAAGACGGAAGGCACATTCACATTGAATCTGGCCGAGGCGGCCGAGCAGAAGTATATCATGGTCCATATGCCGTATATGAACTGTGCGGCCTGAAGAATGCCTGAGTTTGACAGAGCCGCGGCGGCTCCCCACAGGAAAAGATACGGTATGAAGATGAAGGCGGAAGCGGCGCTTATTTTTAAAACGGAGATCAATTCCCGCCTCTTATCTTTAAGAGCAAGATATGCCGTTAAAGGCGCGGCGGCCATTAAAATTGAGATATACGGGTTTTTGAAAGAGAAAAGAATTAAAAGCAGAATGACAAAGGCGAAGACGGAAAAGACTATTTTTTTGATGGAAGAGGAGGAAACAAAAAAAATCAGCCATAATACAAGCGGAATAGAAAGCACCGTTACGGTTAGGCCGGAGGCGAAAGAAAGAAGAAAAAAGGTCCCGGCGCCGCAGCCTGACAGGTCTGAGGAAAAAACTTCATTAAGCATATATGAAGGGGTCAGAAAAAGGGCCAGAGCTTCCGCAATGATATAAGAGAATATAAGAGCCGCGGCTGAAGGCAGGGAGATGGACTCTACGGCCTGCACAGCCCTTGAGGGAGAAAAAAGCACGTTTTTTATCAGTTCTTTGTTCATTTATTTGCCTACGCAGAAATTTGAAAATATCTCGGAGAGAACTTCTTGAGCTGTCGTTTCGCCGGCTATGTCGCCAAGGGCTTTAAGCGCCTCTCTTATATTTTCAGCCGTTATTTCAAGCGCGCCTTCGTTTTTTTCATTTCTCAAAGCTTCGATAAGGGCTTTATCGCAAAGCGCAAGGGCCTCGTAATGCCTCGCAGACGTTATCGCGCAACTGTATGAAAAATCTTTTCCTTCGCATATTGAGACGAGAGTTTTTTTGAGCTGTTCAAGCCCGAACCCGTTTAAAGAAGATACGGCGACGGCATTTTCAGACGGCTGTCTGGCGGCCGTGAGGTCCGATTTGGAGAAAACCTCAAGCATAACCGCCGATGCAGGCTTTATTGCCTTAAGCTCGCTGCAGGCGCAGTCTTCCTGAGCATTTGACGGCATTGAAGAGTCCCTTAAAAAAAGCACTATGTCGGCTTTTTTTACAGCTTTTCTGCTTCTCTTTATGCCTTCTTTTTCAACAGGGTCAGATGCCCCGCTGTTTAAGCCGGCGGTATCTGAAAAAATAAACTTAAGGCCGTCTATTTCCACCGTTTCCTCAAGCACATCTCTGGTAGTG
>JAJUJA010000080.1 GCA_029267355.1 Elusimicrobiota bacterium | reverse complement strand
GCTCTGTTCTGTTATAAGCGTCGGTTTTTCTTATAAATTTAACCCCGCAGGCCTGCAGGATATTTATTAAGTCCAGACTTTCTCCGATTTCTCCGCTGCCCAGCCTGCTTTGATGGCCTGTCATAGCTGTGGTGCCGTTTTCAAGCAGAACAAGTATGAGGTTGGAATTTAAGACAGAAGCATTTATAAGTCCGGGCAGACCTGCATGAAAAAAGGTTGAGTCGCCCATAAACGCAATGACTTTCCTTTTTTCATTGTTTAGAGCCAAACCGGCTCCGGTTGATATGGAATGTCCCATGGAAAAAAGAACTTCTCCCATTCTGTAAGGAGGCAGATACCCAAGGGTATGACACCCTATATCAGCGACCGTGATATCCTG
This sequence comes from Elusimicrobiota bacterium, assembly GCA_029267355.1. Classification (GTDB taxonomy): domain Bacteria; phylum Elusimicrobiota; class Elusimicrobia; order Elusimicrobiales; family UBA9959; genus JAAYVI01. The sequence goes on along the minus strand of JAJUJA010000080.1, from coordinate 5,499 downwards.
CTGTGAAATAAAATTTTTTACGGCATAGAAAGCCGAACGATGACCGCAGCCGGGACAAAGCTGAGGAAATCTCGGGAAACTCTCTTCGGCTTTCATTTTCTCAGTTTCAACCGCAAATTCAGACCAGGCAGAGGATAAAATTTTGGAAACTCTTTTGACTCCCAGCTCGCCCATCAAGTCTTTTTGGTCTGTGCGTGAGTGTATGACAGTTTGAATTTTCCTGTCAAAACATAATGCCTTTATTTCAGTTTCAAGTATCCTGTCCAGTTCCTCAATTATAAAAACCTCTTTGTATTTGGAGATTATATCGCCAAGACGTTCTTCATCCAGAGGATATGTCATACCCAGCTTAAGAAGGTCTATATCCGCTTTTTTTCTTTCAACAGCTTCCTTGACGGCGGAAAATGAAAGGCCCGAAGATATGATAAGCTTTTCTTTTTTTCCCGATTTTTCTTCAAGCAGATTCAAGCCGTCTTCCCACGCCTCTTTTTTAATTTTCTCCAATTTTTCAAGAGCTTTCTGCTTAAGAGGGAAAACCGCCGAAGCTACAGGCACATAAGGGCCGTTTTTGGAAGAAAAACGGCTTTCCCAGGCGTATTTTTCATCATTGAAGCTGGAAAATTTTATTTTTTGCCGGCTGTGGGCTATATGGGTGGTTATTCTTAAAAAAACAGGAAATTGATATTTTACGCTGAGCCGGCAAGCCGTCTTGAACATATCATAAGCTTCTCTCGCGCAGGACGGCTCAAGCATAGGGAAATAAGACATTCTTGAAAAATGCCTGTTATCCTGCTCATTTTGAGACGAATTGGCCCCGGGATCGTCGCCGAGTATCACAACAAGCCCGCCGATAAGCTGCATCATAGGCAATTGAATGAGCGAATCTGATGCGACATTAAGACCCACAGATTTGAAGAAACAGCAAGACAAATGGCCGTTCAATGAAGCGCCGGCAGCTTTTTCCAAAGCCACTTTTTCATTTGCTGAAAATTCAAAATAAAAATTTTCGCTTTTAAATGAAGAAAGCGCCTGCGCTATTTCAGGCGTCGGCGAACCGGGATAGGAAGTTGCCACTCTTACTTTTGATTCCAGCATCGCCCTGGCTATGGCGTAATTTCCCATGGCATAGGCTTCAAAACTTTCTTTATCCGTTATACTCTTCATTCATTCCCCCGCTCTTTTTTATTTCCTTTTGCTTGAGTTTTCCGAACTCATTTATAAGCATGGCGGAAAAAATTAAAAAACCGCCAAAAGCTTTAACGGCAAGAAAATCCTCTCCGCCTACAGTCCAGGCAAAAGCCGCAGCAAAAACCGGCTCAAGAGTAAATATTATCCCGACCTTGAAAGGATCCGAATATTTTTGCGCGTTCATCTGTATAAAAAAAGCCGACAGGGTAGGGAAAAAAGCCAGAAAAAGTATTACAAGCCATCCGTTCAGGTTTGAGACATGGAATGTTTTTCCGGTTAAGAACACAGAAACTGAAGCGATGGCACCTACCATCCAGAATTGATGAAAGGCAAGTTTCGTAATATCGTATCCGCTTTTAACGTATTTATCGGTAAATATCAAATGCGCCGAATAGCTCATAGCGGCAATCAATGTCAGAATATCTCCCCTGTTAATTCTTGAAATCCCGCCGGTAAGAAACCACATTCCGGCGATAGCCACAAGACTTGCCATAAGCTCCACAAGGCCCGGCTTTTCTTTTTTGAATACAAAAAGGAAAACAGGTATAAATATGATGAAAAGTCCCGTTATAAAGCCGCTGTTTGAAGCGGTCGTATAAAGGAGACCTGCGGTTTGGGTGAGATACAATGAAGCAAGAAAGAATGAAAGCACAAAGGCCTCTTTAGCATGGGCAAAAAAATCTTTTTTCCCGATAATAAAAGGCAAAAGCGCCAGAGCCGACACAAAAAAGCGTATTGCGACCATGGCCGACGGGTCAACTGAATTAAGAGCGTATTTTGTAACGACAAAAGTAGAACCCCATATGAAAGCGCAGTAAAAAAGCCCTATATCAGCAATTTTTTTGGTAAACATCGTATCTATATGATACCAAAATTGAAAAAATGACTTTTTAGAAAACGGCTTAAAACTGATTCAGTGAGCCTTTGCGCCTGGCATTATTTGCGGCTAAATTGAAGCACAATAAAGATAGCGGAACCAGAAATAATGAAAAACAGGCAAGGACGGCAAGCTCAGGCCATATATCCATTATTGACGCCCCGCTGTAAAAAGCCTTTTGGGCCGCCCTTATGGCCCAGTAAACCGGCAGAGCATATGAGATTTTATAAAGGCCGAAAGGAAGTACCGCTGCAGGGAAATAGGCGCCGCCCAAAAAGCCTTCAGCGCTGTTAAACAAAAATGCTATCGGATTGCCCCTTTTGAAAATAAGAATAAAACAGGAAGACAAAATTCCTATTGATGAAAAGGAAAAAAACGAAAAAAACATTATCGCAAGAACAGAAACCCAGTTTATACAGGAAAAATCCACCTTGAAAATAAAAAAACCGGCCAGCAAATATACTACAGCCTCCGCCGCGGAAAGCATAAAATTATAAAGGGAGGCTGAAAGTAAAAACGCCTGAACATCATTTTTTACTCTCAGTATCTCTTCAAGTGTCCCGCAAATTTTCTCCTCATAAACCTTTTGCGCTATGCTGCCCGGCCCCGCTCCTGAAAAGTTATAAACGATTATTCCAAGAAAGACATAGCTGAAATAATTTATTCCGTAAGGCGCCAGAAAGGCAGTTATCTTTCTGTCCATAAGCAAATCTATGAAATAGAAAATCAGCAGAGAAAAGAATGATGAAAAAATCCCCCAAAAGAAAGCGAACCTGTAGCTTTTTTTAAGCCTGAAATCTTTCTTTAGAAAAGCGGCTATGACGTTAATTTTCATTTAAAATTTTTCCTTCAGCCATTTTCCAGAAAACGGCGTTTTCGCCCCTATATCTTTCCTTCTGATGCGACACTATGATTATAATTTTCTCCTTTGAACTATTGCTTAGAATTCTAAGAGCAGCATTGAAGCTTTCCTCATCAAGAGATGAAAGGACTTCATCAATTACAAAGATACCGCTGTCTTGCGCATATAGCCTTGCAAGTCCGGCCTTGACGAGATTACCAGATGAAAGAGTCTCCGTTTTTTTGTTCAGGTCAAGATTATCAAGTCCCGACATTCTCACGGCATTCTCTATTCGGGATTTTGACGATTTGCCGCTCAAAGCAAGAAAGAACTCAAGATTTTCAATGACGGTCAATTGCGGATAAAAGCAGGGATTAGTAAAGAGAGCTGATACATTTTCAGGCGATACCAGCACCTCGCCTTTATCAGGCAGCATATGTCCGGATATTATTTTCAAAAGCGTGGTTTTACCGCAGCCGTTAGGCCCGGTTATTATGTTTAAGCCCCGATTAAAAGATGCGCTTAGGTCATTGATAACCGGGGCTTTGAAAGCTTTGCTTATTCCTTTTAATTCCATCTCAGGAATTCAAATTAAACAAAGTTGTGGCAAACACTTTGGCATCGCTTATGAGATTTCCCATCAGACAATATTCATTGGGTTGATGGGCGCTTTCATTGAGTTTGGAATAAACCACCACAGGCAGATTAAGTCTTCTGAAAAAAGCAGCTACTGTGCCGCCGCCTATCCCGTAAACCTTGGGCTCAACCTTAAGCACTTCTTTTATGGATCTCTCAAGGGCCTTGACTATATCGCTTTTGGGATCAGTGGGAGGAGCCGCCTGAGCTTCCTGCTGGGATTCAAAAGAAATCTTTACGCCGTATTTCTTTTCAACTTCGTCAGCCATTTCGCGCATTTTGGCCTTTACATCAGTCAGCTTATATACCGGCATTACGCGGCAGTCCATATAAAAAACGTCTTCCCCTGGCAAAGTATTGACATTGGGAACATTAGCCTCTTTCTTGGTCGGCTCAAATGTGCTTATCGGCGGATCATAAAGAGCGTCTTTGTGATTGTATATATCGTACAGGCTTGAGAACTTCATCACAAGCTCGCTGGCGGCTTTGAAAGCGTTTATGCCGAGAGCGGGCCTTGAGGCATGGCATTGTTTTCCTCTGGTAATAACCTTGAGCCAAAGTATAGACTTTTCTGCCACCTCAATGGCTGAGCCGTCTTCAACGCCCGAATCCGGAACGAAGAACATATCATTTTTACCGAATATATCCGGCCTTTTTTCAACTATAAAGTCCGCGCCGAAACCCGAGCCGGTTTCCTCATCTGCGCAAAATAAAAGAGCCGTATCATAGTCCGGCCTCCAGTTCAATTCCATCATGGCTTTTACAACCAGAATTGAGGCTACAACAGCCTGCTGATTGTCCTCAACCCCGCGGCCGATAAGCTTATCCCCTTCCACCCTTAATTCATAGGGATTGCCGTTCCACATTTTCATTTCACCAGGAGGGACCACATCAAGATGGCTCATAAACCATACTGTCTTATCTGATTTTTTGCCTTTGTATCTGGCTATTATGTTCGGGCGCGCGCCGTTTTTGGCCTCTTTTTGAGGGGCGTTTATCCACTCTATTGAATCAAAGGGCAATTTTTTTAACTCACTTTCAAGCCACAAGGCTTTGTCGTATTCGCCGTCTCCGCCGCTCAAAGGCGAAAGCGCCGGTCTTGCCGTCAATTCCTTCTGCAGATATATTGCATAATCCTTGTATGAATCTATTTTTCTTAGGAGCTCTTTTTTAAGGTCCAGGGTTTGCATATTTCCTCCATAAAAGCCTTTTTTATTTTAGCAAATAAAAAAGGCCCCTTTCGGGGCCTTTAGCGTAAAACTGTTTACTGAAAAAAGTAGATATTCACCAGATAGCGGAACGTGTTTCCGTTTGAGACAAAAGGCTCATCAAGCGGCTTTACTTTTGAAGCTATAAATTCCTTTTTGTTCTCGGAAAGGAATTTCCTGTATTCCTCTATCTTTGAATCGGCTGATTTTTCATCGACGGCAAGTTTGGAAACAAAGCCGAGCTCCTTTCCTATGTAAACCAGAGAAAAAGATGAGTCCTTTTTTACGAAATCAACCTTATCAGCCAGAAGTTCAAAATCTATATCTTCGCCTTTTTTCAGCTGTCTGAGTATTTTCTCTTTTTCCGGAGAGGAGGCGGATTTGGCGGCGTAATATATGACAAATGTCGGCCTGAAAGCCGGATTATTGACCCTTATAACTGCCAGAGTTTTCATGCCCCTTGAAGAAAGCGCCGAGGTAAGCTCATCTTTCAAGGCGGCTATAGCAGATTCGTCCTTGGCATTATAATCCATCTTATCAGCCCAGAAGTGCCTGACAACCTGTCCGCTCTTTGAAGAATAGTTTATTTTTGCAAAACCGTCCTTGAACTCTCCGGACAAAACCTCAAAACCGTTATCCGAAAGAACCCTGTTCCAGAAAGAGTAGAACTGCTCATATTGCTCCTGCGTATCCATAAAAGCGAAAATAACGCTTTTACCGGTTTGAGCCAAAAAATGCACATTTGAATC
>JAJUJA010000027.1 GCA_029267355.1 Elusimicrobiota bacterium | reverse complement strand
TTCTCGCACCTACAGCGACCGCGCCTGCCGTCGGATGTATTTTATTGGGACCGAAATCAGGCGTTCTTTCCGGCTTTACGCCTATTTCCTCTCTAAGCCCCTCAAACTGCCCTTTTCTTACCTTGGCCAAATCTTTCCTTTCAGGATTTCTGGCGGCTTTGTCATAAAGGTAAACGGGAACATTTAGCTCCCTGCCTATCCTTTCTCCCAACTTCTCCGCCAGAGCTATGCAATCTTCTATACGGGTGTCCATTATGGGTATGAAAGGAGCCACATCTATGGCGCCCATTCTCGGATGCTCGCCCTTGTGATGATTCAAGTCTATAAGCTCGCAGGCTGTTTTTGCAGCCCTGAACATAGCTTCAACGGCATTATCTAAAGGGGCTATAAATGTGAGTACCGTTCTGTTATGGTCGGGGTCTTTTTCAACATCCAAGATCATTACGCCGCTGACAGAGGCGGCTGAGGACACTATTTTGTTTATCTTCTCAATATCTCTGCCTTCGCTGAAATTAGGAACACATTCCACAAATTTAGGCATAAATTCCTCCCTAAAAAAGCCAAACCTCTTCAAGTTCGGCATATAAATTATACTTTTTTATCAAAGACATCAAAAGCGAATGAGGAACAAAAATCACTAAAATAGGACCACTCTGGGTCTTGACAAATCAAGTCCATGTGCTATAATTATTTCGGCTGCCCGTGACGGGCCGCCGACTGGTCCCCCTCCTTCGCGGAGGGACGCGCAAACCCCCTGACGGGGGTTTGCTATTTTATGGGTAATTTCAATCGAGTTTTGACAAATAATCAAGAGCTGCCGTCAAAGCCCCGTCATCGCCGGTGAAAAACGGCAGTCTGAAAACATAATCCCTAGAAGAATGGAAACCGCTTGCAGGAATATCAGGAGTCAAACCCTCCGTTAAATCTTTGCCGGGCAGGGCCAGCTTAGCAACGGTAAGTCTTAGTCCGTTCTCAGCCCCTACCTTAAAAATCTTTGTTATGAAAAACTTGCCCGCTGTTTTTTCTCCGACAAGAACGGCGCCTGCCTTCTCCTTAAGAGCGGCGGCGGATATTTCCCCTAATGAAGCGGTGGAGGAATTTATCAAAACAGCCAGCTTGAAACCTGAAAAAGAAAGCTCATTTTCGGCTGAAAAAACTTTGGCATAACCCTGTTTATCCGACTTTGTCTCAAAAAGTACGGCGCCTTTTTCTATGAACAGATTAAGAAATGAGGCAGCTTCCTTATAATCTCCGCCGTTTATGCCTCTAAGGTCTATTATCAGCTTTTTCTTTCCGGCCCTGCTCAGGTTGGTTATATTGTTTTTAACATATGAAGCCGACAAACGGGAAAAAGTATTGATTCTCACATAAGCGGTATCCTGGGAAACAGGCATGCTCCAGACAAACGGGAAATAAGCCAGCTCTTTTCTTATCTGAACTGAAGCCGGCGAGGATGAACCGCAGGAATATTCGCAAATGAAATCTTTTCCTTTCTCCATTAAATCCGAAACGCTTTTGAAATTACCGGCAAAATCAGAGACAGGTCTGCCGTCTATTTTCAATATTTCGCAGCCGCCTTTAAGCCCCGCCTCATAAGCGACAGAGAAATCAAAGACCTTGGCCGCATACATCTTCCCGTTTTCAGCGGAGAATATAACGGGATATTGCGGGGGTCTCGGCAAAGGCTTGTCATTTTTTATGGACTTATATGAGACCAGTCCGGCATTGGAGTCTATGGATCTTATCTTGGAGATATCGGAGGCTATTTCCCCGGCCTGCTGTGAAGATATGGGATAGTAACTATGATTGGCCAATGCCAGGGCGGCTTTGGCCCTGTCATAATCCTGGCGAAAAGAGCAGGAAAAAGCAAGCAGCAGAAAGGGCAGCAGTGTTTTTTTCATCTTTACCGGAAAATTATAACAAATTTGAAATCACACGAAATAAAGCCCGCTCGGACAGCCCTCGCCGCCGGGCATTACACACATCCCGGCATCTGGATTTTCACAGCCCAGTATGGCGCCGCTGTCAGGGTCAAAAATCTGTATCATTCCATCTTCGCCGGTAACCCTTATATAGCCGAACTCGTCTGTGGTAACCGTGGGTCCTAAACTTGCCCTGCTTTCCGGCTCATCTATGCCCAGAGAGCTTGCAAGTGAATCCTCATCACCTTCTTTGGATTCAGAGTCCGGACTTCCATACATTGAATTGAACATGCCGCCGGCCAGCTGCTGAGCAAGTTTTTCCTTCATCTCTTTTTCGGCATTAAGCTCTTTTTCCTTTTTGCCGTTATCTTCGGTAAAATCAGGCACTTCAGACGGCTTGGCCGAGTCCAGGGCCTCCATTTCTATGTTCTGATCTTTGAGGTACTTAGGTATGGCATTGGGATTGAGTTTGTCCAGTTTGGCCTTCATATTTTCATCGTACTTCAAAGACATTTCAGCGTCCGGGCTTGAGTCAAAGGCTTTGGCCGTCCAGGATTTAGCCGCATCCTGAGAAGAAAGTCTCGCCCCGTAAAGAGAAGCCTTCCATGCTCCCTTCAAAGCATCCAGAGCCGAGACTTTTTTCTGACCATATACGCCCTTGGAGAAGGAAGCCTTCTCGGCCGCTGTCACTCCCAGCGCCTTGTTCCTGCCGCCTTCTGTAAAATTTGAAAGCTCAGTCTTGGATTTACCGGAAGAGGCCGAAGCAAGAGAAGAACCCAGTGATGATGCCAGCTTTGAAGAAGACATAGAAGCTTGCGAACCCTGATAAACAGGGCCTTCAGATGAGGCCGCGGTCTGCGCCTGAGAATTTGACTGATTCACGGCTGGTGAAACTTCGCCGCTTTCAGAGCCGAAGGCAAAGGCCGAGTCTCTTTTCTCCGGCTCAACCGCCTCTTCATTTGAGGAGAAATAAGACAGCAATTTCCTGACTATGGACTTGTTTTCCCCGAAGGAATTCCTGGAAAGTTCGCTGTATGAATCCCCGCCGACAAGCTTATGAGCCTGTCTGCCAAGCAGGAAATAAGCCAGAAAGCCGAAGCCGAAAAGGAAAATCAAGAGCAAAAGAAGCTGAGCCTTCCAGTATTTTTTGTAAGAAAAACCGGCTGCCGCCTTTTTCCTGTCTTCTTCTTTTTCCCCGGCCATAAATCCTCCCGACAAAACACTTTAACAAAAAAAACCGCGGGTCCGAAAAATGTTTCCATTTCCGCAACCCTGACTAAGTTATAGCAGACAAAAGCATTTTTTTCAAGGGGGCAAAACGAAAAAACATGCTGAAATTCAAAGATTTTCGGTCTTTTTTAATGATAGGAACAGCATATACGACCCTGCTATAAAACAAGCTAGGATCAATAACTCGGCATACAGGATGCCGCCTTTTTTTATTAGGCCGGAGAATATAGCTGAAATAAGGCCGGCAGCGCCCCAGGCAGACAGCGTATTAAGCGATCCAAATGAAGTTTTATCTCTGCCTGAAGCGAACATCGCAGGAATTCTGTAGACAAGAGCCATAGCATAAACCCTGTCAGCCAGCATAAAGGCCGAGATAAGCATCAAAGCCGTAACGGGAGGCAAAGACCCGAAAATAAAAAGAGGCAGGCACAGTATTGAAAGGATCATGCCCAGGTTAAAAGTTTTTTTATAGCCCATTCTTGAAACCATCGATGCGGAAAAAAAATTCACGGCCGCCTCGGCAAGGCCTATAACGAGAAGATAATAGCCGGTTTTTCTCAAATCAAATCCATAATGGGTCTTAAACCATATGCCGCAAAAAGCGTAAAATCCGAAATAGCACATTCTGTTTATGAAAAAACCCGAATAAAAGAGGATAGCGTAGGGCGTTTTCAGAGCTTCAATATAGCCGGAAACAGGTTTTCCCGCGGGCAGAATTCCGTCGCCGGCAGGGAAATTGCGGTATATTCCTATTGCTGAGATAAAAGTTCCGGCAGCCGTAAATATCAGCGGATATTTCCAATCAAAATAAAAGGCGCTGACAGCCGCGGCAGGCACGCCTATGGCCACGGCAAGCGGCCTCGCAGACATCAAAACGGCCAGCATAGGCGGGCTGTCTTTCTTGTCCACTCCGTGATAAGCCAGCCACCACATAACGCAGGCGGCCAGTCCGCCGCCAAGTCCGGATATGATTCTCAGTAAAAGACCGGCTGAAAAATTGTGTGATATAGAAAACAAAAAGGAGGAAAAAGACATAGCAAGGGCTGACAAGATAAGAGATTTACGCGGCGACAAAATTGACACAAGCCAGGGCCCGGCTATAAGTCCTGCCGCCACAGCCCATGAACATGCTGAAACAAAAAGCAGGCCTGTTTCAGGAGAAACAGAAAATCTGGCCGATATCTCGGATGTCATCGGCGCTATTGAATTGTCAACTGACGAAAAAAAGAAAATGAAAGCAAAGGAAAAGGCTATAGCCGGAGAAAATCTCATTTAAATTCTTCCTCCATAAAAAGCCGCATTTCTCCAGCTTCGCTTTTAGAGGAAGAGAAGCAGGCAAGTGAAAACTCTCCTTTGGAAAAAGAAACTATCATAAAGCCGTTCTTATATCCGCCGGATTCTATGAGTTTGAAACCATTTTTTTCAAGCTTATTTTTCAGGTTTTCTTTCAGTAACCTGAAATTTTTATGCGAAGTTTTAATCCCCTCCCTGTAAGAAATGTGAATTTTCCGAGTTTCGAAATATCTGAGAGCAAATGAATACAGGAAATAGAAACCGTTATTCCTGAGATTGGCCTCAATCGCGTATAATCTGCCGGAATTCTTTTCTTTAAGCCAGTCAAAATTTGCTATCCCTTCAAAACCGAGCCGGCGCAATTTTTCCGCCAGTTTCAGGGAATTTGACCTTAGAGAGCCTTCCTCTTCGATCTCTCCCGTCCCGCAGTCAAATCCGCTCCAGCCGCCGGCTCTGATCTTTTGCCTGTCGGCAGCCAGATAGGCTGACTTTTCCGCTGATACTCTACAAAGCGTGCCGTAAACATTTTCCGCATCAAGGCAGGGCTCGATCACAAGCCGCCCGCCGCTGTAGAATTCAGGCAGTTTTTTCAAAAGCTCGCCCGGATAACCGCATATATTGCCTATACCTCCGCCATAAACCGTTTTCTTCAAAAAAAACCTTTCAGACTGCGGCAGCTTTACAATGACTTTAACGGCCTCTTTGAAAGACCCGGCAGTAAAGCCTTCTATGAACGGTACTCCTGCTTTTGAGCAAAGCTCCTTAAAACTGGCCTTATCATTGGCGCTTAAAGCACGGGAAAGAGAGGATTCTTTGCATAAGGATTTTGAAAATCCGCATTTAAATGCCAGCTTGGCAGCCTTCGCTGTTCTCATAAAGAAGGAGACGGAAAAGCCCCTGCCAGCCAGCTCTTTTAACTTATCAACAAGCTTCTTATCGCCCAAAACAGCGTCGCACATAGGCAGGCCGGCCGCCGGATAATCAACGTAGAGCAAGGGATTATCCCGTATATCCGCGCCCGTTATACCGCAGGCATATTTCAAAAAATCCCTGTCAGGCTCGAAAGGGAAAACGGCCTTATCCCGAGGTAAAAGGCAAAACAGGAATCTTGGAAAGATCTTAAGGGTTTTTTTTACAAAAAGTTTTTTGAGATTTTCATTTCTCTCCTGCGCCGTTTCGTCTATATTGAATATGTGCAGCTCAGGCATAGAAAGTTCCGTCGCAAAGCCTTTCTCTTTTAACCCCGCAGGCAACTGCTCCGGCCCCGCTTTTAAGCGAGCACAGCACAAAATCAAAACCGGCTTTTTCAAGGGCTGCGGCAGTTTTTGAAACTGAAATTTTCTTTGCTTCAGGTTTAAGGGAAAAATAAATCGTGTCCTGCTGGCCCGGGAGATACTTCCTGGAAACGCCGGTATCATAAAGCGCAACCAGCCTTTTTGTAAGCGCGGGACCTGAACGCCGCTCCAGACAGTCAATTATTTCCGGCGATAAAAGCAAATATGAAAACATCGCCCTTTTTACTTTGGCCTTTGACAATTTGGCAAGCAATCTTTCAAGGCATGCACCGTCATCAAAACCCGCTGCAAAAGGGTCCAGATGCGCCGTTGTTCTGACCCCGTAAGATGCTATCCTTGAGGCGGCGTAAATTCTCTCCTCCAGCGGCGGAGCCGCAGCTTCAAGCCTGAGATTATTGCGGGGCCTTATCGCAAAATTATAGGAGAACTTGGCCGGATAAGCGGCTATTATTCCCTCTATTTCCGGTGAAGGCAGCCCTTTCGTAGTTATTATTATCCTCTCAACCTTTGAGGCGGCCAAAATGGACAATATCTCCGCTGTCAATCCGTTCTCAACGAATTCTTGCGCAAAAATATCCGTAAAACGGCAAAGTTTAAGTATTTTTATCCTGCCGGAAAAAGTTTCCCTCTTTATTTTTTTGAGCAATAAACCGGGCTCAAAAAGAGGAACCGGTTTTTCAAAGGAGGTTCTTTTTTCTTTAAGAGACAGGGAAACATTTTTTCTGAACCTGGCATAACAGTAAAAACAGTCATTGGAGCAGCCGGCCCACGGCTCCATATAATGGTATTTGCCGTACCAGCAGGTTCCCAGGCAGCCTTTTGAAAAAAGAGAAATTTTTTTCATTATCTCTCCTTTCTGGCAAGAATATAACCGTAAAAAGAACTGTATTTCCTGACTTCAGCAATGCGGAAGCCGCCTTCGCTCAAGGCGCTTTTCCATTGAGAAAGCCCTGTGGGGTATTCCCGCCTGAAGCAGTATATTACATCATCCTTTTTTCTTTCCCAGTCCTTGCCGTAATATATGCGGCAGTCTCTCATCAGCCTTTCCCAATTTTTGCCGAGCTGTTTTCTTGAAAAGGAAAAGAATATGCCGTCCTCTATCAAAAAAAGAGAACCCCTGGGCATAAGCCGGGCTGCGCGCCGGAAAAAGATCTTTTTCTGCGCATCATTCAAATGATGCAGGGACTTTCTGGCAAAACCTTTATTAAAAACCGGCAGATTCTCAAATGACAAGAAATCGGACTTTATAAATCTTACATTACCGATTCCGCTATTATTTTGCCTTGCAGCTCTTATCTGGGCCGAGTTAATGTCCAGTCCTACAGCAAGAAAAGCTTTCCCGGCAGCCTGCCTTACGAATGCCCCGCCGCCGCAGCCGAAATCCATCACTATGTCTTTTCCGCTTATTTCAAGCTTTTTTATGAAACTTTTTATATCCTTCAGGCTGAAGGAATAATCTCTAGCATACTTTTCAGCATATGATTTTTTAAGCCACAGGGAAGTTTTCATAAACAAAATATAAGTCAGAGCGCAGGCGCAGGCAAGTGCCTAAAGCCCTATCAAATCCTTTTTGCCGCCGTAATGGAGAATTGCAGTACATTTACTGAATTCAAATCAAAATTTTCTCCCTTCATGTCAAATATATGCTCAAACCTTATCTCTGCGCCGAAATAAAGGCTTTCTGAGTATTTCTTAAGAATGCCGGCGGCGGCTTTCAAACCAAATTCCGTCCCCGAAGACGAGGAGAATGAGGAAGTTTTCGGCGAGCTCCAGTGATAGATGCCGGGGCCGAGATAAACATATTTCTTCCTTTCGGCCAGGCCAAGCCATGAGAACAGAACGGGAGAGATATTGAAAACTGAAACCTTTATATTGTTGTTTCTGTTCTTGTGAGGCAAATCATAGCCGCTCTCAATGCCCCAGGACAGCCCTTCGTCTATATCCTTTATAAACATCGCCGAGCCGGAAAGAGAGGGCTTGAAGCCCGAGTCCAAATCGCCCCAATGCCCAAAGACCGGAATGGAAATTCCCGGTTTTACAAATACAGTTCTCACAGAGACCGGAGCTTGAGAGAAAGACGTTTGCGCCAAAAACATTAAAGGCAGTATTAAAAAAAGCATTGGTTCTCCTTATGCCGGCTGAACGCCGGCGCCCTCTTTGACAGGTCTTATATCATACACTCCGTTTGACGCTGCGCATTTTTTCGGATACTTCATTAACCCTTTGGCGAGAAAATACGGCGTATCCAGATCCAGAAAGTCAAACCCGCCGCTGCCCAGAGCAAAATGAAGGGCGGCGAAGGTGGCCAGCTGGCTTTCCATCATCTGGCCTATCATTAATTTCACGCCGCAGGCGAGAGCGAGCCGCCTTATCTCGGCCGCACGCAGAAGCCCGAATTTTGTAAGTTTTATATTAATTCCGGTGGCCAGCCGGCCCTTTATTATCCTTGCGGCATCTTCAAGGCCGTAGGCCGATTCATCGGCCAGAACAGGGATATCGGTTTTGGCGGACACCTCGGCAAGACCGCAATAATCGTCTTTTTTGACCGGCTGCTCAACAAGCGATAGAGGTATTCCTCTCTTCTTCAGTTCCGATATGAAGGAAAGAGCTTCCCTGGCGGAATAGGCGCAATTTGCGTCAATGTATATTTCGCAGCCCGGCGCCGCCTTTGCTGCCGACATTACCCTGTTTATGTCCGCGTCAAAATCCGTTCCGACCTTTATTTTAAAAATTTTAAATCCTCTTCTCCTCATAGCCAGAGTAAAATCAAAGGCGTCTTTTGCGCTTCCTATAACGACGGTTATATCGGTTTGGGCTTTAAACGGCTTTGAACCATAAAGCTTCCACATCGGAATCCTTACTGTTTTACAGAAAGCGTCAATAACTGCAGTTTGCGCGGCAAAAAGCGCCGCCCTGTTCTTTTCTAACTGTTCTTCCGCCATTATCATAAGCTTCCAGTAATTTTCAATCTCAAAGCCGGAAATTTTTTTGCCGAAAGAGAGAAGATTTTTTTGTGTCAATTCAATTTTTTCGCCTGTTATATGCGCGGCTATGGGCGCCTCGCCGAAACCCTTAATGCCGTTTTTTAATTCCACCTCAATAAGGACATTTTCAAGATTTTTATGCGAGCCGCTTGATATTGTAAAGGGCATTATCAGAGGCGCGCTTATCTTTCTTACCTTTACTCTTCTTATCGCGGTTTCCTTCATATCTTTTCACCTTCCTTTTTCGATTTCGCGGAAGCTGTCGTCATTATAAAAACGATCAGTATGAAAACCAGAATTCCCTGAAAAAGGTTTATATAAGTTTCGGCATTTTTATCTTCAACCGAAATTTGAACAGCCTGAAGCCCGAGTATCACATTAAGCGAAACTATAAAGGCAACAGATTTCGGCGCATCAAAGCCGATATTCATCAGCCTGTGATGGAAATGGTCCTTTCCGGCATATTCAAGCCATTGTCTGAAGTTTGAAATCCTGCCGTTTTTTATTCTGGAAATCGTGGTATATATGAGGTCAAAAATCGGAATACCTAGCACCAGAAGCGGCCCGGATAAAGCCGGCAGCGGGCCGTGCTCGCCCCATGTCGCATATATAGCCATGGCGCCGAGAGAAAAACCTATAAAAGTAGACCCCCCGTCGCCGAGGAATACAGCCGCGGGATTCCAGTTATAAACCAGAAAGCCTGCGCAGGCCCCGCTCAAAGCTGCCGAAATTACAGCCAGTTTAGGCTGACCAGTAAGAGCGCCTAAAACCGTAAAACAAAGGGAACAAATCAGGCCCATTGATGCTGCCAGGCCGTCAACGCCGTCCATAAAGTTGAAAGCGTTTAAAATTCCCACGAGCCAAAGCGTAGTGATGACATAAGACGCTATTTCTCCATAGAGGCCGAAACTTTTGAAAAAGGTTATCTTAAGGCCGCAAAAAAATACTATTGTAGCCGCAAGAAACTGAAAAAAAAGGCGGGTATATGCCGAAAGATGCCTGGCGTCGTCAGCCGCGCCGAGTATGAAAATCAGGGTTGAAGCCGCCGCCATGCCGGAAAGCATGGCAGAGAAATCGGCGTTTCTGGCAAAAGCGGCCAGAAAGGCTCCCCAGACGGCCAGGCCGCCGAGACGCGGTATATCGCCATGGTGAATTTTTCTATCATCGGGCCTGTCAATGGCGCCGATTTTTTCAGCCGCAATAAATGAAAAAGGGGTAAAAGCCAGAGAAGCAAAGAAGGAAAGCATAAAGAAATAAAGCCAGCGGAGGCCTGCCTGCCAGGTCCAGGCCGAAAAGCCGCCCGGCGGCAAAACAGCAGCCAAAACGACAAAAGCGAAAAAACCTACTATGGATATTCTTCTTCTCATTTTTAGCGGCAGATAAAACTGTCAAACAGCATTCTCTGGGCCTTAAAACCCTCGGCATACTTGACACGGGCCTGATAGCCCCTGAAGATGGCCGCGCTTTTTGCGCTTTCTATTATTGAAAGATTTTCAACCCGGGTTTTGTTCACCTGAGATTTGTGGAATCTGAGCAGTTTAGTTTTCTCTTCAAGCACACTTCCTATGTCGCTGAATATTTCAGGCAGAAAATCTATGCTTGTGGGAACCTCGTAGAATATCAGATTGCTGGCATACCTTGCCGCAGTAACCACGGCCTGCGAGACATTTCTGTGATCCTGATGCGTATCCTGCGGATAGTTGCAAAAAATGACGTCCGGCGCAATTTTTTTTATCATCTTTTCCGCGCAGTTTATGACTTCCCTGCCCGCCGGGACTTCTGTGTCTTTGAAGCCGCCCCAAAAGAGTTTGGCTCCAAGCAGGCCGGCTGAAAGCTCCTGCTCCCTTCTTCTGATTTTGGCGTCTCCCCCGTATTCTCCGCCTGTCATTACAAGAAGGGAAATATCAAACCCTTCCCCGGCAAGTTTTAAAAGAGTGCCGCCGCAGCCGAACTCTAAGTCATCCGGATGAGGTCCTATAGCCAGAATTTTCTTCATTTTTACTCCCTGAAAGATTTTACGGCCTCGCTGACATGCTCATCTGAAACTTTCGGCGAAGAAGAGGAAAAAGCCTCAAGGAGGGCCATATTGCAGATATTGTTTATCCATCTTGCTATGCCGCCGGAACGGGAATGAATCATCGAGATAGCGGAGGGAGTAAAAACCTCCCTGTCAGCGCCGGCGACTTTAAGCCTGTGTTTTATGTACTCGGCTGAAATCTGAGAGTCGAACGGTTTAAGAGAATAGCTCAAAAAAATCCTTTGGGAAAATTGCCTGTTTGAATATATTCTGTCATTAAGCTCGCTTTGTCCGAACATAACAAGCGTGATAAGGGGACTTTTTTCCGTCTGATAATTTAAGAGCAGACGCAGTTCTTCAAAGACCTCTTCTTTTTCTATGCTTTGGGCTTCGTCTATAAGAGCCACGGCATGTTTGCCGTCCTTGAAGGCATCCTTTAAAAATTTTTCCATTGCCGCAAGAACATCTTCCTTGGCCTTGGGCGCGGCATAGCCGGTGAAGTTATAGAATATAGTTTTCAAAAGCCCAAGCTCGTCAAGACGCGGGTTTACCGTAAATGAAAAGACATATCCGCGGGCAGTCAGCTCCTTTCTCAGCTTTTCGGCAACGAAAGTTTTTCCTGTGCCGTAGCCCCCGGTTAAGAGAGCGCAGGATTTTTTGTTTTCTATCACATATGACAGCCTTGAAAAGGCTTCCGAATGCATCTCTGACTCGTAAAAAAATTCCCCATCGCAGTTATTTTCAAACGGAAACTTCTTTAAGCCGAAGTGTTCAAGATACATGGCAATATTATAATAAATTAGGTACGGTCAAAGAAGCCCAAATTTTACTGAAATTAACATAAAATCCAACTGAAGCTTAACTCAGAAAGCTCTGAACTTTTTCAAGGCGGCAAAGGCGGCGGCAAGGAAAAAGAGCGGCGCAATGAAAGCGGCGGCGAAGGGGCTCAAAAGTTCTATTTCAGCCATTCTTTCAAGCATCATCGAGAATGCCCAGTAGCCAAAGCCGAAAACAAGCGAGAGACCAGCTCCAGCTATGCCGTAGGTTCCTAACGGGGACATGGCAGCCGCGGCCGCAGCGGCTATCATCACGAATGAAGCCAGCGGCTTTGCGATTTTGCCCCACAAAACGATAAGCTCCCTGTTTCTTTTCAAGCCCATTTCACGCAGATTTTTTATTTTCTCAAAAAGAGAGAAGAAATTGTCAGAGTCCGCGCCGGTAAATGAAGGAAAGAACAATTTTTCAGGCAAAGGCAAAAGGTCCGTCTTTTTTGAATTAAACCGGGAATATTTTCCTTCCCCCGTACCGTAATAAAATTCTCCGCCGTTTTCCAGCACCCATGAAGAAGAATTACTGTTGTATGACGCTGATGCGGAGAAAGCAGAATAAAGCGGCTGACCATTATCCAGCTTGAGGCAGTAAAAACCTGAGAATCTTTTGTTCAGCGGACTGTAATAGTCAGCCTTGAAAAATGAGCCGCCGTATTTGAAAACAGGATTTTTTATTTTTTCATATTCGCTTCTGGACCTTTTTTTTATTCCCACATTGTAAATCTCCCTGTACTTGGAAAAAGCTCTTACTGCAGCAAACTCAGAAAAAAGAAAATGCCCCGATGCTATAATCAGAGAAAAGAGTAAAAGAGGCCTTATTACCGCAAAAGGCGGCCAGCCGGCGGCCTGAAAGGCCTTCCATTCGCCCAGAGAGATCATTTTCCTTAAAGAAAAAAAGGCCCCGGTCATAGAGGCCACCGGTATTATCAGTCCTGCAAGGGAAGGAGTCTGAAAGGCTGCAAGTTTGAAGACATCATAAAAGGAGGCGCTTCCCTTTGAGATCATAAAAGTCTTTTCAAGAAAAATTCCCCAGAAAAGGAAAAAGAAGAAAAGAGCAAGAGAAAACAAAAACGGCGGCAAAAAAGACGCCAGAGAGTAGTATGTTACTTTTTTCATTCCAGCGCCGCCTTTCTCCAGCCCCAAAAGCCCGAAAAAAGGAACAGGGCGAAAGGCAGGAAATTAAGCCAAGGGAAAAGCTCCATTTTTTTGGCGGAAGCCGCATCGCAGGCGGATAAAAGACCGTAATAAAGAAAAACGCAGGCAAGACTTAAGGCAAAGCCCCAGAAACGGCCCTTTGCCTTCAAGAATAGTGAAAGCGAAAGGGCGCAAAAGAAAAAAGCGAAAGGTGAAAAAGACAAAAAAAACCTGAAAATGATTTGCCTGGCCGCAGCAAAGCTCTCCGGCTCTCCTCTCTTTAAAATTCCGGCAAGCTCAAAACTTGTCATCTCTTTCAAGTTTTTTTTCCTGTTGGCCAGGTATGATGATGAAAAAGCCATAAATGTCTCATAGCCGCCGAAGGTTCCGGCATAATAATTATCCGGATTATCGGAGGAGAAAAAAGATACGCTTCCCTTTTCAAGATTAAGGGCAAAACCTTCGTTTTCCGCTCTTAAGGTTCCCGAAGAAGCGGATATGGCGAAAAAAGACCCGTTTTCCCTGTCTTTTTTGAATATTCTGACAGAATCCAGACGCCCTGACTTGGAAATTTTGTCCGCGTAAAAGGAAAAATCGGAAACGGTCTCAAAAGTTCTGTCGGAAAAGCTTACATTCGTCGTTTTTTCAAACATTTTGACCACATATCTTCTTGAGTTGAAAGCCCCGAGGGGGCCCAGCCATGAGTTCAAGATCAAAGCAAAAAAAGAAAGAAAAACGGAGAAAAACAGAATATGCGAAAATAAAAAAGCCGGACTGAAACCGCAGGATAGAGCCGCCTTAAGCTCGCCTGAAAGCTCAAGCTCGGAGTATGAAAGCATCAGAGCCATTACAAAAGCGAAAGGGAAAGAAGAGGCGGCCATTGAAGGAAGCAGCCAAATAAGGCTTTTAAACAAAAACACCTGTGAAAAGCCGTTCATTACCCCTTCCTCGTTTATAATGCTTAAAAAACTTGCCATAGTCATTATGCCCATAAAAAGCAGGGAGCCTATCAAAAAGTACTTGAGAAAATTCAGAAAAAAATAGGAGGCTATCAGGTTGAACGGATTATTTCTGAAAATTGATTTCATTTCCTGAACTTAATTATACAAAAAACTCAGGGCGGCTTTAGCCCGGTAATTTGATATTATTTAATTGTATTTATATGAACCGCAATGCCTCAATTTTGCTTTTGTCCGTTTTCATTTCAGCTTTTGCCTTTGCGGGACAGGATGAGGAAGAATTCATAAAAAAGGCTAAAAGCCAGAATTCATTTTCAATTATAGAAACTGACGGGGATACTTTTTTCCCGGAATTTAAAGACGGCAAAACAGAAAACAAAAAAAACGGGGCTGAAATAGACTACACAAAAGACAACTGGCTTAAGGCCAGAGAAGCGGTCGAAACAGGCTCCTTCGGAAAAAAATTCAGCAAGGTTGAAATTTCCACTGCTTCTCTGGAGGCCGAACAGCCGGCCCAGCCGCCGCCTCAGCTTGAGTTCACAGATTCCGGAACCTCGCTTTCCATCACAGGAAGAAAAATAATAAGCCTGAATTATTCCGGCAAAAAATATCTCAATGAACAGACAACATCAGTAAGGCCTAAATCAACCTCTCTTTTTGACATAACCCAGCAAATGCAGATAAGAATGCAGGGCAAGGTCGGCGAAAAGATAAACGTGAATATAGACTATGACGACACCAAAACTGACAAACAGGACATTTCAGTCGTCTATCAGGGAAATCCCAATGAAACCGTGCAGAATATCTCTTTTGGCGATATAGACCTTTCCCTGCCGGCCACAGAATTCGTTTCTTATAACAAGCAGCTTTTCGGCATAAGAGCCGATATACAGACAAGCAGGCTTAAATTTACATTTGTCGGCTCAAGAACAAAGGGACAGACTAAAACAAGACAGTTCATAGGCAATACGCAATTTCAAACTTTGGACATTCTTGATACGAACTATATCAGGAGAAAATACTACGATTTGACATTCGGAAATTCGGCAAGGCTGCCCATAAAGGCCGGCAGCGAAAAGATCTACATCGACAGGCAGACAGGCGAAACTGTTGACGGCATAATCATTTCAAGCTTCACCGCCGACGATCTAGGGGTTTCCACTGTGGCCTATTCCGGACGGTTCAGACTTTTAACCGCCGGCATAGACTATGTGATGGACTATGTAAAAGGCGTCATAACCTTCAACGCTCCGCTCAATTCGCAGGACGTCATAGCGATTGACTTTATAAACGCCAACGGGACCAGGCTGTCTCAGAACTCCTCGCCCTCTCTGATGGACACAGCCGGCACAGGCAATCTCAAGATTTTGAAAACTTCAGGCGACATTTACATATCTTCCATTTCAGCTTCTTCAGAGCTCGGCTGGCAAAGAGAGCTTAAAACATATTACGCCATAGGCCAGACCAATATAGTCAGAGACGACGGCAGGGGCAACTTTAAGCTTACCGTGCAGGATTTGAACAGAAATGAAGTCGGTCCCTCTCTCAGTCCTGCCCAAAAATATCCCGACACCATAGAGATGGACTTTGAACAGGGCATATTCAATCTCAAAAATCCATTCGCCTCCGAAACGGATCCTTCTCTGCCTGACCCGCAAATATACGCGCCCAGCCCCGTCTCCAAAAGAGTGATAAGAGTAGAGTACTCGTACCGCCTTAAAACTTTTACTCTGGAACCAAATATAGTTTTGAACTCGGAAATAATCAAGGTTGACGGCAAAAAACTGACCAAAAATCAGGAATATTACATAGACTATGATTCAGGTTTCATAACTTTCTATTATCCTGAAAGAATAAATTCTGACAGCGTCATAGACATAACCTATGACGTGTCAGCAACACTGGGCACAAACAATCAGTCCATGGTGGGGGCAAGGGCTTCATATGACATCTCAAGCAAGATTTCCCTGGGCGGCACCGTTCTTTATCAGGGCAATGTAAAAGCGCAGAATACGCCCAATATAAACGAGCTGGCGTCAAGCCTTCTGGTTTATGAATCCGATATACAATTCAAGAACTTCAATCTGCTTGGAATAAAAACTTCCGTCTCAGGGGAAATTGCAAGATCAAAACTAAATCCGAACCTTAACAATTACGCAATAGTGGACAATATGGAAGGCATAAAGCAGGAAGATTACGCTTCAATGGACCACAATTACTGGAAAATAGCTTCCAATCCATCAGCCGTTCCCTCCGGCCCTCAGGCCGTAACATGGACAAGCTATGAATTAAGCTCCAAAGAAATCAACCCCAATTCAGCTTCAGACGCCAAACAGAGAGTTCTGGAAATAAGATACGATCTCTCCGTCTCAAGCGAAGTGTCCATAGTTTATCCATTCTCCGCGACGGGGCTGGACTTTTCGCAAAAAACGGCTTTTGAAATGATAATCTCGGGCGACGCCTCAAACAACCTTATAAATGTTAAGCTTGGTCAGATAAACGAGGACTCCGACGGCTCCGGCGGCCAGACCTTGATTTGTTCAGGAGGCTCCGTAATTTACAATGCCCCCAAAACGGAAGATTTGAACTGCGACGGCCAGCTTTCGCCGTCGGAAGACAAAGGATGGATTTATGCTCCAAGCGGATACTCTTCCATAAAGATAGGCGAAAATAACGGAAGAATAGACACTCAGGACTTAAACTCAAACGGCCGTCTTGACGCCCAGGACTTTACCGGCGGGGATATAGGATATGTGAATAATACCATGTTCAAAGATAATACTCAGGGCAATGCGCCGAAAAACTTTCTTGACTTCACAGGCTGGCATACATGGATCTATCCCATGTCAATAGCTTCAACCGAGACCTACAAATGGGCCAATATAAAGCAGATGAGAATAACCATAAAAAAAGCGCCGGCAGGAGCGGCGACAGGCTCAATAAGGCTGGCCAGGGCGGCCGCCGTTGGAAATGCCTGGAATGTCTCCGCTTCAACATCGTCAAATGAGACGATTCAAATACTGGCGGTAAATAACATTGATAACTCGGATTATCTGCCCATATATTCTGCGGGAGGCGAGGCTTCCAAGGTATATAACGATCTCTATGGCTCCGTAAGCAAACAGAAATCCGAAAAGAATCTTGATAATATATCTGAGCAGGCCCTGCAGATAAACTACTCCTCTTTTTACTCAACCTCAACCTCAAACGCTTATAAAAGATTTTCAAAGCCGATAGACATTTCAAACCATAAAAAGCTCAAGTTTCTTCTTTACTAAAACCAAGCCAAACCCTATGATTATTTCTACCTGAAGTTCGGCGATTACTCAAATTATTTCAAAGCCAAAACGCCTCTTAACTTTAACGGCTGGCGGCTTATAACCATAAACCAGGAAGACTTAAATTCAGACAATAATCCGGACATCTGGACCAACGGCTCTAATTATCAAGTTGAAATTTCAAGCGCCGGCTCCCCTTCTTTAAGCCAGATAGCCTCAATAATCGCCGGCGTGGAGACTTCAACCGAAAACGCTTCCGGCCTTTTACACCTCAATGAACTTCACGTTTCAGATCCCATAAAGAAAGACGGCAAGGCTGAAAAATTGCAGGGCGATTTTGAAATAGCCGGGCTGGCTTCCTTCGGCGGAAAATACAGGTTTATTGACAAAAATTTCCAGACGCCTGTCAGCGCCATATCAAATCAAGACAATGAACAGGAGACCGGGTACTTAAACCTTTCCAAGCCCTCTTTCTTCCCTACAAATTACTCTTTCTCAAGACAGGTCACAAAAACGCCGAATGTGTATCAGACCGGCTCAAATAATCTTGTAAACTTCCTGCAGCAGGGTAAAGTGGAAAAGATTGACGCTCTGGCTTCAGGATCCCTTGACCTGCCTTTGCTTGCCCCCATCTCGCTGAACTATTCCGGCAACAGAACCGACTATATATTGCAGGCAAGAAAAGATAAAAAGGACTCTTACGCCGCCTCAACTTCTTTTTCAAGCAGCTCCTCCATTTTCATAATGCCCAAAAATACCTCTTTGAGCTATTCATATACGAGATACATAGTGGATTATGACAGCGCCAAACTGATATCGCCAGCAGGTTATTACAATACGGACGAAAGGACGAATAATTACTCCGCAAAACTTTCTTTCTCTCCATTTTTCGGGGCTAACATAAATCCTTCATATTCCCTTAGCAGAACTCAGGAGGAAAAAGTCTCCGCGGCTGACTTCTACGACAGGAAAAGATATCCCAAGTCGCTGACGCAAACAGCCGAAATTTCCGGGAATCTGCGCCTTGCTTCATGGTTCAATCCCGCCTTCAATTATTCCGCTACAATATCGGAAAATAACAATCTATCGGTAAGCACCGTGGTAGTAGGCCAATCCAGCGCAGTATTCAATACCGGCGAAATAAAGACAGTAACCAGAAATTCGCAGGGGTCGGTCAATCTGACGATAAATATGAACGATTTGATGCCGAAAAACAGGAGCCTGCGGTCCATGATCATCTCATCCTCTTATCAGCTTCAGGACGGAGATGTGTGGAATAATGTTGAAAGAGATTTTAATTCGCAAAGCCGGCTATGGCTCAGAAAAGACCTGAACCCCAAAAATCCATTTGCCTATAAAAACTCTCAAACCTCAAGAGACACTTACAGCTCCTCTCAGCGCTGGCAGCCTTTTGAGGGCTTTGCTTTTGCCGGAAGAATGAAAGCGCTAACCACGCTGTCAATCTCAAACAATTTCAACCTTTCCAAACAGCGCACTTTCGCCACCGGTACAGTTTCAAGAACTACAAATATGACTTTACCCGACTTGATCTTCACCATCTCGCAGATGGAGACGCTTACGGGAACTCAGAAATGGATCTACGGCGGCATTTTAACGCT
>JAJUJA010000149.1 GCA_029267355.1 Elusimicrobiota bacterium | reverse complement strand
GTTCCCCGGCAGGGCCGGCCACGGTCAAATAAGCGTTCTTTACTCCTTTTACGCCTTTGAGAGCATTGAAAAGTTTCTCTATATCTCTGCCATTGCCTTTTACCACCACTATCTCAAAACAATTATCATGGTCCAGGTGTATATGCTGTGAAGAAATTATTAAATCATGATAATTATGCTGTATATCGGTAAGCGTTTCAGAAATCATTCTCTTATGATGGTCATATACAAGCGAAATAGCGGCAGCAAGACGTTCCCCGCTTATTCTTGACTTTTCCAGCAGATAAGAGTTTATAAGATCCGCTATGGCTTTAGACCTTGTAGGATAATTTTCAGCTTCAATATGCGCATCAAAACTTGACAGCAGATTTTCCTCAAGCGAAACCCCGAATCTTTTGAGTTTTCCCATAAGCTAATTATACAAAATAGCAGACTAAATGCTAACAAGACGCGCCGAGGAAAGGTATGAATCAGGCGGACTCAGTATATTATCTCCAGGGCTATCAGTGACGAAAAATATTCTATTTTTTTACAGCTTTCAGCACAAAATCTTTCTCTTCCTTTATGGAAATTTTATTAAAACCGGCCAGATTGAGATTCTTGCGCAATTCTGTATTGGAAAGAAGCGTATGATTGCCCACTATCCCGCCGGCGCGTTTATGCGTAAGGCCAAGCTCTTTTCTGTTCAATGAATGGGCTATGATAAGCAGTCCGCCTTTTTTAAGAGTTCTGTTCGCCTTGCGAAAAGTTTTAAGAGGGTCTTTAAAATGAGGAAAGGCATTATAGATTATCACAACATCGAAGTAATCTGGCTTGAAGAAGAAGCTTTTTTCAAAATCCAGGCAAAATATTTTCGCCAGCGGATATTTCTTTCTTGCTATTTTAACCATCTCATCAGAGATATCGCAGGCTGACACCTCGCTAAAACAGGCTAAAAGGAAAGGAATCATTATCCCTGTGCCGCAGCCCGCATCCAAGACTTTTTTCCCCTCGGCTTCTTTTGCAATCATGGCGACCTTAAGCGCCGTCTTAAAATCGCAATGACGGTGTACTTTGTCCCATTGCGCAGCTCTTTCAGAAAAAAAATTTTTTATTTCATTCATTTGCCCGCCGTTATAATATTAAAATCCTCAAAATCGGCCTTTTTGGCCGCATCCGCTACCTTGATCAATGCTTCCACATCTGCGTTCTTATCGGCTTTTATATTAACTGCCCTGCCCTTATGGCCGGAATTTTTAAGGGCTTG
>JAJUJA010000101.1 GCA_029267355.1 Elusimicrobiota bacterium | reverse complement strand
GACATTCTCAACATATTTAAGAGAAGACAGGATATTGTTTCCCTGCGATTTCTTCGGTTCTCATATGGCTACAGACGAGCTTATGGCCGATTCGCAGCTTGTTTATGAGCCGATGAAAAGATATTATGCCGAGATAATGATGCCTTTCAGGAATAATATAAAAGGCAATCTTGAAAAAATAATCAAGTATGAAATAGACCTTATATGCCCCAGCCACGGCCCTGTTCATAAAGACGTAAATTTTGCCGTTAATTGCTACAAAGACTGGGCTTTGGCTGAGCCCAAGAACAAGGCCTTGCTTCTTTATGTCTCAATGCACGGCTCAACTTTTGTTCTGATAAACAGGTTTGCTTCCATGCTTCAGGAAAAAGGCATTGAAGTGGAGAAATTAAATCTTGAGGACGCAGACAGCGGAAGAGTAGCCATGGCCATGGTTGACAGCGCCACTATAGTTTTGGCCACGCCTACTGTGCTGGCCGGCCCGCATCCGAAAGCGATTTACGGCGCATATCTGGCTTCGCTTTTAAGGCCTAAAGTCAAGTTCCTGGCTGTTATGTACTCATACGGCTGGGGCGGTAAAACGGTAGAGTTCCTGTCAAACGTTCTCTCGTCGCTTAAGGCGGAAATTATAGGCCAGGTCGCAGTAAAGGGACTGCCGGCGGAAAAAGATCTTAAGCTTGTTGATGAACTGGCAGTCACTATTTCAGAAAAACATTCTTCATTAAAGATGGAAAATGTTTTATGCAGGGAGGAGAAATGAAAATAATTATAGCGCTTATGCTTGCAGGCGGACTTGTTTACGCACAGCAGCAAAATGAAAAGAAACAGGAAAATAAAGTTCAGGAAGTTAAACAGGAGAGGGCAAAACAGCTTGAAAAGAGGTCTGAAACTCTTGAGAAACACGCTGAGATAAGGGAAAAAAGAGGGGAGCATAAAGAAAAGAAAGGCGAAAAACTCCAGGAAAGAGCCGAGAAAAAACTTTCAAAATCAGAGCAGCTGCAGGAGGACGGAAAAGAAAAAGCTGCCCAGGCCCTTGAAAAATCAGCCGCTAAGGATCAGGTTAAGGGCGAAATCCTTGAAAATAAGGGCGAGAGAATGCAAAAACAGGCCGACAGAATGGAGCGTAAAGCCGAACATAAGCAAAACCGCTCGCAGAAAATGGGCGGCTCAAGAGGCGGCAGATAATCCTTTTTCTCAAAAGCCTTCTCTGACAGCGGAGAAGGCTTTTTTATTTACTTTTCGGCAAAATGATAACGGTAAAAAATTTAAAAAAATCATATCTGGAAAGAACTCTTTTTGAAAACGCTAGTTTGCAAATAAACAATGGCGACAGATTCGCCCTTGTCGGAGCAAACGGCGCCGGGAAATCGACTTTTTTCAAGATACTTACAGGGCTTGAGGAGGCGGATGAAGGGGAGATTTCGCTCAAAAAAGGCGTATCTGTAGGCTACTTGCCCCAGGAAAATCCGCCGCTTTCCGAGCGTGATGTTTTAAGCGAGGTTTTATATGATATACAGAACCCGTCTCCTTCAGTTACAGCTTCCGCCAAAGCCCTTCTGTTTGGGCTGGGGTTTAAAGAAAAATATTTTTCAAGGAAGCTTTCAACTTTAAGCGGCGGCTGGGCGATGCGCGCAGCCATGGCTAAACTGCTTTTGAAAAATCCTGATTTGCTTTTGTTAGACGAACCGACCAATCATCTGGATTTGGAATCTGCGCTGTGGTTCAGAGATTATCTTTATTCTTACCGAGGCGCCATACTTATGATATCCCATGACAGAGCTTTTATAAATTATCTTTGCGGCGCCATCGTGGCTCTTGAGAATAAAACGCTTAAGGTTTACAGGGGCGATTACGAGAAATATCTTCAGCAGGCGGAACTTGAGAAAGAGAGACTGATATCGGCTTATAAAAGGCAGCAGGAAGAAATAAAAGATATGGAGGATTTCATAGCCAGAAACCGAGCCAGAGCTTCTACCGCGGGCCGCGCGCAAAGCATGATAAAGCGTCTTGAAAAGATGACTCTCATAGAGCTGCCGCAGGAAACCTCCTCGGTTAAAATAAAATTCCCTCAACCCAGAAGAAGCGGAGACAGGGTTATAACTTTAAGGAAGATTTCCAAATCTTATCAGGCCGGCGGGGAACTGATAAAGGTTTATGAGAATCTTGATTTTACTCTTTACAGAGGAGTTAAAAGCGCTCTTGTCGGCCCCAATGGCGCCGGCAAATCGACCCTCCTTAAAATTCTTGCCGGAATTGTAAAGCAGGATAGCGGCCATAGGGATATAGGCGTGAATGTGGAGGTAGGGTATTTCTCTCAGCACAGACAGGAAACTTTGGACCTCGATAAAACAGTTCTTGAAGAGGCGCGTGCTGCGGCTCCTCATATGAAAGAATCGGAGATCAGGACGGCGCTCGGCTCTTTCCTTTTCAGAGGCGACGATGTTTTCAAAAAAAACTCTGTTCTTTCAGGGGGGGAAAAGTCCAGATTAAGCCTTCTCAAAATTCTTTTAAATCCCCCTAACGCGCTGTTTCTTGACGAACCTACCACTCATCTTGATATAAGAAGCTGCGAGGCCCTTATTTCAGCTCTGAAAGATTATACCGGTACGCTCTGTTTTATAAGCCATGACCTTCATTTCATAAATTCCATATGCGACAATATAATACATGTCAAAGACGGCTGCGTAAAAATTTATCCGGGAAATTATGACTATTTCTCTTCAAGAATGAAAGAGGAATCTCAGGAGAAATCCCCCAGGAAAGGACCGGCGCAAAATGAATCGGGCTGGGATGAAAGAAAGGAGAAAAAAAACGAGGCCAGAAGAAAAGCCAGAAGAATGGAAGAAATAGAAAAAAAGATCCTGCCTGAAATTTTGAATGAAATAAAAAAGCTCGGCGAAGAACTTTCAAGGCCTGAGATATATCAGGATTATTCAAAAGTCGCCGAGCTTTCCCAAAAAGCCCGCCAGCTTGAGCGCCAAAAGGAAGCGCTGGAGCTTGAACTTTTATCTCTTATAGAAGAGGATTTGAAATAAGTCCGTCAGCGAGCTTCGGCTCAAACCATGTAGATTTAGGCGGCATTACCTTGCCTTCCTCAGCCACGGCCATAAGCTCTTCTATTGATGTGGGATAAAGCGCAAAAGCCGCTTTCATCTCTCCGGAATTCACTCTTTTTTCAAGTTCAGCCAATCCTCTTATGCCTCCGACGAAATCTATCCTGTCTGATTTCCTGAGGTCTTTGATTCCTAAAATTTTATCCAGCACAAGGTCCGACAGAACGCTTACATCAAGAAGCTCAACCGGGTCCTTTGAGGCCGGCTCTTTTTTAAGCTTGAGCATATGCCAGCGGCCGCCCAGATAGAGGGAAAACTCTCTTCTTTTTGAGGGTTTTTGGGCCTTTTCAAGAGGTATTATCTCAAAATTTTCAGCAAGTTTTGCCATAAAAGTTTTTTCGTCAAGGCCGTTGAGGTCTTTCACCACTCTGTTATAATCCCATATTTTCATTTCGTCTGCGGGAAAAGCGACGGCCAGAAAGCAATTATACGGCTCATCTCCCCTGTGGTGAGAGCCTCTTTGCTGAACCATCATTTTCTTTACTCTAGAGCCGGCGGCGGAGCGATGATGTCCGTCCGCTATATAAACCGCATTTTCATCCTCAAATCTTTCGCTTATGAACCTTATGTCATTTTCGCCGTCTATTATCCAGACCGTATGCTTTACATCATTTATGCCCTTAACGGAGAAAAGCGGCTCTTTGGCGGAGTATTTTTTAATTATCGCGTCTATTTCAGGAATTTGCCTATAAGCAAGCAAGGCAGGGCCTGTCTGCGCCTGAACATATTTTATCTGATTGACTCTGTCATCTTCCTTCACAGGTCTTGTGAATTCATGTTTCCTTATCCTGTTGGCATCATAATCGTCGACGCAGGCGCCTACCACAATGCCTGTCTGTGTGTGCTGCCCCATTTCAAGCCTGTAAACATAAAAAACCGGCTTTTCCTCCCTTATAAGCACCTTGTCCTTGATGAGTTTTTCAAAATTT
>JAJUJA010000088.1 GCA_029267355.1 Elusimicrobiota bacterium | reverse complement strand
CATGAATTTCAGGCCTTTATTTATCGCCTCCATATAGGATATTTCCTTTATAAGCCGGGCTTTTGAATCTTTTTTAGGGTCCGCAGTGTAGACGCCGTCAACCTGAGTGGCTTTTATTATGAGGTCGGCGCCTATCTCGGCTGCGCGAAGGGAAGCTGCAGTGTCCGTCGTGAAATACGGATTGCCTGTTCCGCCGGCGAAAATTACGACCCTCTTTTTCTCCAAATGCCTTATGGCTTTTCTCCTTATGAAAGGCTCGGCTATTCTGGAAATCTCTATAGCTGTCTGCACTCTTGTAACTATACCCAGATTTTCAAGAGCCGACTGAAGGGCCATGGCATTGATAACGGTGGCAAGCATGCCCATATTGTCAGAGGTTACCCTGTCAACTTTGCCGTGTCCGTCTTTTGCGCCGCGCCATATATTACCGCCGCCTATGACCAAAGCCAGCTGTATTTTACCGTCATAGGCCTGTTTTATCTCGGAAGCTATGAAATTAAGCGCCTGCGGAGTTATTGATTTTTTTTCTTCGCAAAACATGGACAGCGCTTCGCCGGAAAGCTTAAGCAAAACTCTTTTCATAAAACCTCCTTAAAGGGTAAAAAAGAAAAAACCGCCCTTCTTTTCAATTGAAGAGCGGTTTTATAAATATTCATTTTAGACTTATTCTACACCCACCATATAGCAGACGAATCTCTTTATTGAAAGAGCTCCGCCCAATTCAGCGGATTTTGATTTTATAAGGTCGGCTATTTTGACTTTCTGATCCCTTATAAAAGCCTGCTCATTCAAGCAGCTTTCCTCATAGAATTTCTTTATTCTGCCTTCAAGCATCTTGCCCAAAGCTATCTCGCTTTTTCCCTGGGCCTGAGGCGTAGCCTTGTAAATCTCCTTTTCCTTCTCGATCACTTCGGCAGGCACATCTTCCCTGTTAAGCCATTTGGGAGCCATGGCTACGCACTGCATGGCAAGATCTTTGGCGAGGGAAAGAACCGCTTCCTTCTTTGAAGCGTCCCCGGTAAAGGAAAGCTCCACAACGGCAGCCTTTTTTGAATCAGTATGAACATAAGTCCCAAGCACTGAGTCGGGGGAAAGATTTATCACGCAGCCGCGCCTTATTATCATGTTCTCGCCGGTCTTCATCGCGAGATTCTGAAGCTTTTCTTTCGCGGCTTCGCTTTCAGAAGGATTGGCCAAAGCCGGATTTACAAGCATATCCGCGGCCAGCTGTTTTGCAAAATCTTTTACATCGGGATTCTTGGCCACAAAATCGGTCTCGCAGTTTATCTCAACCATGGCGCATTTATTCTGGGCCATATTGACTTCAACCACGCCTTCCTTCATGGTCCTGCCGGCCCTTTTGGCCAGCCCGGCTATGCCTTTTTTCCTGAGTATCTCAACGGCTTTGGACATATCGCCTTCGGCCTCTTTCAATGCGGCTTTGCAGTCCATTATGCCCGCGCCCGTCTGGGCTCTTAAAGTCATCACCTGTTCTGTGCTTATAGCGGCTGACATAAAATTCTCCTTTTACTTGTTTTCGGTTTCAACCGACTCTGGTTCGGCCGGCTGTTCAACCTGCTGCTGTTCATCGGCTGATTCCTGCGTTTCATCCTCTGTTTCCTGCTCGGCAGGCTGCTGCGCCTGAGCATTTTTGAGCTCTCTTCCTGAAACCACGGCGTCCGCCATAACGGAACAGAAAAGTCTTATGGATCTGGCGGCATCATCATTTCCAGGTATGACCCAGTCAACGGTTTCGGGGTCGGCATTCGTGTCGCAAACGGCCACTGTGACTATGCCGAGTTTCCTGGCTTCTTTAACGGCAAGGGCTTCCTCAACAGGGTCTACAACGAACATGACGTCGGGAATGGTCTTCATGTTCCTTATGCCGGAAAGGACCTTAAGTATCTTGTTTTTTTCCTTGGTAAGCCTTGAGACCTCTTTCTTGGCCATTACCTTGAAATAACCCTTTGTTTCAAGCTCTTCAAGCTCTTCAAGTCTTCTGAGAGACTTTCTGATAGTGTCAAAGTTGGTCAGCGTTCCGCCCAGCCATTTTTCATAGACGCAGGGGACATTGGCCCTTTGGGCCTCTTCCTTTATTATCTCTTTCGCCTGTTTCTTGGTGCCCACAAAAAGGAAATTCTTTCCTTCCTTGGCGCATTGCTCCACAAAAGAATAAGCTTTCTTCAATTCCTTGAGAGTTTTCTGAAGATCCATTATGTGTATTCCGTTTCTCTCTCCGAAAATAAAACGGGACATTTTGGGATTCCATTTATATGTTTGATGGCCGAAATGAACTCCGGCTTCCAGCATAGCTTTCATCGATACGTTGAACATTAGTCTTAGCCTCCAGTAATACTGCAACTTTACTTACAAAAAGGGACTTTCTTAAGCCTCTTTATGGAATAATATTAGCATATTGGCGGCTCTCTTGGCAAATTTTATATAATCAATTCCATGAAAATAGCCGCCGTTCAGTTAAATTCAAAAATAGCGGACCTTGAAGGGAATCTTTCAAAAGCTTTAAAGTTCTACAGGGAAAGTTCCGCCGCCGGCTGCGATATGGCGGTATTTCCCGAATTGTCCGTCTGCGGCTATCCGCCTCTCGACCTGCTTGACAATCCTGATTTCATAAAAGCCTGCGAAAGGAAGGCTGAAGAATGGGCGGCCATGACAAAAAACGGGCCGGCCTGCATTTTCGGCGCACCCATTAGAAATCCTTCAGCCAAAGGTAAGGGCATATTGAATTGCGCGATTTTTGCTTCCGGCGGCCTTATAAAAAAGGTAACGGGCAAGACGCTTTTGCCTGTGTATGACATATTTGACGAAGCCAGACACTTTGAGCCATGGAAAGGCGGCAGAATTGTCAGCTACAGGGGCGAAAAGTTCGCTATTACAGTCTGCGAGGATATATGGGCGGGGACTTCGCTTCTTCCGCGCAAAGAGCTTTACAGGGAAAATCCTCTGCTTGACTGCGTCAGGTCGGGCGCAGATTTTGTGATAAACATCTCCGCCTCTCCCTTTTATAAAAATAAAGGCAGGGAGAGAAAAAATATTCTTTCAGCCCTGGCCAAAAAAAGAAAAATTCCCATACTTTATGTGAATTGCTGCGGAGCAAATGACGAGCTGGTCTTTGACGGTGAAACTCTTTTCTTTTCAAAGGAGGGGAAACTTTTAAAGAACGGCCCGGCCTTCGCCGAGTCCTGCGTCTTCATAGACAGCAGAACTTCCTTCAAAAAATCAGAGACTCAGCCGCGCGATTATGAGTCGGATATAAGAAAAGCTCTGGTCCTTGGAATCAGGGATTATTTTTTCAAGCAGGGCTTTAAGAAAGCCGCTATCGGCTTAAGCGGCGGAATAGACTCGGCAGTGGTCGCCTGCCTGGCTGCCGAGGCGCTCGGGGCTCAAAATGTTCTTGCGGTTTTAATGCCTTCCCCTTACACCTCAAAGCAAAGCATTGAAGATGCCCTGCTTTTAGCAAAAAATCTCGGAATAAGAACGAAAATAAATCCAATATCGGCGATATACGATTCCTTTATAAAGGAACTCGGCTACAATGAGAAAAACATAGATCTGGCGAAACAAAATCTTCAATCAAGAATAAGAGGCTGCCTGCTCATGGCGCATTCAAACAGAGAAGGCTGCCTCGTTCTTACCACCGGCAATAAATCTGAAATAGCCATGGGCTACTGCACGCTTTACGGCGATACGGCAGGAGCCCTGGCCCCCATAGGAGATTTGCTTAAAACAGAAGTTTATTCTCTGGCGCAGCATATAAACTGCGAAAGGGAAATAATACCCCGTTCAATAATTTTAAGGCCTCCTACCGCCGAGCTTAAGCCGGGACAGAAAGATCAGGATGACCTTCCGCCTTATGACAAGCTGGACAAAATAATAAGGGCCTATATTGAGGATTCCGCGCCGTTTTCAAGTTTTCCCAAAAAAGAGAGAGACCTGGCGGAGAAGATAATAAGGAGATTGGAGATAAACGAATACAAAAGAAAACAGCTCCCGATGTGCATTAAGATATCAAAAAAATCCTTCGGCTCCGGCAGAAAAATGCCTGTTTCAAAGCTTGCGGCAGTTTACAAATGATCATACTCCTTGTTTTTCTCGCGGTATCAAACGTTTTTCCGCAAACATCTCAGACAAAAGAGCCGGAGACTAAAGCGGTAAAGATACTCAAAAACAATTTCATAACAAAGCTCTCGGACGCGCTTTCATTCAGCCTGGGACGCACAGATGTGCTTACCATTCCGATTTTTCAGAACAACAAGGATCTCGGCTCAGCTTACGGCATCATGCCGGCCGCGGTTTTCAAATCCTCAAATGACGAGAACCCGATAAAAGCTGTTATAGCCCCTTCTTACCAAAGAAGCGAGAAGCTGGGAGATGAATTTTCTTATAGGCACTATCTTTTCATTGAAAAGGGGGAACTGGCCATGGTCAGATTCTCCAAAGCCGAGGGGCCGAGGAAAGAAGCTGTTTTCTGGTACTATAGTGACTCCTTTTCCGGGAAAAACGGAACTCTTGATATTTACGCCTTCGACTATCTCGACCCTAAATATTCCTTCTACGGGTACGGTCCTGATACGAAAGATTCCTTCGGAGAAAATTATGTCCTCGATAACAGAGGTCTGAGAGCCGCGGCGAGCATGTCTCTTTTCGGTAAAATGAAAGCGGAATTGCGTTCCGCTTATTTTGAAAAGAGGATAAAGGACGGCCCTTTCGGTTCAGCTTCAACTTTTTTTTCCAGATATCCGGCTGATTTTTCTCAGTCCTCTCAAAGAAAAAAATTTTTTTTAAACGGCATATCGTTTTTTCTCGACACCACGGATCATCCGTTTTTGCCTAAAATAGGAAATTTCCTTTCCTTCTCTGCTGACATTTCCGCAACTCCGCTTTCCTCTCATTCTTACGCCTTATATAAAGCGCAGGTAAAGAAGTACTATAATTTTTTTTCAGGCAGACAGGTGACGGCGGTAAGATATGAAATGGAATGGATATCCGGAGGGGGAAATGTTCCCTTCTATCAGCTTCCGTCTTTGGGAGAAAGTTCGGGACTCAGAGCGGT
>JAJUJA010000036.1 GCA_029267355.1 Elusimicrobiota bacterium | reverse complement strand
GAACATATTCTGCGCTTCAGAAACTCTGGACTTTTCCACGACTTTGAAATACTGCGGTATGCCTACAGCCGCAAGTATTCCTATGATGAGTACGACGACCAGCAGTTCTATAAGGGTGAAGCCCTTCCTGTTATTTTTCATTCTTTTTCCTCCTGACCTGGTTATATTCCAAAATATACAAATAAATGCGAATTACTGTCAATAACGCTAGTTCAGCAATTCCTCGTCTATTATCGGATCGCTGCCGAATATATCGCCCACAGGGCCGTTGTAAACTATATTGTAAGCTCCGTATCTGGCCGGAGAGCCCTCATTTCTTTCCGCTATTATGGAAAAATCAACGGCGCCGTTGGCGGTCATTGAGAAAGTGAAATATTTCATCTGGCAAGGCGCTATTTGCGAACAGTCATTCCCGGCAAAATCCTTGAGTATTATGTCCAGATCTCCAAAATTGTTCGTATAAGTTCCGCCTTTGGCCAGAAATCTTTCCTGTGAAGCTTTTATGTTCGTAAACATGCTTTTGGCCTCAGACACTCTGGCCTTTTCAACCACTTTGAAATACTGCGGTATGCCCACGGCGGCAAGTATGCTTATTATCAGTACGACCACCAGAAGTTCTATGAGAGTAAAGCCTTTCTTCACTGTTTTAAATCCCCCGCGTTATGCGCCCGGCGCGATTTGAACGCGCGGCCACCCGCTTAAAAGGCGGATGCTCTACCCCTGAGCTACGGGCGCAAACGTCATCCCTCATCGGGACATTTAGATTATATACAATTTTGGCAAGCTGTGTCAAAAGATATATAATTACCTTACAGGAGCCAGGCAGGCGGATGAGAAGGAAATATAAACCTAAACTGAGATTCAAGAGAAAAAAGGAAATAGCCGTCAGGGTTCTGTTTCTGCTTTTCATCGCCGGCATAGCCGCCGCATCTCCTTCGCTTTACGGCACTGTCAGAAAAAGCTTGTCGGCGGCGATGAATTTTTCCAGAGAAAGGATAAGCTCCGTGAACGCCGATTTCCGGGAAACTTCTTTGAATGCTGAAGTCAAGAAATATTTGTCCTCGTTTATAGGCCAAAAATTTGATGAGAAGTCCGAAAAATCCGTTTACGCCTATCTTTCTGCGCGCTATCCCTTTGTCACAGGCCTGAAGATTGAACGCAGCTCCGTTACCGGCAGCTTGAGCGTTTCAGGGGTTCTTGAAAGGCCTGTTGCCAAAATTAAGGATTCCGCTGACCTGTATATGCTTGAATCAGGCAAGCTGGCCAGAAATCAGGCACAGCAGGGAGAATTTTTAAGCGTGGCCTGCCGCTCAGATTGTTCTTTCGGGGCTGATTTCGCTTCCTTTATTATGAAACTTAAGGAGACGGCGGATAAAAAAGGTTTTGACCTCGAAGGGGTTTCCTATGAGGGGAAAAATTCAAGCCCCGTGGTTTTTCTGCAGGATTCAAATGAGATAAATTGGGGCGATTACAGATTTACAGAGGAAAAATTTGACAGAATTAGATCGGTTTTCGAGGACCTTAAGGGAAAAAGCGAGGGGCCTTTCAGGATAGATTTGAGATTTTTTGACAGCGGCAAGATAGTGGTGTCGGCAAAAAAATAGCCGTCTTTCCATTTGCCGCAATTTTTGTTTGTCATTTTTCGTTTTTTAAGATAAAATATTAGCAGAAGTTTTATTCCATTTTTCGTGAGGCGAAGTGTTTCCTTTTTTTTCACATTCAGGAGTTGATATTATATGCCCAAGGAAAATTATTTTGTAGGACTGGACATCGGCAGCAGGTCTATAAGCGCTGCCGCGGTATGCGAGGACGGCGGCGGCAGAATAAGGATAAAGGCGGTTTCCTCTCTGGATTTGCCCAAAGGGCTTGAAAGAGGGATAGTGATGGATATACACAAAGTCTCCGACGCGGTAGGCGCAGTTATGGGGGAGATAGAAGATAAAATAGCGCCGGGCGGCATAGCCGAATTGAATGTCGGAATAAGGGGCGAATCAGTTCAGTCGCTGAACAATGAAGGCGTATCCAATATAATAAGGACCGACAAAGAGATAAATATCGAAGACGTTTACAATGTTATAGAGAACGCCAAGGCCCTTCATATAAAGGAAGACAGAGACATCATACATGTGATAGCCCAGGAATTTTCAATAAATAAAAAAACCGGCTATGAAAATCCGGTGGGGCATGAAGGTTCCCCTTTGGGAGTTAAGGCGCATATAGTTCATACCTCCGTCTGCGACATAAGCAATATATCCAGGGTTGTGGCTTCTTCCGGATTTCAATACAATGAGCCGGTTTACCATATCTATCCGCTTGGCGAGATGATCCTAAGCGAGGAAGAAAAGAAGATAGGCAGTCTGCTCATAGATTTCGGCGCTGAGACAACTTCTTTGGCGGCATACAAGAAGGGAAAGATATTTTTTTCAAAGGAGCTGCCTGTCGGTATGGATGAGCTGACGCTTGCCATTTCAAATCATTTCACCATTTCATCATCCTCGGCCAAAATGCTTAAGGAAAAATACGGTTTTGCTCTTTCAAGCGCCGTGAAGGACCAGCAGTTTCCTGAGACTGTTGAAGTCGTGGCCATGGACGATATAAGGAAGAAAAAGGTTCATATCTCAGAGCTTAAAGGCATTATGCTGCCTGCGCTCGAAGATATTCTTGAGGCCGTAAAGAGCGAATTTGAGACCCAGCAGAATCCTAATGAAGAGCCGCCTCTGGCTTACATAAATAATGCTGTCATAACGGGCGGCGGCGCGCTGTTAAAAGGAATGCCTGAGGCAGTGACAAGATTCTTTGACATAAACGAAACAAGGCTCGGCACTCTCAATCCGGAGCTTTTCATAGTGGAAGATGAAAATGCCGTAAATCAGAAATATTTTTCAGCGATAGCCGTGGCGTCATATCCGCCTCTGATAAGGGACAGAAATGAATTTGAGCCCGCAAAGAAAAAATACGGCTCTTTTAAAAGATGGATTTCAGTCGTTAAGGAACTCCTGAGGTAAATATGCCGGATATCGATACAAGAATGGATGAAGCAAAAATAAAGGTTATAGGCGTTGGCGGAGGCGGCGGCAATATAGTCAGCTTCATGGCCAGCGAGAAGATAAAAAATATAGAATTTATAGCCGTTAACACGGACAGGCAGGCTCTTACAAAAAATAAGGTTCCGATAAAATTCACCATAGGCGAACAGATCACCAAAGGCCTCGGGGTGGGCGGAGACCCGCAAATAGGCAGGGCGGCCGCTCAGGAATCTTGCGAAGATATTGCGCAAATGGTCTCGGACGCCGACATGATATTTATAACCGCCGGGATGGGCGGAGGAACCGGAACGGGCGCCGCTCCGGAAATTGCCAGAATAGCCAGAGAAAGAAACAAGGACATACTCATAGTAGGAGTGGTGACAAAGCCCTTTTCCTATGAGGGCAGACCCAAAATGGATATTGCGGAAGCCGGAATTGAGGAGATGAAAAAATATACGGATTCAATGATAATAATACCGAACTCCAGAATTGCCGAATGCTTTCAGCCTGAAGTGAATGTGGAAGACGCTTTTGCCGGGCCCAACAATGTGCTTAAGTATGCCATAAAAGGCATAACCGACGTTATTTATGTGCCCGGGGAAATGAATGTGGATTTTCAGGATATAAAAGCGATAATGAAAAATTCCGGCAACGCTCTTATAGGGATAGGGAAAAAATCCGGCGAACAGAGGCATATAAAAGCGGTGGAAGAGGCGTTGAAATCTCCGCTGCTTGAAAATTCAAACATATCCGATGCCACCGGTCTTATAGTCCATATGAGCGCCGAAAGAAGCAATTTCAGGCTTTCCGAATTTGAGGAGACTGCGGAGTATGTCAGAAAGGCGGTCAGCAATGAGGATGTAAAGATAAAATTCGGCAGAGTTTATCTTGACCCCCGCGATAACGGGGATGATGAAAATTTTGCCGTTACGGTAATTGCCACCGGTTTTTCATCCCTGCCCTTTTCTTCGGTTTCCTCAAAGCCGGTTTCAAGGGCTTACGGCGTTAAAAGGGCTGAATTTGCGCCGGCTTCAAACGGCATTTTAAGAAGCAAAAATCTCAGGAAACCGAGGGTGCTGGACTAAATATGGCTATAACGCTTGACCTGCTTTTGCGTTTGATGATAAAAAACAATGCCAGCGACCTGCATGTCAGGGGCGATGGACCGGTGTATTTGCGTCTTGACGGAGAGCTTACTGCCATAAATTCTTCCGTAATGACCTCAGCCGAGGTGGCAGCTCTTGCTCAGCCTCTTTTGACCGAAAGGCATAAGGCGATACTTAAAGAGAACAAGGAAGTTGATTTTTCCTATGAGGTGAAGGAGCTCGGACGTTTCAGATTGAACTATTTCACTCAGAAAGGCCGTCCGGCCATAGCCGTAAGGCATATACCTTTCAAAATACCCAATTTTTCAGAACTGAAACTCCCGGCCGAGTCTATAAGGAAACTTCTTTTGAATGAAAGAGGGCTCATACTTGTGACCGGCATAACCGGTTCGGGCAAATCTTCCACGCTGGCCGCTATGATAGAGTATCTCAATCAGAGCTGGCAGGCGCATATAATAACGATAGAGGATCCGGTCGAATTTACCTTTGAAGATAAAAAAAGCGTTATAAGCCAGAGGGAGATAGGCTTTGATACGAACGGTTTCGTCGACGCCTTGAGAGGCGCGATGAGACAGGACCCCGATGTTATAATGGTCGGCGAAATGAGAGATCTTGAAACTACAAAGGCCGCCATAACCGCCGCTGAAACAGGACATCTGGTTTTTGCCACAATGCACACCTTGAACGCCGTTCAGACAATATCCAGGATCATAGACCTTTATCCTCCGCATCAGCAAACGCAGGTAAGGATGCAGCTTTCTGAAACCTTGAAGGGGATAATTTCTCAGAGACTTATCCTTTCTTCCAAAGGCGGCCGCCTTCCGGCCGTTGAGATAATGATAAATACTCCGCACATAAAGAAGATGATAGCGGAAAACAATATGGATGCCGTGTCTCAGGCCATAGCGAAAGGCGCTTATTACGGCATGCAGACATTTAATCAGTCTCTGGTGAATATCTACAAGCAGGGGCTGGCCAAACTTGAAGATGTGGTCAGCGCAGCCAGCAATCCTGACGATGTGCTGCTGGCCATAAAAGGCGTTGAGCAGGATATAGACACCAAGAAGTGATGCTCTTTTTTAAGTTTGAAAAATTTTGTTAAATTATTTTAAGCCCTTTTGAAATGCTGATTCCGAAAGAGCGTTAAAATCTCTGATTTATTGAAATTTTTTCCCGGGGTTGCCCGCGCGGAGGACTTATGTTTGCCGAAGGTTATATAGGTATAGCTGGAATAATAGGCGTAGGAAAGTCTACTTTGACTATGGAGCTGGCCAAGGCTCTCAACTTTGAGCCGGTTCTGGAAGAGGTGGGAGGCAATCCTTATCTGGCAAAATTTTACGGCGATATGAAAAAGTACGGCACCATAATGCAGGTGTGGCTTTTGAATCACCGTTTCAGGCAGCACAGGGAATTTGTCTCAAGGATAAGCCTCGGCAAGATAAGAGGCGTTGTTCAGGACAGGACTATATGGGAGGATACCATCTTTGCCAGAATGCTCAATCAGCATCCCGACAAGCTTATAAGCGATCTGGATTACAATACATACCTTGACCTTTTTGACAATATGGTGCTCAGAGAGCTGGTATTCCCTCAGCTTATGATATTTCTCGACTGCAGCGTGGATACGGCCATTTCAAGGATAAAAATGAGAGGCAGAGAGATGGAGAGAACGATCTCTCCGGATTATCTCAAAAGCCTTCAGGAAAACTATTATCAGTTCATAGAGGAAATGGAAGACGCCGGAGTAAGAGTGCTGAGGATAAACTGGGAATCTTATAAGCCCGTTTCCGAAGTGGTAAGGCTTGTTCATGAATACTCTTTAAGACCGTCAAATTTTACAAAATGGGTGCGTCCCCTCAGAAAACTCGGCATTGAGAATGCCGACAATCTCCCTAAAACTTTGTCGGCGGCAAAATGAGCGGAAAAATAGTAGTTGCCATAGACGGCCCCGCAGGCGTCGGCAAATCAAGCGTGGGCAGGAGCTTCGCCGGCGAAATAAACTATATGTTCATAAGCAGCGGCAAAATGTACAGAGCTTTGGCTTTTAAGGCCCTTGAAAAGGGGATTTCTCCCTCCGACGAACAGGCGCTGCTTAAGCTGGCAGTTTCATCCGATTGGAGTTTTAAACCGGTTCAGGGACCGGAGCCTTTGCTTTACCTTGACGGCAGGCCTCTGGACAGGGAACTTTCGGATGAAGAGATAGGCAAGGCGACAAGTTCCGTGGCCAGGCTTCTTTCCGTAAGGGAATTTCTTGTAAAAAAACAAAGGGAGATAGGAGCTGCAGGCGGGATAGTAATGGAAGGCAGAGATATCGGCACGAATGTTTTTCCTGACGCTCCCCTCAAATTCTATTTGGATGCCTCGCCTCAGGCCAGAGCTTCAAGGCGCGTTGCCCAGCTTAAGCAGGCCGGACTTGAAGCTGACTATGAAGGGATACTTAAGATGATAATAGCCAGAGATGAGCAGGACTCCAAAAGAGCTCATAACCCGCTTAAAAGAGCTGAAGACGCCGTGTACATAGATTCAACCTCAATGAGCAAAGAGCAGGTCTGTCAGGCGATGGTGAACGCTTTTCGGGCAGTTATGGAAGGAAGATGAGATTTGCGGTTCTTCTTGCTTTGCGCGTTTTTTTCAGGATTTTTTACAGAATAAAAGTCAAGGGATTGGATAATATTCCCGCTTCCGGGCCTTTGCTTGTGACCTGCAATCACAATTCAAATGCGGATCCGCCGGTTTTAATGTCGTTTCTGGCTCTTAAGAGAAAGGCTAATATACTCGCCAAAAAGGAGCTGTTCTCTCCCGCTATTCTGGGCAGGGCCTTTTCGCATTTTGGCGCCATTCCTGTTGACAGAAAAGCTCCCGGCGGGGATATATCCGCTTTAAGGGCCGGTCTTGCCGTTTTAAAGGAGGGGGGCTGTCTGGCGATATTTCCGGAAGGCACCAGAGCGGCCGGCAGAAAAGTGGAGCCTAAGGGCGGGGCGGCTTTTCTGGCTGTCAAGTCAGGAGCTGCGGTTTTGCCTGTAAGAATTTTCAATACCGAAAACTTCTCAAAATTAGGTAAAATAGTTATTGTGTTCGGTAAACCTGTTTCACAGGCTGTTTTGAGCTCAAAGAAGGATTATGAAGAAGCCAGCGGCCTTATAATGGAAGAGATATTTTCTCTTGAGTAAGAAAAGATTGATTTTGAAAGTTATTTTTCAAGGAGACAGTATGAATGATATGGAAGAAAAGAAAGTTGACTCCGGCGGCGCCAATCCGGAAGAAGAAATGTCGATGGAGCAGCTTTTATCTCAGCAGGGCGAAGTAAATGACAAGCTTTATTCAAGGGAAATAATACAGGTAAAAGTGGTCGAAGTAAATTCCGAGTATGTTTTCGCCGATATAGGCGAAAAAAAGGAAGCCGTTATACCGGTGAGCGAATTTGAAGGGAAATTGCCTCAGCCGGGCGAAGAGGTGATGGCCGTTCTTGAAAAGAAAGGCGATGAAAACAGAAGCACGATACTGTCTCATAAAAAAGCCAGAGAGAAAATCTCATGGCAGTGGCTTGAAAAAGCTTTTGCCGCCAAAGAAAGAATAAAAGGACGCGTTACGGAGCATGTAAAGGGCGGATACATAGTTGATGTTTCAGGTTTAAGGGGTTTTATGCCGCTTTCTCTTTCCGAGCTCGGCGGCTCTCCAAGGCATTACCTGCCCGTGAACGCCAAGGTAAAATTTTATGTGACGGACATGGACGCAAAGGCAAGGAAAATAATCGTCTCAAGGCGCCAGGTGCTTGAAGAAGATGAAAAAATAAGAAGACAGGAAGTGATGAGCCAGACCAGGGAAGGCCAGGTCGCCAGAGTAGTGGTCTCAAAGGTGATAGACTCAGGGATTTTTGTCAGATACCAGGGAATGGATGGGTTTGTAAATCTTTCAGACCTTGCCTGGAAGGACCCGCAGGAAGCTTTGAAGTCGTATAAAAGGGGCCAGAGAATAAAGGTAAAGGTGCTCAAGGCCGACAAGGAAAATCAGAAGCTTGTCTTCGGCGTAAAACAGACCATGCCCAATCCTCTTGATCTGCTTAAAAGAAAATTTCCTTTCAAAACCAGCCTCAGGGTCAAAATAGTTGAGCCGGTTGAAGGCGGACTCAAAGCCCATGTGGTTTCCGATATTTACGGCTTTATTCCTGAGACGGATTACGGCTATGACGGCGTCCCGCAGAAAGACGAGGAAGTCAATGCCGTTGTAGTGGGAGTGAATCCTCAGACATATGAGCTGAAGCTGTCAATGAAACGCTATCAGGAACTTGAAGACAGAAAAAGAGTTCAGCAGTATTTGAAAGGCGCTCCGAAGCTTACCCTTGGCCAGATACTTACAGAGGCAGATGAAAATGCCGGCGATCAAGGGAAGATTTAGCTCCTTAAAGCCGTTGTATTTACTGCTGGCGGCTTTGATAATTTCCGCGATCGCGATTCTGCTCTACGCAAGAAACTCGACTTCCAAAGATGAGAGCGTGTCCCCGGAATACGGCGCCAGAGAAATTGAAAAGCTCACCCGCAAAATAGAAAAAAATCCTTCTGATATAAAATCAATTTTTGAGAGAGGCCGCTTAAGGTATTTTATGGGGACCTCTTACTGGATAGACGCCGCTTCGGATCTTGAAACGGCCAGGGAAAAAGGTTTCCTTGATCCCATGACTTTCTTTTACCTGGGGAATATATATTCATATCTGGGCTTTTATGACTATGCCGCCGAAGAACTGACAAGATATTTGAATAACAGAGGGCCGGATTATAAGGCGGCTTTGGCTCTCGGAAAAACGTATTACCTTAAGAAAGACTATGACAAAGCTCTTGAAGTTTTTGAAAAAATCAGGGAAGACTTCACTTCCGATATTGTGGTCCTGGAAAATATAATTTTGACCAGATGGCGTCTCGGGATGGATTACTCGGCGCAGCTTCTTGAAATGAAAAAGATGTCTGCTGCGGCGTCATGCAGGGCCGATTATCTTGACGGATACATAAAGAGCGAGCTGAAGCAATGGCGCGAAAGCGAAACGGTCATTCAATCGGCCTTTGCCGCAAATTGCGAGTATGAGCTGCCCGACAGGCTCGAGATGCTTAAGATTTTATACCGCGACTACATAGCTCTCAAAGATTATACGTCGGCTTTGAACGCCTTGAAAGAAAGCCGGAAAGTAGGCGGCCTTGACCGCGAAGGCGAGGCTGTTATGTCCGAGCTTGAAAAAAAGATTTCTTCTTCAGGGAAGAAATAGACGGGGAAAATGACGAGAATATTTCTTGCGGCTTATCTATTTTTTTCTGTATGCGCTTTTGCCGAAAACAGGATCATAAACAGGGACTTTGACTGGAAAATATCAAAGACGCAGCACTTTGACATCTACTACTACAAGGAAAGCCGGCCATGGCTTTCCTTTGTCAGCGAGAAGCTTGAAAAGGCTTACAGGGAACAATCATATTACCTTAATCCGTCACTGTCGAAAAGAATTCCTTTTTTTCTTTACGCCTCCTCAAATCATATGCTTCAAAATACCATAGCGCAGGTTTCAGACGGGGTGGG
Organism: Elusimicrobiota bacterium; assembly: GCA_029267355.1. Taxonomy (GTDB): domain Bacteria; phylum Elusimicrobiota; class Elusimicrobia; order Elusimicrobiales; family UBA9959; genus JAAYVI01. Next base: position 6,193 of record JAJUJA010000036.1, on the reverse strand, counting down.
AGGGCTGACCGAGCCGCTTAAAGACAGGTTTATGGTCTGGGCTGACGGTTCCAAGTCATGGCTTGAAGAGGTTATAACTCATGAATTTGCTCATGAAGTTCAGTTTTCAATAATGATAGACGGCTTCTGGAAATCAGCCAGAATACTCAAGACATATGTGTATCCTCTATGGCTTATGGAGGGCATATCAGAGTATGCTGCAAGGCCTCAGGACAGAGCCATGGAGGAGATGTATGTCAGGGACGCCGTATTGAACGGAACCCTGCCGCATCTTTACCGGCTTCACGGCTTTTCTCATTTGAAACCGCATCAGACGACTTTGGCTTATAAAACCGGCGCCGCCGCTGTGAGATTTTTGGCGCAGGAATACGGCAAAGACAAGCCGGCCATGGCCATGAGACTCTATAAGAGCAGATATGATATAAACTCCGTACTGCAGCCGCTTATCGGCCTTAATATCTGGGAATTTGACTCAAAGTTCAGAGAGCATCTTTTGCTGAAGTTCTCAATGCAGAAAGAAAAGGAGGGGCTTGAGGAAGCGCCTGACTCTGCCCGCCTTACAGCCTCGGCAGATGATATACCGGATTTCAATTTAAGCCCTGTCTATGTGCCGGCAGGCGAAGTTTTGGCTTATATTTCAACTTTGAGAGGACATCCGCCGTCTTTAGTTCTGGAAAATCTAAAGGACGGGAAAAAGAAAATTTTAACTTATGACAAACTCGGCATAGACAATATACCGTATTCAAGATTTACAAAGCCGCTGCGTTCCCTTTCAGTTTCCCATGACGGCAGGTACCTGATTTTCAATGCCGTCAAAAACAATGAAGATTACTTGTGCCTTTATGACATTCAAAAAGGCAGATTTTCAAAAACTAAAGCGCAGGGTTTTTTGCAGGCAAGACAATTCGTCTTTTCGCCTTCGGGGGATAAAATCGCCTTTGTCGCAATGAAAGAGGCTTTCAATGATATTTACGAAATGCCTTTTGATAAAGAGAAAGGAAAGCCGGATTTTGCTCTGGCTAAAAATCTCACTTCCGACGAAAATGATCAGGCCTCTCCGTTTTATTTAAGCGAAGGAAAAATTATTTTTTCACAGGAAGAGGAAACGGAAGGCGGCTATGCGAGGAATCTCGTTTCAATTGATGAAAACGGAAAAAGAGAAGCTCTTATATCATTTGACGCTTCCATATACGATGCGTTCTACAATGGAGAAAAGATTTACTTTACGGCCGAGTATAAGGGCTTATTCTCTTTCTTTTCAAGCGATATTGACGGAAATAATGTAGAAATGCTTTTCAAACCTTCAGGCGGTTTCTTCACCCCTTTTGTTTACAAAGACAAGATTTTCTTCTCGCTTTTTTCAAGGGGCAGAATTGACATTTATTCCCAAAATACAGGCGATTTTAAGGCCAGACTCGTTGAGCTTGAACAGCCGGAGCCAAAAAACATGCAGGAGCAGCAGACAGAAAAATTCAGTTATTCCGGCCCATACAAGTTTAAAGCCTCTCTGGACCTTTTCTATCCTGCCCTGATGTTTTCCTCGCCGGGAGGCCTTTTTCTCGCCAATTATTCGCAGTTTTCAGATTTTCTTGGAAGGCATAATTTTACGCTTTTTCTGAACTATAACTCTTACTGGCCCTACTGGAATTCGGATTTCTCCTATCTCTACTCCGGCAGAAGAAAATCCTATTTCTTTCAAAATTCCAGATACTATGCCGGCTCTATTGAAGATGACGGCTTCAAGTATGACAGGGATTACTTAAGAAATATAGGTGCTGTCTTTTATCCTTTTGACAGATACAGAAGGGCCGAGTTTTATCTGATAGAGAAGGACGATGAGAAGAAATACTATTATCCCTACAAATTCTCTTTGAAAAATAAAACCCGCGCAGTTCAGGTTTCATTCGTGAAAGATGATATAAACGGGCTTTATATGAGCGCCATTTACGGTTCTAAGGCGGTTTTATCTTTTCAGAAAGGCTTTCCATCATTATCCGGTAATCAGAAATACGATGTATGGGAAACTGAATACGTTAAATATTTGCCCTTGAGCAGAAAATCAGCTTTCATCAACAGGTTCTACGGCGGCTTTTCTTCCGGAAGAGACAGAAAAAGATTTGATTTCGGCGGTATAAACGGTTTAAGGGGCTATCGCCGCTATGGAGATGAAAATGAAAACAGCAGAGTTTTAAACTATAACGCTGAAGCCAGAATTTTTGCCTCGCAAATGGATTATCATATGTGGTATTTTTTCCCTGATTTTTATTTCAAGGCTCTTTACCTTAAAATTTTTTCGGATAATGCCTACGGCTGGGACTATAAGAGAGAGATTTCCTCTTTCAAGCTGTCAGATATAAAAAACTCAGTCGGCATAGGCCTTGACTTCAGGGCTTTTGTCCTTCAGACTTTTCAAATGGCTTTATGCTTTGATTATGCCGTCAGAACCGCAGACGGGGAAAAGATATTCTATTTCTATCTTGGACCGCTGTTCTAATCCCTGCCGTTTACTGTGACTTTTCTGTCATTGACGAAATCTCCCTTTTATACTAATATTTAAGTGTTTGACAAGGGGATAGATATGAAAAAAATTTACATTTTTGCCTTTTTAATATTCTCTTCCGGACTTTTCGCCGGCGAAGTCAAAATACTGAAAATGGAAGGCGAAGTCAAATACAGAGAGTCGGTCAATTCCGAATGGATTGATGCCCAGCCTTCATCTATAGTGCCTGAAGGCGGCGCCGTAAAGACCGGAATAAACGGCATGGCCGTTCTCGATACGGGCAATAAATCCGTTATATGGATGAGGGAAAATACGGCCATGGAAGTGGAGCAAAAAAAAGATTTGATAACCAGGCTCGGGCTTGTCTTCGGAAAGATAAAGGCGAGAGTGCCGCATTTGAAAAGAAGGGAAAAATATGAGCTCAGGACGCCCACGGCGGTTTGCGCAGTCAGAGGCACGGATCTGGTTATTGAAACTGATATGGAAGGCAAAATGAATTTGCAGGTTCTTTTCGGCTCCGTAAAAATGACTTATGCCGTGCCGCCCCTTAAGGGCGAAAGAGAATTCTCTCTGTCGCAGGGGGAATACATAGCCATAAAGGAAAAAAACAAGCCGGCCAGGAAAATGATGATGGACAAGAAGATGGAAATTGAAGGACTGGCAAAGTGGGACCCCGGCTTAAACGATAAAGCAAGGCTTGAAGATATAAACCGTAAGCAGCAGGACAGGGCTCAGATAAGAGAATTTTCCGCCCAGACCGCTAAAACAGAAAATATGGTCAAAAATTTTGCTTATAAAGGGAGAGAATCGGATATAGAGGCCGGCAGAACCTTGAGAGATGTGCATGGAAATCTTGTCAGGGTGGATCAGAGGCTTCTGAGGCCTCAGCCTGATACGCTTCAATTCTTGAATCTCGTCAAAAGGCCGGTTTACAATTACAGGGCCACGCCGTATTCGGAATTTGCATATAACGGCGCTCAGGGCATTGAGAACAGGTATGATATGGCCGTTTTCACCATGAATTTCAACAAGGATTTGCCTCAAAGCATTTCTGAGTGGCCGTCGTTTTTTGATAAAAACAGCGTAAATCCGAACTGGGCGACTTTTGTTTTTGCAAACCGGACCGATGACAGCGCCATTTTCTTTAATGCGGAGGCCTATAAATACGATGCCGCGAGGGATGAGCTTGTAAACAGCGAGGCCGCCATAGGCTACACATTTTCCGGCACAGGGCCTAACGGAGAGGACTACAGCGAGGTGACGGACAGAGATGTTATGCTGGCCGGGAATCTTTCATCTTACGGGGAACTTTCATCAATAGTCAATTTTGATTTCAAGGGCGCCGGCTCCGGCGTCTTGAACCATTCAGACGGCAGCACGCCCTATTCCGGAGCTTACTGGTTCAGCAAGGTTCAGGCCTGCCATACGCCGAACTGCACTAATTTCTATGAAAAAACCGGCGAAAGTCAGGATTTGCTTTATCAGATTAGCGCGGATCTTTACGCCAAAGGCGGAAATTACGCAGATACGGCCAATCTGGTCTGGTATGCCAGAGAGAATTATGTCATATCGAACGGCGGCGCCATAAGAGGAAAAGACGATTTTGTAAATTCCGGAAATGACATATTTTCGCTTTTAAAAGAAAGCGCCGGCGAGAGCATAATTTACTTTAAGCAATTCGATTCTTCGGCCGTTTCAGGCTGGAGCGCTTTGACAAGAGACAATGTCAGAAGCTCAATTAAGAATTCTGATTATTTTGCCGGCTCAAAGAACATAGACCTTGTTATAATACCGGATTTGGCTCTGGCAGGAGTCCAGAAAGTTTTGCCGGCCTTGGACAATCTTAAAAACTGAGGGGAATAAATGAAGAAGATATATTTGACAGCGTTTCTTATGTTTTTCAGATCGCTTTCCTTTGCTATTGACTGGGAAGCCAAGGGTATGGAGATGGTCGGCGAAATAATGTCAAATCCTGCGGCCTTTTTCTATGACTTCCAGCAGGACCTTGAAGCCACATCGCCGCTGCCGCCGGGAAAAACCTTCGGCATACAAACCGGCCTTTTCCCTACAAGCATACCCATGGGATATGCAAACGGGTCGGCAAAGTTTTGCCTTCACAAGGAAGGACGCTGGGCTCCGGGCGTTCCTCAGCTGGATTTGATAGGCGGATATCAAAATATGGTGCTGGCTCAGGTGGCAGCAAATCAAAGCGACGATATAACCGACGCCAAATTCAACGGCCATTATTACGGCTTTCTTGTAACCTCCTCTGTAACTCCGAAAATCAGGACATTTTACGGCTATAAGCATTCAAGATTGAATGCCAAACTTGGCTTCGCCGAGGGCAAGGAACCTGATCTTTTAGGAGTTAAAATAAACAGTTTTGACAGCGGTTTTGAGGATGATTTTATCATACTCGGAGTGGAAACTCTAAAAAAGACAAATAAATACTGGAGCATGCAGCTTAATTACGGATTCAATGAAAATGTCATAACCGGCAAAATCAGCTGGTACGGGAAGTGGTTTGAGCTCGGACTGAACATATACCCGGAAGGCGTACTGGTATTCCATCCGGTTTGGAATTTCCATGTAAATTTTTAAGGAGACAGCATGAACAAATTTATTCTTGTAATTGCGTTTTTTTCGGCTTCCGCCCTCAGAGCGGCGGCGCCGGAAAACTCAAAAGTATTTACACCATATTTTGATATGAGTCTGACTCAGGCCGGCTATATGCCTTCAAACGGGAATATTTTTTCAGGAAGCGTCATAGACACCAGAGCCGGATTTCTCGTTTCTCCCGCTGAAAAACACGGCGTTTTCGTGCTTTACGGCTTCAATTACTCAGGCCCCGGATTTAATCCGCAAGACACAAAACAGTTCAGCGAAAGAACCATGGACCATTCCTTTAATCTTGAATACCGCTACAAAATAAGCGAAACCTTGAGGATAAGACCCGCTTTCAATTTCGGAAAGGGCTACAGAAGAACAGGCAGCAATGAATCATGGAAGAATGGCCTTTACAACAGCAATAATAAGGGCTTCCAGCTGTCCGCAGATTATACCTTTGATGCTGACAGGAACGGACTGGCCGTTTTCTCAGTCCTTTCAAGGAAGATTAAGTTTCCCAACTATACCGACCTTCTCAATGAATTTCAAAATCCCGGCGCGGCGGCCGAAGTTTCTGGAGGACTTTATGACCAGACGCTGACCAACTATTCCATCAGGCCCTCTTGGAATAATTTTTTTGGCGGGATTTCCTATGCAACGCAGAAATACGACAAGCAGAAGGTTATAGAACTAAGCGGGGTTTACGGCAATACGAAGCAAAAAGACAGCGAAACTTCTCTGGATATAGGCATGAAGCATAAGTTATGGATATTTGAAATTTATCCGTCCCTGATTTACACAAAGCATAAGTCAAATCAGAATTTCATAAGATACAAGTCTGTTACCGACACATCGCCTTACCCCGTTGAAAATGCCTACAGCTACAAGGAGATGTCCTTTGTGGCGCCTGTAGACCTGAACATAACCGGCAAATGGGCCATAGGCGGCTCCTTAAGCGCTACCAAAAGAACATACGATTCAAGACCTCCCAGGGATGAGAATAATGAATATATGGCCGGCAAGAAACAGAGCAATACCTTCAGCACGGCGACAATCAGCATGCGAAAGATGATAAATGATGTCGCT